>JAYOMW010000198.1:0-4691 GCA_038121045.1 Opitutia bacterium
CTTCCATCCGACACGCGCTTGACGATCCGTCCGAGAAGCGGTATCGAGACCTTGAGAGCAGGGTATCATTTCCGTTTCGGTTCGGATACTAGTTTCACCCTTCGGGACGACGTGCTCGTTCTTCACGAGGGTTCGATCATGATGCTCTCCCGAAAGATCGGTGAGTCCGTGCATCTTTCGAGTCCGGAAACCCAAGTCAAGTTGTCCGGTATCGGAACCTGCATGGCCGAGGTCGAGCCCAACGGCGGACTCAAACTCCTTTGCGTTCTTGGCCGGATCCTGATTTTCTCGGATTCCGGGAAATTCGAGCTTCTTCCAGGTGAGTTGGTTTTTGCAAAACCCGGTGGTTTGGGAATGGGAGACAAAATAAACGTAAACCTTGGAACGGTGGTCGAGAGTTCTTACCTCCTTTCGGGATTTCCGAATTCTCCATCGTTTCAAAATTCTTTGGCCAACGTCGTGGAGGCTCAAAAGGTCTCGATCGGTAAAACCTACAGGGCGGAAGTCGGACGGGCAAAGGGAGCAAGCACTTTCGAGGTCTTGCCCATTCCCGACGCAATGCCTGAGGATGCCTTTCCTCCCGTTGAACCGGTGGCCAAATCGGTCAAACCGGCTTACGAAGTTTCCGAGGCCAATCCTCTTTCCGAACTGCTTGGTCGGACACCCAAGAGATTGCAGGCGCAGGGCGAAGTGGAAATGAACAATTCGCTCGAATCTCGCCCTTTCCCCAGTAAACTGCTTCGAGCCAACTGATTCTATTTTGTTTTAATCACGACTGAGAAATTATGAATGTTTTTCCAGCCTTTCTCGCCTCCTCCGGGGGGCACGATTATCTTTACGGTCTGTTCTTTTTGATCTTGGCTTTGGTTATCGGGGCTGCGACTCGTCAATTTCTCAAAAAGGTTCCCTTGCCCTTTACGGTGCTCCTGTTGCTCATTGGCTTGGCCATGGGTGCGTTGAACCGTGAATACGGCCCGCACGGAAGTCAAAACGCCGATGACGCAATCACTCTTGAAACGCACGAACATGGTTTCTTCGGAGAATTGTGGGCGAAAACCGTCGATACCTTGAGCGGAGCCATCACTTGGGGGGGGGACTTGGACGGTCACCTGATTCTCTACGTGTTTCTTCCCATTCTCATTTTCGAGGCGGGCTTTGCCTTGGACGTTCATACTTTCAAGAAATCTTTTCTCAATGCCTTCTACCTTGCGGGGCCGGGTATCGTCTCTGCAACCGTGATGACGGGTCTTGCCTTTTACGGTTTGGTGGTTGCATTCGGGGACCCGGGAGGTGTCCTCGCGGAATGGAGCGTGGAGGCGGGGGCCTTCATATGGCTGTCTTCGATGTTGTTCGGGGCGGTTGTCAGCGCCACGGACCCGGTGGCGGTGGTGGCCCTGCTCAAAGAATTGGGGGCGAGCAAGAAGTTGGGTACCCTGATCGAAGGCGAATCTCTTCTCAACGACGGAACCGCGATTGTTGCTTTTGTTCTTCTTTTCGGAGTCGTTACGGGTTCCCAAGTTATGTTGACCGAAACGGGTGACTTCGATTTGGTCGGTTTTTTGGGGAACACAGCGGTCGGTTTCGGGAAAATCGGGGCAGCCGGTGGCCTTCTGGGAGTCGTTCTTGGTTTGCTTGCGATCCTTTGGGTCCGCAAGGTTTTCAATGACCCGTTGATCGAGGTGACGGTCGTACTCGCAACCTCTTTTGCGGTCTTTTTCATCTGCGAACATTTCTTTCACGTCTCCGGTGTTCTTGGTTTGGTTGCTCTGGGAATCGTCATGGCCGGAGTCGGCAAAACCCGGATTAGTCCGGAGGTCGAGCATTTCATGCACGAGTTTTGGGAGTTCATAGCTTTTGTCGCGAATGTCATTATTTTCATAGTCGTTGGTGTGGTGATTGCCCAAAAGATTGAGCCGTCGGGTATGGATTACGTGATTTTGGGGCTTGTTTATTTGATCATTCACCTTGTGCGAGCCACCAATATGGGCATTTTTTACCCCCTCATGCGCAAGGCCGGATACGGCTTGCCTCCACGCGACGGGGTGGTCGTTTGGTGGGGCGCTCTGCGGGGAGCCATCGGCTTGGCTCTTGCTCTCGTCGTCTATTCGGAGCAATTGAGGTTCGAATTCGAAGTCAAGGATGGTGGAAGCGGGTACAACGAGGCAACGACTTCCATCGTTTTGCTTGATAAAAAGGAGGCCGATCTTTGGGAGCGCAATATCGAGCAGGCCAAGGCAAATGACAAAAAAGTGTCTTGGCACAAACTCTCCGCTCTCAAGTCGATCGCAACCCCCACCGTCGAAGGCGGAAAGATCGTCGGAGTATCCCAAACCGACGAGCAAAAGGCCAAGTTGTTCGGTGAAATCAAAAACAGAGACGGAAAAGTCCTTCAAAAAGCAACGACCTCTCAGGGTGTTGACGAACTAAGAAAGGCCTTGGCCAACGGTGACAAAAGAATCGTTGTTCTAGGAGAGGGGCAAGGCACTCAGTTTGCAGGCATTAACTTGGTCGGGATTTCGGCGGGTGTCCGGGGGCAGTTTCTTTTCCTGATTTCAGGCATCGTGTTGTTAACTTTGCTTGTCAACGCTACGACGGTCGGTCCGATGGTCAACGCTTTGGGTCTCACCAAATTGCCGGCGGTCAAGAAGTTGATGTTTTCCAATGCGTCCGGTAATGTCGCGAAGGGTTGTGAGGAGGAGATGGATTTGCTCAAAGACGACCGTTTCCTCAGCGGCGCGAATTGGTCCGAGGTCAGAAAATATCTGCCTGATCCGGTCGCTTATCCCCTTACGCCCGAGGAATTGGCCGAGATGGATACCTTGGCTGAGATCAGGCGCCGTTTGTTGGAGAGGGAAAGAAGCAGTTACTGGGCTCAGTTCAGGGCCGGATTGTTGAGTGCCCGGGCGGTTGCCATCTTGGACAATAATCTTAGCGAATTTCTCGACAAGCAGGGGAAGGTGCCGATGACGGAGCGTGGATACCTTGAAAAAGTTTTTTCGGTTAGCAAGTTAACCGAAGCTTTCAAGGATCTTCCTTTGCTGAAGAGCTATTTTTCCGATCGAATTACCGTAAGCTATGATGCGGCCAAGGCGTTTGTCGTTTCCCAGCAGGATATTGCCAAATTGGTCGATACCATGGCCAAGGATCTTGACGAGAGCGGGGACCCGAAGAAGCTTCAGCAGAACACCAAGCTCATCAAGGATGAAATCAGGCAGAATCGTTTGACGGCTCTGCATTGCATCCGGGACTTACACGAAAATTATCCCGAGGCAACGGTTGGCATCGAGACAAAAGACGCCATCCGCTCGGTTCTCAACCATGAACGCAATGCAGTCCGCAAGCTGAAGTCCGAGGGGATGCTCGAGTCGGACGAAGCCGCGAGGTTGATTACCGAGGTCGAGCAGAGAATGAAGGAGGTCATGGACAGTCCTTTGGAGCTCAGGCTTCCCGAACCGGAGGAGGTTTTGCGGGAAGTGAACTGGCTTAAGGGCATGTCCGAGGAACTCATTGCCAAGATCGTGGCGGTTTCGGAGCAAAGAGCTTATTCGAACGGAGACTCGATCATGAAACAGGGAGACGACGGAGATGGAATGATCGTAATTACTCGGGGCAGCGTTCAGGTTTCCATCGGAGACTTGGTCGTCGATATCATGGGCCGTGGTTCGGTCATAGGAGAAATGGCCGTACTGGCAGGCATCAAGCGCACCGCTAACGTCGTAGCCGATTCGTCGGTTACGGCTCTTTGGCTGTCCACCGATGCCATGCAAAAAATCATGACCGAATCGCCTGAGCTTTCGGGCAGTCTTTGGAAGACCGCCGCCATGAGGTTTGCGGAAAACTTGCTGGGGTCAAGAAAACCCTACAATCAATGGGACCAGATGAGGCTCCGCCGATGGCTCAACGAGGGAGTGGTTCTTTCTCCCTCCGAGGGCGAATCCGTGGATCTATATGGAAAGATTGCCGTTTTGGTAGCCGGCCAAGCGAGTTCGCCGAGTTCAGGGGTGGCGAAAAAAGCGCCTGCTCTCCTGGATTTGGCTTCGGCCCAATTTTCAGGGGACGCCAAGGTGTTCGTGCACGAAAACTAGGCTTCCCAAAATGGCGGAGAGGGCGGGATTCGAACCCGCGGTACCTTGCGGTACACAGCATTTCCAATGCTGCACAATCGGCCACTCTGTCACCTCTCCGATTACAAACAATCGCCCTCCCTTCATGCCGATGAAAGTGGCATCCGTCAATGATCAAAACCGATGGGTTGCTTTCAAAGTTACGATTAGTTTTTCTTTTATTTTAAACATTATTTTTTGGGGTTTGCTTGTTTTGACATATTCGTTAAAAAGACCCGAATATGATTTCCGACGAAGTTGGTTACAACGGTAAGGTCGAAGGCGAAGTAATCGTCACCAAGGCGGATGCGGTGATTAACTGGATACGCAAACACTCGGTTTGGCCCATGCCCATGGGTTTGGCCTGTTGTGCTATTGAGTTGATGGCTTCCGCGGCCTCCCGTTATGATATTTCGCGCTTTGGTATGGAGGTCATGAGATTTTCTCCCCGCCAGTCGGATTGCATGATCGTTGCCGGCACGGTGACTTACAAGATGGCCGAGGTGGTTCGGAGAATTTACGATCAAATGGGGGATCCCAAATGGGTCGTTGCCATGGGGGCATGCGCTTCGACCGGGGGTATGTATC
>JAYOMW010000199.1:0-1829 GCA_038121045.1 Opitutia bacterium
GATCAAACCAAACCCTAGGATTCCAATGCCAAGTTGGAAATTTACCCAAAAAACCACCCCGAGGCTACTTATGATTTGAAAGGACATGGTGACCAAGCGCTGGGCAATGGTTCTGAAAAAATCCTGCATGCCGAGAAGACTGTTCATTCTCATACCGATGTCTCCCGCGGCGAATTGTCGGAGCACCCCGGAGGGGAAATTAAGCACGCGATGCCACAAGGCTGCGTTGGATGCCAAAGTAAGCCGATAATTGATGCGGGTCATGATCATCGTATCGAACCAAGTGAATACGGTTTGAAACAGACCGAGAACCACCAAGCCTCCGCACACTACGGCCAGAAGGGTCGTAAGACCGCTTGGCAGAAGGACGTTTACGACAAAAGCCGAAAGCATGGGGAGAATGGCTACGAGAGCACCAAGAATAGTGGCCAAAAAAAGCACCATCGCAATTTCTGTTCGAACTGATTGAAGTTCGAACAGTATCAAGTCCACGATGGTAAGAGCTTGATCGGGAAGTTGCTTGTAATAGTAGATGGCGACCCCCTCGAATTGCTCTACGTCTGATTCGTCGACGATCGAAACCGTTTCATCCTCGGGGTTCCATTTGTAATAGCTACCACCTTTGAAAAACAGAACGAATGCTTTTTCATCTTCGCCAAAACTTAAGAAAGAACCTGAATCTTTTTTCCACCAATCCCCCTTCAGCGTCGCTTCGCGCATTATCAAACCCGAACTGTTGGCAACCCTGCTCAAGAGTTCCAACGGATCATCGGTTTCCGTTCTTTTGGGGATGTTCGGAATCCAACCTTGAATATTGATCAGGTGGAATGCCGCCCGCAATGTCTGGTTTGGAGTTACGGGTAAATAGGACTTCTTGCCGGTCAGGAGATTGAGCAGTCGCTCCCGAATGGATTGAGAGTAGACGTCGTTGCGGAGGCTATGCTCTTCGTCCTGCTTTTGAAGCTTTATGAAATGATCTTCCCACCTCGAGACTAGTTCTTCCCATTGGAAGGAAATTTGCTGGCTCACGTGATGAGCGGAACTGGGTTGGTTGTATACGACGTCGTTGGAAAAGCTGTTCAGGGTTTGTGCCTGTTCGGTTTCGTTTACGAAGGCCGTATTGGAGTGGATGAGCCAAATCTCGGGTAATTCGGAATTGGCTCTGCTTGGTTCGGGGAACAAGGATAGGTTGTCTCCGCGAATCCAAAAAGGAGGTCCTGAGGTTACGCCCATTCTGCCTGGATTAAGCGTGAATTGCTTCCCTGGGTCGACTGTTTGAGGCTTTTTGAGAGTCGTCTTGAGCAAGTCCTTCTCGAACTCAGCCAGGGCAATGAGTGAGTTGGTGAGCTTGTTGCTTACCAAATTCAGCAGAGATGGGTTTTCTATGTTGCCAATCATTGCCTCAAGTGGGGCTCGAAAGCATTGAGCGTTGTTGTCCGAACGAGAGTATATGCGCAAAGAGGAAGGCAACTCGGCGGGGAGTAGGAGAAATTCCCCAGGAAGCAAGGTCAGGATTACCTTACGTTGTTCGTAATGGCCATCCTTGTCATACAATTCTCCTTCGACGTACCATTCGCCACGAAGGCTCCAATATACGTGGGCTCCCGAAGCATCCGGTCGGAGTTCGAAGTACTTCTTTTCATTGTCAATGCTATGGCTTGCCGATCGGGACAGATGGGCCTTGAACCCCTCAAGCAGCATCTCTCTTGTCTCTTCGCTCATTCCTTTGACTCAAGAGTGAAAAGCTTTCGGTACAAGCCTTCTTCTTCTTTCAGGAGTTGTTGATGGGTGCCCCGTTGAATAATTCTGCCTTCTTCAAAAACGATGAT
>JAYOMW010000199.1:1852-4541 GCA_038121045.1 Opitutia bacterium
CCTGACTGACTGCAACAACTTGCTTTCGGTTTCGGGGTCCAAGCCGGCAGTCGCTTCATCGAGGATGACCAAGGAAGGTTCCACGGCCAAGGCCCGAGCTATTTCAATCCGAGCTTTCTCTCCACCGCTTAAATTCGAGCCATCTTCGGAAATTTTGTGTTCGTAGCCCATTGGTCTGTTGATGATCCAGTCGTGGATGCAGGCTATTTTACATGCTTTGGTAAGTTGCTCGAAAGATATGGAGCTGTTCCACAACGACAAGTTGTCCGTAATGGTTGCGCTGAACAACACGATTTTTTGGTCAACGAAGGCGATCCTTTTGGAGAAATCCTTGGGATCGATTGCATTGATTGGAATGCCGCCTAGCTCTATGCTTCCCGACCATGGCTGATAGAGTTGTGACAACAATCGGGTGACCGTGGATTTGCCCGAACCGGAGGCCCCTACGAAGGCCGCCCATTTGCCCGGGCCAATCGTAAGATCGAAGTTTTCGAGCAAGGGCGGCTTTAGCTTTTGATATCCGAAGGTGATGTCTTTTAGTTCAAGCAGTGGGAATGTGATGGTCCGGTCTTCCTCATTGTCCGGTTCGCTCTCGTTGTCCGAATCATCCACATTGTCCTCTTCGTCCGCACCTTCGGTTTGGGAAAAAACGTCATCGATTCGATCAATGTTGCCTTGAGCTTCCTGAATATCGGCGAATTGGGAAAGCATTTGCTGGATGGGGTTGAGAAACTGCATCATCAATCCCTGAAAAGCCACCAACACGCCGAAAGTCATCTCTCCATCGAGAACTTTATGCCCGCCGAAAAACAGGATGATGGCATAGGAACCCGAGTTCAAAAAGGTCGGCAGTGATTCGATGATTGTCCGTTTTATGGTCAACCGGCTGCTTTCGTTCAGCCATTTGATTTTTCTTCCCACTAGTTTTTTGAGAAGATTCGCCTCCAAGCCGCTTATCTTGACCTCGGGAATCAATTGCAGGGCCTGCAACTGTTCGCCCGTGTTCAGACTCGCTTCACGGGTCACCGCCTGGTTGAGTTCGCGAACGCGCCTGACTTGCCAGGAAAAATAAAGCAAGTTGACCAAAGCGATTCCCAAAACGATGAAGGTTAGGTTCGCTTCGAACCAAAACATCACGAGGCAATAGACCGTAGCCGTCATGAGCCCGATGAAGGATTTGCCAAGCGGCCCCATGATCAGAGCGGACAAATTGTCGACCAATTGGGATCTGCCGGCAATTTCACTGGCCGAACGCTGAGAGAAAAAGGCCAGAGACAAACTCATTGCCTTGTTGATCAGACGGCTGTTGAGGGCTATCGACAACCTTGTTTGGAAAACCAAAGTGATGCTTTGTTGAAGGAAATTCAGCAGGAACTGTAGCAGGGCCAAAACGACGATACTTCCCAAGAGAATGGGCAACCAATCCTCGAAGCCTTGAACCAAAACGTAATCGATGAACACTATGGAAAGAATGGGCATGAGGGCGCCGGGAACAACCACTGCCAAGCCCAAAGCCATCGCCAAGGCCAATCCTACCTTGACTTCGGAGACGTAATTGAAGAGAGATTTGACCCAGCTCGGTGGCGATCCGGAGGGAGTGAAGGATTCGTTGGGTTCGAAAGTCAAAGCGACTCCGGTAAACGCTTCGTCGACCTCTCTTTCCTCAAGGATTTGCCGACCGGTCGCGGGGTCGTTTACCCAAAACCGGTTTCCTTTGATTTTCTCCAATACAATGAAGTGATTGAATTTCCAATGGAGGATCATGGGGAAGGAATCCATTTCCTTGAGCTCTTCTAGTTCAAGGCTGTAGCCATGCGATTCCATCCCTTGGTCACGGGCGAATTTCAGAAGGTTCAATGCGTTGCTGCCGTCTCGGGAGACTCCGCAGGCATCTCTGAGGTGCTCAATTGAAAACCACTTCTTGTAATAACCGAATACCATCGCAAGGGCTACGACTCCGCACTCGGTGTGTTCGACTTGAAGAAGGGAAGGGGTGCGGTGACTTCGGAATTTCTTTCTTAAGAACGAAAACATGTCATTGGGTTTGCGGCAAAAGAAGCCAAATCAATCTTTCCCATCGAGTGATGATGCTGCCTTCCCCTACCATTCCAACCTGCAACTCGCGTTCTCCGTCCGATTGGGAGCTCCATTTGAATTCACCTTGCTCATTGCGAACGATGTCCACTTTGACCATGAACGGACTTCCAACCTCGGTAATCCTCTGAACCAACTGGTCGTTTCTTAACTCTTTCATCAAGCCGGAAGAAGAAAGGGGCATGGGAGATACGTCTTTTACTTCCGCCATTAATTTTCCATACTTGGTGGGAGGGAAGGCGGACAATTGCAATTCCGTTTTCATGTTCTCCTTCACTGGCTTTACTTGTTCGCTGGAAATGAAGACCACGAAAGTCATTTTGTCCTCACCCGAGTCAGGTTGTATCAAAATGACGGGAGAACCGGGGGATAGATAGTCTCCGACCGAGGAAGTGATTTCAACCACTCTGCCCGAGATATGGCTTTTGAGTCCCCCCTGTTTGTCGATTTGCTTGCGTAAAAGCGTGACTTCGCTTTCAAGTTGGAGGGCTTCCAATCTTTTTTGCAAAAGTTCGCGTTCATCCGCTCTTTCTTTTCGTTGTTCCTCTTTTTTATCGCTCAAGACCATTCTTTTTTCCTGAATAAAGCTCTCTTC
>JAYOMW010000200.1:0-4509 GCA_038121045.1 Opitutia bacterium
CTCGGGCATCGGGACAATGGTCCGCAACCTGAAAGTCGCATTTTGTTCATGGAGTTTTCGGCGTTCGCCCACCGAAAAATAATGCAAAGTCACTTCATCCCCCACCGACACGTTCAAATCGCGGACGGCCCATTCATTGAGAGCGACCTCGTCATCCTTGAAATCATCCGGCAAGAAAGCAACCGAATCAGGTTGGACGGCCGAGACCATGGAATAAGGAATCAAGTTGGAGCCATTGACATCTCCCGCTTGTTTTCGTTCAATCGCATTGACCAGATAAGTGAGCACGCCTTGTGCCTTCGGATCGATTTTGAGGACGGCGTTACCTAGGGCGTCGGAAAGGAATACTTGCCGAGTCCGCACGCTCCAATAGGGCGAATGCCTGAGTTTTTTAAAGGATATTCCCGCATCCTCCAAGGTCCATTTTCCGTTCAAGGCCTTTCGGGCTCTTGGCAACTCAATCCGGTCCCCTTCGGGGTTTCCAAGAAGAATGAAGTTTGCGAATTCGGTGCTTCCCGTCTCCTCGTCAAAGGAACGGAACATTTTTTTCTGCAGAATGCGCATCGGCACGAAAAGGGTGAGAGGTTCTCTTTGGTTGCCCTGCAGGCCAAAGCTCCCGAATCCCTCGGGAGGAACCGCCCCCAGAAGTTTTTCATTAAAGGAAACAAATTTGTCGTCACGCTCCCCGGAGAGTGGCGCGTCCCGTGAAAAAAGACCCGGTTCCTCGACCCGAAGAATAATCCGGGCTCCGTCCGCCACCTTGAGATGCTTGTAGAGCCGGGGGTTGGCCAGAAAACCATCTTCCTCAAGAGAAGGAACCTTGGCCGGGTCGGGAGCCAAGCTCCAAAAGCGTTCCTCCACTCCGAGAACCTGTACGTTATTGACCCGTACCGAACCATCGGTAGAAGAAACGGTTCCTCTGGTGATGACGATTGGAGCCACGACGCTTTGGCCGCCCAATTCCTCTTGGATCTCATTGGACAGTTCCTCCCTGAAGAAGCCATCGGGAGCCAGCAAGGCCAAGTCGGCATGGCCGATTCTTTCATCGGCTAATGCGGAAAGGGTTGCCCGGACCGAATCTCCCACCGTGAGAGCACCCACTAAAACCATCGAGCACAAGGCGGCCCCAAGACAGGCTCCCGCATGTTGCTTGCGGAAATACAGGAGGTTTCGTAAAAGGATCGACCAAAAACTCATGGTCAGAGGCGTTTCAATTTCCCATCGTCCAGCAAAAAGCCGGTATCCATTCGCGATGCCGTCTCCTGAGAATGAGTAACGAGAACGAGGGTCAAGGTCCGAGATTCGTTAAGGCTTACAATCAAGTCGACGAGCTTTTGCGAATTGTTTTTGTCCAAGGCTCCCGTTGGTTCGTCTGCCAAGAGAAGGCTCGGCTCATTGATCAAGGAGCGGGCCACGGCCACACGCTGACGCTCGCCCCCTGAAATTTCTCCGGGCCTGTGGCTCATTCGATGGCTCAAGCCGACTTCATCCAACAATTCTTCGGCCCGGCTCTTCAAAGCTTTTCCGGTCAAATTTCCATGGCCTGCCAAGGCGGGCACCATGACGTTCTCCAAAACCGTACAGGAAGGAAGCAGGTGATGGGACTGAAAGACAAAGCCCACGGTCTGGTTACGAAAGAGCGCAGCCTCGGCGGAAGTCATACCCGAAAGGGATTGACCGTCTACCCGGACTTCGCCGCTGGTCGGCTTGTCCAAGGCTCCGACGAGATTAAGCAGCGTGCTTTTGCCCGAACCCGAAGGTCCGACGATTGCAGTGGCGCTTCCCGCAGGCAAAACAAGGTTGATGTCTCCGAAGACTACCACCGGTTCCGAGCCCTCGGGCGAAGGATAGGTCTTGGTAATTTCATCGAGTTCAATGAATTTTTCCATTTTGCTTATGATGATAAGATTATTTTTCGCTCCGCCATCTCTTTGCCTTCATTTCGAACCTAGGCAAGCTATTGGGTTGCGCTAGGGAAACTGGAATTCGCAAGGAGAAGGCCTCCTTCAAAGATGCTTCCAACTCTCGTGCCACTTTTTCGGGTGCTTCCACCTGTAAACTAATCTCGGACATCTCTCCTTTTTTTTCGTGAATCACTTGGTATTCGGTGACTTCCTCAAACCCTCTGACGACCGTATCCACCGATGAAGGATAGACGTTCACCCCCCGGACCACCACCATGTCATCGGAGCGACCCAGGATTCCGCCCTCCAGATCCAGCACAGGAAAACCATCCGGTCCGATCTTTCTTTTGGCCCGAACCAAGTCGCCCGTACGGTACCGGAAGAGCGGGCAACCCGTCCGGCCCAAGGTCGTTAGCACGAGCTCGCCTTCTCCTGTTAAAGAAGGTTTTTTTGTTTCGGGATCAATGACCTCTGCAAAATAACTTTCGAGGATAACGCGCAAGCCTCCTTGGCCCCCCGGCGTCTCAAAGGCAACGGGCCCCACTTCGGTCATCCCGTAATGATCGTACACGCTTGGCTCCTTCCCCCAAGCTTCGGAAACCCTTTTTCGGAAGGATGGATCGCTGCCTCCAGTTTCTCCGGCCACGATGATCGATCGCAAGGCGTGCCCTCTCAAGTCGATACCGGCTTGCTTGGCCGCTTCTGGCAACCGCAAGGCATAAGTCGGTGTACAGAACAAATATTCGACCTTATGCTCGAGAATCGAATGCAGGCGCTGTTCGCTCGCCTGCCCTCCACCGGGAATGCAAAGGCAGCCCCGTTTCCGGGCGGCATCGTAGGCCGTCCAAAAACCAAGAAACGGGCCAAACGAAAAGGCAAAAAAACAACGCGCCCCGGATTGAACGCCTGCACCCTCGAGAACTCGATCCCAATTGCCAAGCATCCAATTCCAGTCTTCTTGCGTATCCAGCCAGGCCATCGGCTCGCCCATTGTTCCGCTGGTTTGATGAAAACAAGAATATTCCTCTACGGGGAAAGTCAGGTTGGTTCCGTACGGTTTGTTTTCGCTCCTGTCCAGTGCGAGGTCGTTCTTTTCGGTCAAGGGACAATTCTCGACAAAATCATCGAAACCCGACCATCGGCCGCAATCAGCAAGGGCAGGAAAATGATCTGCCTGAAAGACATTTGATTCGCGAACCCTTTGCAAAAGAGTTTGGAATTTTTCCCAGCGTTGGTTTGACCACTCCTCGGGCGATCCTCCCTCTCGGGGCGAGTGGGTCATGAATAGGAGGGCTTCAGGCCTTGGAGGCGTTGGCCGTAGAAGGACTTGGCGGAGCTTTTGGGGCGTACTTTGTGATCAAGTATCCACCCAAAGCCGCCATTGCGATTCCCACTATAAAAGGCCAATGTTCTTTGCTGAGTACTCTTCCCCAATTTCCCTCCTTTGTCGTACTGACGATTGCATTCACCATCGGGGCTCCTGCGAAAATAATTGACATGACCACTGGTACGAACCAACCGGGCGGCGTTGGTTTTTCAGCGGCGGCGGAACCGAAGGCAAGAAGAACCCCCAGAGCACCGATGGCTCCAAGAGTACCGGCGATCAGAGACCACTTCCAACCCGATGTCGGGTAATTCCAAAACGCGATGTTCCCGCCCTTGAGCTTAAGAATGACCAAGGGTGCGACCACGGCTGTTATGAAATAAGCTAAGCCGACCCAAAGAAAGGCCATGATTCGACCATTTTCCGGGTCCTTCATGTTAATGGAACCCGCGTGCATGCAAATCCCGTAGGTACCCCAACACACCACCGTTAGTAAGGCATAATAGATATAATTCATGTCGATAAAGTAGTTTCTCTTCAATCTTTGACAAATAACTCGCGGTGTCCATGCCGAAACGAATATGCGCCGGAGAAAGGAAAGTTGGATTTCGAGTTTTTAAGCTTTGGGCCAAGAAGCTTTGGACGGAGCAGGCATCCTCCCCGGTCAAATGTTGCCGCAAGGCTTCGAAGCAAAAGGCGCATGACCGAAAGGACCGCTGATTCAAGTAACTTCCGAGGAGACTTCCCTTACTTGATTCCGAAACACCTCGGGAATCATGATGGGAGTCATGGAACCGGTTGCTTGCTCAAACCGGACGCAAGCGGCGACCGCTTCGCCAACCGCCGCTTTGACCTGCTCACCGTTTTCTTCTTTCCAAAACTGAAAAGCATAACGGATGGAGCGATCGCGTATTTCGGCAACAATCAGTTTGACTTCCACTTCTTCTTCAAAGCGCAGAGGTCTTTTGAAGCGACAGGAAGTTTTGACACGAGGCCAACCAAAACGGCCATTCTCGTCCTCCATGTCAACCGAAAGTCCCAGGCTCCGCAGAAATTCGTGTTCGCAAATTTCCATCCAACGATAAAAATTAGTGAAGTGCATGATGCCCGCCAGATCGGTCTCACTAAATTCGACTCGGCGGGTGATAGTAAATTCGGATGCCATGGGTTTTGTGGTTAGGTATGTCTCTCGATGGGGGAAAGAACGTTGTCGACCAAACGCTTTGCCAATTGCTCGTTTGAGAAGTCACGGGAAACGGATTCGTGTCCGGCAAGACCCAT
>JAYOMW010000201.1:0-1298 GCA_038121045.1 Opitutia bacterium
GCCGATGAAAAGACCAAAAAGAAATTACGCGAACCGCGCAAACCCAAGCTGCCGCGTGAGCCGAAGCCATTCAGTCAGGACGAGGCGGGTCATTTCTGGCGGGAGATGGTCGAGCACGTGAATGGCGTGCTGGCCGACCCGAAGAAGCACCATCCTGAATACGATCCCGAGGAGGGCTATGAAATTGCCGGCTTTGTTTGGTTTCAGGGCTTCAATGATCAGTTCAACCCCGAATACCACGGCAACTATGCGGAAAACATGAAGACCTTCATCAAGGATGTTCGAAGCACCTTCAAGACGCCGGACATGCCTTTCGTTATCGGAGTGCTGGGGACTGCCCGTACCAAAGAAAAGGTGGACGAAAACGCGGTTTCGATCGCTCAACGCAAGGCCGCCCGACATTCCGAATTCAGAGGTAACGTTCTTTCGGTGGAAAGCTACGAGGATTATTCTAATTTTTCCCATTCGGTATTCGAAAAAGGATGGCCTCCTCATTACCACGAATGGAGTACGGTGGGCAGCGATCGTCCTTACCATTATCTGGGCAGCGGGGCGTTTTTCGTCCGGCTTGGCGACTCGTTTGCCAATGCGATGGGCAAATTGATGGCCCTGTCCAAGTAGTTCGGCCACCCTGCCGAAAACCATTTCTCTTTGGTCTCCCTGTGAAGATTCGCCCATGTTTACTTCTCGTCTTCTTGCCTCTTGCTGCGAGGATTGGGGATTTTTCACGCTTGGTCCTGGGAAACCAGTAAAATGAGTTCTTGCCCTTGGGTCAGGATATTCTTTGCGGGCGTGGCAACGCTTCCCTTGTTGCTTGTTCCGCGATTTTCCGAAGCAAAGGCTGAATCTTCCTTTAAAAAGGAGGTCGTTCCTTTTTTTGAGGAGTATTGCATCAGGTGTCATGGTCCTGAAAAAAGCAAAGGCCAGATCTCGCTTCACACCCTGGACGGAGATTTGTCCACGGGACGTGAGCTCGAGCGTTGGGAGGACGTGCTCGAAATGCTCGAAAGTGGGGAAATGCCCCCCGAAGACGAAGAGCAACCGAGTGAGACCAAGCGAATGTTCATTGCAGATTGGATCAACAGCGGACTGCATGATTACGTTAAAAAGGCCAGTGAAGTCGAGGTGGCCACAACGACCCGCCGGCTGACGAACTTCGAGTATCAAAATACGATGAGGGACTTGTTGGGTTTTGAGCTCGAACTAGCCAAGGACTTGCCGGTCGATCCGGACAAACCCTATCATTTCAACAACACCGCGAAAATGATGATGATCGGGCCCGACCAATTGGTCCGTTA
>JAYOMW010000201.1:1398-4496 GCA_038121045.1 Opitutia bacterium
GCCCTTCGCCTCGTGATGGGTACGGACCTCCGGCACGATTCGGGGTCGGGAATCTATCATGAAGTGGGAATTGTTCACCTGACGAACAGGCCCGACGATCCGAAGGAGTTCGAGTTTCGCGGACGCATGGAGAACGTCCCGGTTCAACCGGCCAGGTCGACCAAGAACAAGATCATTCCACCCAGCATAACCATCACTGCCCAGAATATTTTCGACAACGGTGAGCTGAACGATCATCGCAAGAGCGGGTTTGATGCATCCTGGAGCGCGGAGGCTCCCCGCGTGGTTCTGGAGTCTCTTGAATTCGAGGCTCCCGTGGCCGAGGTCTGGCCCCCCGAACACCATACCCGCATCCTTTTTGAGTCACCGTTGCGCGAGGGAAAGCCCGATCAGTACGTACGCGAGGTGATCAAACGTTTCATGACGCGGGCGTTCCGGCGTCCGGTGAGCGAGGAGGAAGTCGATCACTATCAACGGATCCACAAGATTTACGATGCGGAGTTCGATACGCTCGAGCAGGCGATGCGCGAGACCCTTGCCATGGTCCTGATCTCTCCCCAGTTTCTTTATCATCGGGTCATTGATGACTCCGAAACGAAGAGGCAGTACGAACTCGCCTCGCGCCTTTCCTATTTCCTTTGGGGAAGCATGCCCGATCAGAAACTGTTTGATCTCGCGGCCTCGGGAAAGCTTGACGACCCCGCGGTCCTTGAGGCTGAGGCACGCAGGCTTCTGGGCGACAAGCGGGCCGCAGGTTTTGTCGAAAATTTCACGACCCAATGGCTGAGCATCGCCAAGATGAAAACGGTGAACGTGAACCGGGATCTCTTTCCCCGCTTTCTGTATACCGTGCACGTCGGCGAACGGCGCGGGCAGGAGCAACAGTTCCGTCCGACCATTCGGGATTACATGCACCAGGAGACGGTTGGGTTCGTGGGCGAACTAATCGGAAAAAACGCGAGCGTCCTCAATATCGTCGATTCCGATTTTGCTTACCTCAACGAACCGCTTGCTGTCCATTATGGAGTCGAGGGCGTGCATGGATTGAAGCTTCGGCCCGTTGCCGTCCAACCCGACCATCGACTCGGAGGCCTTCTGACGCAAGGTTCCGTCTTGGTTGGCAATTCCACGGGTTCAGCCCCTCATCCGATCTATCGGGCGGTCTGGTTGCGCGAAGCCATTCTCGGGGACGAAGTCAAGCCGCCGCCGGCCGAAGTTCCGGCCTTGTCTGATTCCGCCGGAGATTCGGCCGATGAAGCGGTTTCGATCAAGAACCTGTTGGCTCTTCACCGAAACAACGAAAGTTGTCGCGATTGTCATGTCCGCCTCGATCCCTGGGGAATTCCATTTGAGCGTTACAGCGCCATCGGTAAATACCAACCCTTCGTACCCAAAGACAAAGTTCGTGTGCGGGGTTTCAATCATAAGCAGGATCAGACTTTGGCTGGTTATCAAGCCTACCTGAAGTCGGTTTACACGGAGGAAGTGGAAGCCTCCTCGCGCGTGCCTCACGGTCCCAAAGTTGATGGCATGCGGGAGCTCAAGAAGTATTTGCTCAAGGACCGCAAGGATGAGATCGTCGAAAACGTCATACGCAGACTGATGACCTACGGAATCGGCAGAGAGCTGACCTATCGCGATCGATTTGAAGTTAAGAAATTGCTGACGTCGGCTAAGGAAAAAGGGTACAAACTGCAAGAGATGATCGTATCCGTTTGCCTCAGTCCCGTTTTTACCGAAACCAAGCAATGACAATCCCATGAAACCAAAATCCTGGAACATCAATCGGCGCCAGTTTGTCCGAGGCGGTGGCGTTGCCCTTGCCTTGCCCTTCCTCCAAGGCATGTCCTGGGGAAAGACGGCGGGGAAGGTCCTGCCGAAGCGGATGGTGGTGAGCTACATTGCCTACGGAGTCTACGAACCGAAGACGGAAGACGGCTCTCATCACGATTGGAACTGGTGGCCGTGCAAAGACGCCGGTCCTCTTGCTTTCAACCGGTCGTCCGCTCCCTTCGCCCCTCTGAAAGATTCGGTGAGTTACCTCAAAGGTCTCGAACATGCGGGCGGTGTGGGAATGGGGGGCCACAGCAGTGGAGACGTTTTCGCCACTGGGGCCGACATGTCGGTATCGGAAAAAACAAACAACGTTTCGGTCGATCAAGTGGCCGCAAAGCTCAACGGGCATCATACTCGTTACCCCTCGCTCGTTTTGGGCACCGAAGGTGGCACGGGATCCTATGGGAGCGCCAAGACGCTCTCGCATTACGGCCCGGGGCGTCCAATCCCGTCGATGCACCGGCCTCAGGAAATCTTCAACCGCTTGTTCAAGCCTTATGCGGGTAGAGGAGTCGAGCAGGTTCGGGCCGACCTCAAGCGCGAGGCGAGCGTGCTCGACCTGATGCTCGACGACTCCAAGAGGCTTCATCGACGACTGGGAAAAGAAGACCAAGGCAAGGTGGACGAGTATCTCGAATCCATACGGGCTTTGGAAAAGCGCGTCGAGCGAACCAGCCAGTGGACCCATGAGCCTTTGCCGAACGTCGATACCAAGGGCCTGAACCTTGAGGTTTCCCACAAGGATCCAGAGGAATACACCCGATGCATGTATGACTTGCTCTACCTTGCCCTCCAAACCGATTCCACCCGTTTCGCCACCCTCATGCTCGAAAGCGAGCATTCCAGCGGCAGCGAAATGTGGAACTATGCGAACTACGTACTCGGGTACAAGGGCGCCACCCACGACATCGCCCACAAGCGACCGACCGAATCAGGGTTGTGGGACAATTGGCGGGCCAAGCAGCATGCTTACTTTCTAGAGCGCCTGCGCAATACTCCGGAAGGGGACGGCAATATGCTTGATCAGACGGTAGTCGTATGGGGCTCGGCCCATCCGCACGCATCCCACAACACCAGAAACTATCCGATCCAAGTGGCAGGCGGAAATGCCCTTGGATTCAAGCACGGAAACCTGCACTCCTTCGAGGGAGAGAAAAAGGTGCCGTTGGCCAACCTCTTCGTTTCGATGCTTCATGCAGTGAACGCGCCGGTCAAGTCTTTCGCCGACAGCACCGGAATGATGACCGAGTTGATGGGCTAGG
>JAYOMW010000202.1:0-4470 GCA_038121045.1 Opitutia bacterium
CCGTCGACACGGAGACGAAACCGGAGGCAGCCGACGACACGGGAGCGAAACCGGATACGACCGGCAAAACCCAACAACCTGGGAATACGATCAAGGAATCGAAATCCGATGACGAAACCCGTTGGGAGATCAAAACCGAGGCAAAGGAAGAACGAACGGGTTCGAGCAAATCCAAGGAAAATCCAAAAAGCGAAAGCCCGAAAGAGAAAACCCCAGCGGATGACAATCGATCGGATAACGGGGAAACCCTCAACATTGATACGCGAGAATCAGAGAATGACAAATCCAAGACCGCAAAGGAAAAGAAAGATACGGAAGCACCGCTTGTCCGTACCCTTGAGGTCACCGCCGAAAAAGATGGAAGCTACCTGTTCGGTGGCAAAATTTTGGCTGCCGAGGAAGCCAATGTTTCGGGTGCCGGGGTCGAATTAAGTCGTAGTATGAACTTCAAAAAAACAACAGATCTTCCCTTTGCCCTCAAGGCGGACAAATCCAGTTATCTTTTGAAAACCAAGAAGCTTGAGCCTGGAGTTACCTACTTCTACCGTGCTTATGTCACGAGCCCGCAAGGTCGAAACTTTGGTTCGGTCTACCGCGTTGAAATCCCCGCCCTCGCCGAAACCCTCGGATGGTGGAGCGAAGGAGAAAAGCTGGGCGCCGGCTGGCGCAAGTCCGAGTGGTTCGGCAGATTCAGGAAGCAAGAGGGCATGGACTGGGTTTATCACGAACAACTTGGCTGGACCTACGCTGTGAGTGATCAACAGAACGGACTTTGGCTTTGGCAGGAGGAAAATGGTTGGAGTTGGACGCAAAAAGGAGCTTGGCCCTGTCTTTGGCGCAACAAGACGAGTAGTTGGCTTTTTCTTCTCGGAGCATTCGAAGGGAATCCCATTTTTTACGATTACGCGTCCCGGAAGGTAAAAAAACGTACAGAGAAACAGGACAAGTCTGAAAAAGGACAATCCGCCAAGGAGCAGGACCCAAAGAACGGGCAAGTATCCAAAGAGAAACAGGGAGAGAAGGTTTCGGAGAAATCGATTGATCCCGACCAGGCCGGTGAGTCAAAAGAAAAGACCCGGGAATCCACTGGCTCGAAATAAGACGATTCGTCTCCTCGCGAAACAACCCGATCGGTTGATGAAGCAGGGGAAGAGACCGCCGGTAACCCGACCAAAACGAATACCCAAAAAAGTTTACAATGAAACGATCTCTCCAATTTTCTTTCCTTTTGGCTTTCCTTTCTCCCTTTGTACGGGGTGACCAAAATTCCACTTTGATCGACAAGGTCATTCCTTCCGACGCGATCAATGCGGGTCATTTCGGGGCCGCCCTCTCGGTTTGGAGAGATCTTTCGGTCGTAGGGGCGCCCAATGCCGATGCTGTCTACGTCTATCGGGAGGAACACAACGGAAGCTTGACCAAAATCGCCAAGCTTACGGCACCCGACGGCGGTTCGAATACCCAGTTCGGCTATTCCGTTTCCATGGACGACGGAATCCTGGCCGTGGGAGCGAAATGGTCCGATCAAGGCGGATATTCCAATTCGGGAGCCGCTTACCTCTACCAAATCGAACAAAACGGTTCGGTACAATATCTACAAAAAATTGTTCCTTCCGACGCCAATAATTCCGACAATTTCGGCTATTCCATCTCCGTTACGGATCACTTTGTTACGATCGGATCTCCGTATCATGATCATGGCGGAATCGTCAATGCCGGTTCGGCCTACCTTTACCGAGTTGAGCCAAACGGCACCGTTTCATACCTAAGCAAGGTCACCGCATCGGATGCCAATGCGTCCGATAAATTCGGTTCTTTGCTTTCCCTCTCGGGCCACTTGCTTGCGGTCGGGGCATATGATGATGATCACGCTGGGGGAGTGGACGCCGGTTCCGCCTATCTTTTCCAACTAGAGCAGAACGGTTCGCTTGCCGAATTGGGCAAGGTCACCGCATCGGATGCCAATGCGTCCGATAAATTCGGTTCTTCGCTTTCCCTTTCGGGCAACTTGATCGCGGTGGGCGCAGAGGGGCATGATCCCAATGGTCTGAACTCAGCCGGCGCCGCCTACCTTTTCCGATTGGAGCAGAATGGTTCGATTTCCTTCCTCGACAAGGTCAAGGACGGGCCTGCCGGAGCGAAACTTGGCTCTTCCCTTTCTTTGGATGAAGATCTTCTTGCCGTCGGGGCTTATCAAGAAACGCACGGAGGACTGGCGAACGCAGGCGCCGTCTACCTCTACCGGGTCGAGCAGAATGGATCCGCCACCCTGCTTGACAGGATCGTTGCCCAAGATGCCAACGCATCGGACGAATTCGGGTCCGCGGTATCCTTGTCGGATGGAGTCCTTGCAATTGGAGCTCCCAGTACCGATTACTGGGGCAATACGGATGCTGGCACGGTCTTCTTCTACGACGTCGGGCCTGTCGCCAACCGGGCTCCGGTCAATATCCGTCCCGATCCCTTTCTTGGTTTCAGTGCCGAAAAAGAAGAATTGATCCATAACCTCCAGAACGGCTGGCTGAAGTCGGCCGAGGACCTGGTCTTCGATGCTTATGGATGGACCGTTGATTCGACCGACGACTGGAACGTCACCGTGCATGAAGAACATGACTCTTTGCAATGGGGTCGAACGAATTTTTCGTATGCCGGGCCTGTAGCCAATGCCGTTGCCGTCGAACTTGTATTATCCGATTTGCTTAGCAAATCGGATTTGCGGATTGCCAAAAATCAAATTGTCAAAAAGGTTGCTCCAATTTTGATGGCCCAAAACAGCTATTACGGGGACATCACGGGTGACGGCGTCAGTACCGGTTGGTGGTTCAAGAAGGGCTTGGCTATCTTTCTCATAGGATACGATGATGAAGTTTTGTCCCTTCTTGGGACCGAACCGACCGATTCCGAAATCGATGCTTTGCTCGCCGCTGTGGGAGATGGGGAGACAATTCAATCGAATCATCAAAAAGCCGCTTCCTACTTGGCGGTGCGCTACTTGGATTTCAGGCTTAAAGGTGCGGGCATAACGGGGGGAGTCAAGCACATGACCCACTGGATGAAGACTCAATTCGACAGTGGCGCGGGGGCCTCGAGCAGTGGAATCAACGGCTATTTTTCGGCCATGCAAAATGCGGACCAGCTCAGTTTCGCGAACAACGAGGCTTTCCTGACTGATTTCAAGGGAGTGAACGGACGGAATTTTATTCTGACCCAAGTTCTTCCTACGCTCGAGAACAACGACACCGGCTCGGTGCTGGGCTCGGACGTGGCGGGTGGTCCTGTTCTTGATGCGCTTTCCGTGGTTCCTGATCTACAAGGAGCTCCCCAATCCAACATTTACTACGAGATCGACGAGTGGGCGGACGTGTTGGAATTCGACGAGGAAGAGCCGGTCGGCACGGTTGTGGGCAAGTTCAATTCCGTCGACCCGGACGATCCCCAACTCGGTTGGAAGGGCTACGATTTGATCGACCATGAAGCCAATATTAGCTGGGCGGAGGCCAAGGCGGCGGCGGATGCGGCCAATGCGGCCGATCCCTTTCTTTGGGTTTACCTCGCCACCGTGACGAGCGAGGCCGAGCACAACCTGACCGCTCATCTCCTAGCCCAAGCGGGGGTGGATGCCTGGTTGGGGGCAAGCGACGCTACGGTGGAAGGGGAGTGGCGCTGGACGGAGGGTCCGGAAGGCGAGGAAGCAGGAGGACAAGGCCTGCAGTTTTGGCAGGGCGACGTCAATGGTACCTCGGTCAATGGGTTGTTTACTAATTGGCTTAGCTCAGACCCAAATCCCACTTACTCTTCACAAGCAGATTGGCTTAGTTATAATAAAAATAACATGCAGTGGGATGATAAAGTGGCAACGAATGGTAATGTTCGCTCCTACCTCCTCGAGGCCGACCAAGTCCTCACTCATGTCTACAGCCTGGTTTCCGGCTACGGAGACGACCACAACCATCTTTTCAGCCTCGAGCCGGACGGAACTCTCCGCACGGCTGCGGCGTTTGATTACGAGACTCATTCCAATTCCTATTCCGTGCGGGTCCGGGTGACCGACGAGCTCAATGCCTCTTTTGAAAAACCGTTTTGGGTGGACCTTCTTGACGTCGACGAGGATCCGGACAAAGACGGTTTGCCCAACGACGTCGATTTGGACGACGACGGGGACGGCTATCCCGATGCCGAGGAAATCGCCGCCAACAGCGACCCCCGCAACGGATGGTCCTTGCCCCCCGTGACCAAGGTCATTTACGTGGATGAGGGTGCGGAAGGTGAAAACAACGGGAGTTCCTGGACTCATGCCTATGACAATTTGCAAGCCGCCCTTGCGGAGGCCGACGGGGTCAATCGGACTCAGATTTGGCTCGCCGAGGGGGTCTATCGTCCGGACGTCGGGCCGGGACGGACCGCGGGGGAGCGAACCGCTTCCTTTCAACTCAAGAACCGGCTTGAAATCATCGGCGGGTTTCAGGGGCA
>JAYOMW010000203.1:0-4450 GCA_038121045.1 Opitutia bacterium
AAATGCATCGATATTTGAGAAATCTTTGATCCGGCCAGCGACAAAAGCTACCGGTGCTTTGCCATCATTCATGCGGAGTATGACATCATTATCCCAGACGCTACCACAGGGTTCATTTACTTTCGTGCGGGAGAAACCTTTCACACCCAGCCAAGCATCACCCTCTCGGAGAATCATCCAACCTTCACGCTCGACGATCCGTGACCGCATCCCCTTGCCGCCCCAGATCACTCGCATGTCTCCGGTAGTCTTGGCTTTCGCATGCCTCTGGACCAATAGAACATTCTTATGCTGAACGGCCTGCTGCTCCCCATAGGTTTTACGGTTCCCCAATCCTTCACACTGAGGAACTACGCGAGCGTTAATATCATTGGGAAAAACGATTGCATGATACCGGTTCTGGCAAGTCAGTGCCGGATAACCTTCCTCTAAATCGGAACCCACCAAAGATTCCACACGCGGTAGTGTGGGATCGATTATTAGTGAACCCATCACATAATCGGGGGTGCAATAATCGTATCCAATCATGCGTGGATCATGTGGGTCGAATGCATACCACCCGGAATATGTCACAGGTATATCCTTTGCAGGCATTTCCTTCTGCTTGGAAATCCTACGAGCTAAATAGGTGTACTCTCCCCGCGCCTGAACATCTTGGGCAATATCCATAATGACGTCGGGCAAACGGTAACCGGTTGTGGCCATAACAAACGTCATGCCCTGTATTGGATGGTTGGGTACTTGTCGAGGGCTCCACCACTCGCTTTCATTAAGAAGTATCTTGCTCATGGAACGCCAACGGTCTCTTGAACCCCATTCAGTCTGCCGTCGTATGTTATTTGGATCATCCTGATAAATCCGTGTTCGGCCCCCACCGCGGACACCTGTCACCTGACCCACCGCCCAGTCCGCCCAGATCAAATGAAGAAGCTTATCCATCCGCTCACGAAGAAACTCGTCCTCTGATAAATCTCGCATGTTCATAATTTCAGGCATGGTATAACTCGGCCCATATGCCGAAAACACTTCAACCAAGAGCCCGTGTTTTGCCCGGGAGACGCAGTACTCCTTGTAGTAGGTATTCCATGCTTCATAATGGGCTTCCACACTCCGTCCGTCAGGCAACTTGCGGTTTTTATACTTCGGGCTATTTTTCAGAGCCTGCAAGGCAAGTAGTGCGTTACTATAGTGCATCATCTCATGGTTCTCCGAACCGTGGATGCTCCAGACATGATCCAATCCGGCTCTTTCAAAACGGCTCATTTTACCGACGTAGAGCCAGAACATTCGCTCGACCACGGCTTGTGTCTCGCCATCCAGGCGTCCGGGATAAAAACGGCTTTGGTCATGGAACAATTGATATAACCTGTTCCATGTTCTCATCTGCCACTTTACGTGTTCGGAGGAAGCGATCTCAACGGTCATTTCCCCATTCCCTTTTTCATGTTGGATAATCTCCAATTCTGCCTGACGCAGCAGACGGTTAGCCTCCGGCAGCTCCCGGTTCAGCCACATTCGGGCGAACGCACCGTGCAACGGAATGATATCCTTTTTGAGCATGACGTTCTCAAAGAATCTTTCCGCATTTCCTACGTGGGCTTTTCGGATAAGATCGAATTTGGATTCCACCGATTCGGCTGGAATCGGATCGGCAGGCTTGCCTGCTTTCAAATAGACGGCAAGTTCCGGAACGGTGGTTTTCAGTTCCTTGATTATTAGATCGGTGATCGCTTCAGCCCCTTTCCTGTTGAAATGGGTCTTGTCGCCTTCCTTGAAATTGTAGGTCATGCTCTCCTCACGCCCGATCTCATTGTGGTGAGCAATACTGACCCGGTGCAGGTCGATGAATGGCAGATTTAATTCCTTGGCCAACGCTTCGGCCGTCTGCGCGTAGTCGGTCAGTGTTGCCTTGTAGCTGTACTTTTCGTTTTGGACCAAGTTGGACTCGATCTTCCCCTGAGCGTCGAAGCTACGACGGGTGACCGAACTCACGATGACGGCCTTGCCTCCGAACTTCCCGATACGTTCCGCATACGACTTCAGATGATCGCGGTAGACCGTCGTGTCATATCGTTTCTGATCATTGTGGCCGAACTGAATCAGGACGTAATCGGGTTTGAGTTGTACGAGTTCATCCAGTTTCTTCGACAAGGCTTGAAGGGTGGCGCCGTTCTTCGCGTAGTTGACGATCTTTGTGCGACGATCAAACCGTTCCGCAAAGGCCGGTCCCCACCCGGATTGCATGGCGACGGTGGAGTCACCGATGAGACCGATCATAACGGCTTTCTCCTTCGCCTCGCAAACTGTCATGCTGACGAGTAATACGATTTTTAAAACGAATTTCATGTGCCTGTGATGGACTTCCTTAGTTGTAGTCAGCCTCCATCAGGCTGTTGAGAACGGATTCCTGCCAGTCACGGATGTCTTTTTTGAGTTGCTCCACTATGGCCGGCTTACTTTCGGCAAGGTTCTTGTTTTCGGCCTTGTCGTTTCGAAGATTAAACAACTCCACTCCTGAATTCTTGTCTCCTTCGATGACCAGTTTGTAGTCACCTGAAATGATCGCCCGTGCTCCGCGGAAATTCTCTTGGGTAACGATTGAGTGATGATCATTCCTGAAATTGCGAGTGAAGAGTCCTCGCATTTGTTTGACCAGAGGAGTGGTTCCCTTTTGTAGTTCGGGATCGACGTATGGCCTGCCGTCTTGACTTGTTTCGACCGGGAAATTCCAAAAGGCGATGGGTTTCGCCCGTTTCTTCATTTCACCCTTGAGGAGAGGCACAAGATCGATGCCATCGAGAGGAACATTTGGAAGTTTGGTTCCGGCGAGCTTGCACAAGGTTGGCAAGATGTCGGAGGTAACCGCACTTATGGATGATACTGCAGGTTCTGGAATTCCCGCAGGCCATTCAATGACCGCTGGGACGCGTATGCCGTTCTCATAGACTTTTCCTTTTACGCCCCGAAAGTGGGATTCTCGCAGACCGCTGGGGGGAATGCCATTGTCACCACAATACCAAAGCAAGGTATTGTCCTTGAGTCCGAGTGTTTTAAGCCCGTTGCGCAACTTGCCGATCGACCGGTCCATGGCAGTGATTTCGGCATAGCGTTCGATCAGGACGTCACGCGAAGGTCGTTTGACTTTTCGACCCGTTTCATTGGAAGTCAGACTAACCTGAGTCTCCGCATACTTCTTTGGCAGATCCCGGTAGAGCTCCAGGTCGGTCTCAAACCCGCTGTATGGTTCGTGAGGAGATCCGTACCAAATGACCAAGAGAAAAGGCTGTTCGGAGTCCTTTTTCTTTTCGATGTATTTCATCGCTTCATCGACGATAATTTCCGAACTCTCGCCAAAAAATTGTTTGGGCGGACCACCGTTCAAAGAAAAGACCGGATCCATTTCGAAGAAGTTATCATGAGAAAGCCAATGATCAAAACCCATGGCTCCTGGGTTGGTCGGGGATGATTTCTTAACCGGTCCGACGTGCCATTTTCCAAAATGCGCAGTCACGTAACCGGCATCTTTGAGCAGATGGGCAATGGTAATTTCTTTGGGCCGGATGGAATAGCCGGGGCGGAATATCCCATAGCGGTTTGGGTGACGACCCGTCAGCACGCTGCCGCGGGTGGGAGAACAACTCGGTTGGGCATAAAAATTATCGAGACGGAGACCTGCTGCCGCCATTTCGTCCAAAAAGGGAGTTTTGACGTAGGGATGCCCGTTGTACCCGACTTCTTCCCAACCATGATCATCTCCCATTAAAAGAATAACGTTTGGCTTGGTCTGCTTTGCTCCAAGAGCTAGCCCCAAAAGCAGCAGAGAGAAAATGAGTCGTTTCGTAATCACAGGAGAGTTTTCTACTTTAATGAAAATCCAGTGTCGTTTCGCTGTGGTTAAAAAATCTTTCTACTTAAGTTGTCGGAGCGGAGCCTTGAATGGCTCAAAAGACTCATACAAACACCAAGCTGTACCTCGGCCAAGAGCGGCCATAAAGATTTGGTCATCAAAATACTTATCGAAATGTCCGATAACGCACCCAAAAACTCGCCCGCTTGGCGCTTTGCCTAACGGATCATGTTCAACCGTCCAGTATACCGGCCACGACTGGTCAGAACCTTCCTTGTTCCCGGGAGCTTGTGTGGTGGCAATATCCCTGATCTTTCCCCGCTTTCCTTTCTTCAGTCGCCAGTACAATTCATCTCTGTAAGGAACGGATTTCGGAAAACCGGTAAAGATCGGATGGCTCGTATTAAATTTCACTGGAGCACTGAACGATCCCCATTTGGAGCGTAATTCTCCACTCCAACTGAAGGAATAACCGATACGGTCGGCCCAGTCGTCGGTACGCCCACGCTGGACAATACCCTGGTGCAAAACCATCAGGGCCTTCCCCCTGGCAAGATGGGCATCTAACTGTGCGTACTGGGCATCATCCAATTCCCGTATGGT
>JAYOMW010000204.1:0-4398 GCA_038121045.1 Opitutia bacterium
GGCCAAGTGGGAATTTTCTCATCCCACTCCGCCCCGATTAAAATTGCTCCCCTACCCGTTTCCCAAAAATTTCTTCCGGAAAGAAGGGAACTTCTGCATGGGGTACAGGAAGGTGCATTGACAAAAGCATTTTTAAACAGCACGCCGCTCTTGGCCAACTTGTCAAAATTGGGTGTCTTTGCGAGGTCATTGATTCCCCCCTTGCCAAGCACGTCAGCATAAATTGAAGCCTGCTGCCCCCAGTCATCGGCAAAGGCAAAAAGCAGGTTCGGACGCTTGGCTGAAAAAACAACGAGGACGGGAAGCAAAAGCGAAAGAAGAAAAAACAAGGGTTTCATTCTACTGCGATAGGCTTCGTTGCTCCCTGCGTCAAGCACTCGAACTTTGCTTGGGAAAAATTACCCGGGCACGTTCAACCGAAAGAGGACCGAATGCAATGCCTTTGCCTGAAAGCGTTAATTTGCAAATCAGGCAAAGACTTCTTGCCCTTGATACCATATAAGGTAAAGAACGATTGGAAATGAAAAGATACACTTGCCTAATCCTTGCCTTGTTCATGGCAACGACCCTGCATCTTCAAGCTGCAAAAAGGGTCGAGGGCAAGCTTGACCCCTTCCTCGGGAAACCGGTTCTCGACTCCAAACAGGTTTTTAAAAACGACCGGATGCCAAATGTCGTGGTTGCCATGGACGGATCGGTTTTGGCCTTCTGGAACGGGGTGATTTGCCGCAGGAGCGAAGACGGTGGAGAAACCTTTGGAAAGGTAATCGAAGTGGGAAAAGGATTCATGGGCGGAGGCGTGACGGTGGACGAAACGACTGGTTCGATCTTCGCCTTCGTGGAGGATGGCCACCCACCCAGCAAGTTGACCGTTTACCGGAGCGAGGACCATGCAAAGACTTGGGAAAAGCACGATTGCGTAATCGGGAAGGACAATAACGGAAACGTTCCTTCCATGCACATGAACGAGCATGGCATTACCCTCCGGCATGGCGAACACAAGGGAAGGATCATCCGCCCTTCCCGTTGGTATGCCGGAAAAAACCACAATTCCCGATGGCCCAAGCATTATACCAATGCCATTTACAGCGATGACCAAGGAAAGACTTGGCAGACCAGTGATCCTTTTCCGGCAAAAGGAACCGGCGAAGCGACCATTGCGGAATTGTCGAATGGTACGATCTACTACAATACCCGGCGGCACTGGGCCCCCAAAGGGGTCAACCCGAAGAGAAGATGGACTGCCAAAAGCAAAGACGGAGGCCAAACTTGGAAAGGGAAATCCATCTGCGAAACCCTCCCCGACGGTGATCAGGCAAGAAACTACGGCCTCATGGGTGGACTTACCCGGCTCCCCGTAAAGGATCGTGACGTTTTGATCTTCAGTAATATCGAGAGCCCTTCGGGCAGGCATCACGGGACGCTCTGGGCTAGTTTCGACGGAGGAAAGACCTGGCCGGTCAAGCGTCTTGTTTTCGAGGGGCGCTTTGCGTATTCCTCCATGAGCTCGGGACGACCAGGAACCAAGAGCGAGGGATGGATCTACCTCCTCTACGAAGGCGGAAAGGAAGGCGGAGGAACCTTGGCCCGTTTCAACCTAAGTTGGGTACTCGGCGGGGAAGCCACCGGCGACGGGAAAATTCCCGATTGGGTCGACGGCTAAGTCCGGAGACCAAGGCAGAGACCCGCCCTCTGTATTCACGCAGAAAGACAGCTTTTCACGAATCATACAAAAACAGATTGATTCATACAAAAAACTTATTACGGAGCCTTTCCTTATCCACATGACTCTACGAGTTCCTCTTAGGCTGATTACTTTCATTTGCTTTTCGCTCGTCGGGGCTGAAAAGCCAAACGTCCTGCTCATTGTATGCGACGATCTGAACGATTATGTCGAGACCTTGGGCGGACACCCGCAGACCAAGACTCCGAACTTACGAAAGTTCATTGAGAGCGGATTATCCTTCACTCAAGCCCATTGCAACATTCCGATCTGCAATCCTTCGCGGGCTAGTTTTGCCACCGGAATCTATCCCCATACCTCTCGACAGTTCGGATTCGAGGACTGGGACAAAAACGAGATTCTCAAGAACTCAAGAACCATGATGGCTCATTTCTCGGCCAACGGATACCACACCTTGGGCACCGGCAAGGTGATGCACAACCGGGATCGGCAGGAATGGGACGAGTACGGACATCCGTCCGACTACGGTCCCTTTCTTTTCGATGGCAAGGACAAGATTCCGCACCTTGGGGTTCCGAGTCCCTTCCGGGATGACTTCGGGATCATAGACGGAACTTACGGCCCCTTGGAAAAAGTCTCCCATAAAAAATCACCCGACACTGGCAAGGCCTACTCTTGGATGACCGGGGGATGGAAGAAGCAGCGCGAACTCAAGTACGAATCGGATAGCGACCGTGACCCGACGGGCGATGAACTGAATGCCCAATGGGCGGTCAAGCGACTCAATGAACTTGCGGAGGAAAAGACGCCCAAACCCTTCTTCATGGGGGTCGGGTTCGTCCGTCCGCACACCCCCTTGATCGTCCCTCAAAAATACTTCGACCGCTTTCCCTTGGATTCGATTAAACTTCCCAAAATCCTCAAAGGAGACGCCGAGGATACCTTTAAGAATACCGTGACGTCCCAAGAAGACGACCGGAGCGGAGACCGCGGAACCAAAATGTACGATAGCCTGATCGCTTCTTACCAAGGTGACCGCGAACTGGCTTTGAAAAAGTTCATTCAAGCCTACCTCGCAAGCGTGGCTTCAATCGACGACTTGGTCGGCGATCTCCTGAAGGCGCTCGACGAAACCGGTCTTGCCAAGAATACGATCGTAATCTTCACCAGCGATCATGGATGGGGAAATGGAGAAAAGGATTACCTCTACAAGAATGCCCTCTGGCAGGAAAGCACCCGCGTGCCCCTGATTTTAAGGGCGCCGGGGGTTTCCCAAAAAGGGAAAACTTGCGACCACCCTGTCTCCCTCGTCGACTTATACCCTACCCTATTGGACCTTTGCGGACTGCCAACCAACACGATGAAAAATGAGAAAGGACGTCCTCTTGACGGGTTCTCCCTCAAACCTTTTCTCTCCGATCCCGAAAAAGGAAAATGGCAGGGCCCTGATTACGCGCTTACCGCACTTTACAAATGGGCCCGCTATTACGACCCGGCCTACCAAAACTATTCCCTCCGCTTCAAGGATTGGCGCTACGTCCGTTATGAAAACGGAAAGGAAGAGCTCTATCATACGGCCAAAGACAGCCATGAGTGGAAAAACCTGGCTCTCGACTCGAAATACTCCGACGCACTGAAAAAGTACCGTAAGAAATTACTCTCCATCATTCCCAAAAGCATTCCCGAAAAACCAAAATCCGATGAAGAATGGAAAGATCTGTACTTCAAGAAAAACCCGCTGGCGGATACCAACAAGGATGGATCGCTTTCTTGGCCCGAGCTGAATGCGCACAGGAAGTTGAATAATGCGCCCAAGAATGCGGAATACTGGAAAAACCAATATTTCAAGAAAAACCCCGAGGCTGATTCGAACAAAGACGGCAAACTCTCTTGGCCGGAATTCCACGCTCATAAAAAAAAGCTGGCCAACTAAAGCTTTGCTCCGAAAGGTGATTCTAAGCTTGCTCCCCAAGGACAGAGATCCTGTCTTCGTTTGCCCGAAAGAAACGAGACCGAAAAAACTCAGAGGCAATCGTTTGGTTTTTGACTTCGTTTTGCAGCTGAAAACAAAGAAAAAAAGCTGAAATATACAAGGAGCTTTTTCTTTTCCTTGCAAGCGGAACAAAAATTGGAGAGGTACAATTCGTTCCAATCATGACCTCCCGAAACAACAAGCAAAGCATTGGAGAAGCCGATTTAATCACTGCGGGCTTGGCCGCCCACATTCTGGGCTTCAAACAGACCACCCCCGTTATGAATTACGTCAAGAAGGGCTACCTCACTGCTTGGACTTCTCCTCATAACAACCGTAAGTACTTCGATTCAAAGGATATTCTCAACTTCCCAAAGCCTTTGCCCATCCCTCCTCCCTCGGAAAAATTCAAGGGACACGGACGACCGGAAAAAGAACATTGATGGAAGGAAACTCACTCTGAACGAGTTGCTTCCCTTCCAGAAAACTTATTTTCCGTACTGGCCCCAAAATTGAGCGGGGGGCATCAATTCTCGACGCTGCTCGTCAAAGGCCACTCCGATCTCCCTCAAGCCCTGCAACCTTTGGGCCACCTCTATTCCACGCTTGATTCGTGAGGGCGTAAAAACCAAACGAGTGATCCTCAGTCCCTCGAGTGGAGAAAGATCTTCGATCAACGTCTCTCCGATGTGAAGCCTTTGAATGACTGGCAATTTCCGAACAAAAGAAAGATCATTCACCA
>JAYOMW010000205.1:0-4351 GCA_038121045.1 Opitutia bacterium
CGAAACTCAAAGAGCTTTTCCTCCCGTTTTGCCAGGTAACCGATCCGGCTTTTCTAACGAAACTTACGAATCTTAAACGCTTGACTCTCCTGCGCAGCAACTTTTCCGATCAACAAACTCAAGACTTTGCCAAAATGCTGCCGGGATGTTCGCTTCAGTTTTCACTGTCCTAGCGATAAATGGGGTAAAAAACGCGGTTTCGAAGCAATCCGGCATATAGTTGGTCGAAAGCAAGCGTCAGGTCTTTTTCATGGCTATGGTAGGACTGGTCGAATCTGCTTGAAAGAACTAAGCTTAAACTTACATTTTGCAAGCATCCCATCATGAATACCTACAAAGATTACTTAGCGGAGATCGAGGAACGGAAAACTCAGGGTTTGAGCCCCAAGCCAATTGACGGAGCCGAATTGCTCACCGAACTGATTGCTCAAATCAAGGATCCGGAAAATGAACACAGGGAGGACTCCCTTAACTTTTTCATTTACAACGTCTTGCCCGGGACGACTAGTGCGGCCGGTGTAAAGGCTGAATTCCTGAAGGAGATCATTTTGGGAGGCTCCTCCGTCGAGGGAATTGAGCCTGACTTTGCCTTCGAGTTGTTGTCCCACATGAAGGGCGGACCTTCGATCCGGGTGCTTCTCGACTTGGGGCTCGGTGACGACCCGTCAATCGCTCAAAAGGCCGCGGAGGTACTCAAGACCCAAGTGTTTCTTTACGAGGCCGACATGGAGAGGATCGAGGTGGCCTACAAGGAGGGGAACGAAACGGCCAAAGAGATTCTCGAAAGCTACGCCAAGGCCGAATTTTTTACGAAACTCCCGGAAGTCGATGAAGAAATTCAAGTCGTAACCTATATCGCTGCGGAGGGGGATATTTCGACGGATTTGCTTTCTCCCGGAAAATTCGCCCATTCGAGGGCTGACCGTGAGCTCCATGGCCAATGTATGATGACGGAGGCCGAACAGTCGGAAATACGTGATCTTCAAAAGAAACATCCCGACAAAAGAGTGATGCTGATTGCGGAAAAGGGAACCATGGGAGTGGGTTCGTCCAGAATGTCGGGAGTCAATAACGTCGCGCTTTGGACAGGTCGGCCGGCCAGCCCTTACGTTCCTTTCGTAAACATCGCCCCGGTCGTTGCCGGGACAAACGGAATCTCCCCTATCTTTCAAACGACAGTGGAGGTTACCGGAGGGATTGGACTGGATCTGGAAAATTGGGTAAGAAAACTTGATTCGGAGGGGCAACCGATTCTTGACGCAAAAGGCGATCCTGTGCTTGAGCAAAGCTACTCCGTGGAGACCGGGACGGTTCTTACAATCAATACGAAGAAGAAAAAATTGTATAATGGAGAGAAGGAGCTGAAGGATATTTCTTCCGCGTTGACCCCGCAAAAGCTGGAATTCATAAGGGCCGGTGGGTCCTATGCCATCGTTTTTGGCAAGAAGCTGCAGAGTTTTGCCGCCTCCACCTTGGGGATTGAACTGCAGTCTGTATTTGCTCCTGCCAAAGAGGTTTCCCATCAAGGACAGGGTCTCACTGCGGTCGAAAAAATATTTAATAAAAACGCCGTCGGGGTATCCGAAGGCAAGGTTTTGCATGCCGGTTCAGACGTTCGGGTGACGGTGAACATCGTTGGGTCTCAGGATACGACGGGTCTGATGACTTCGCAAGAATTGGAGTCCATGGCGGCAACAGTGATTTCTCCTATTGTCGACGGAGCTTATCAATCGGGATGCCATACGGCCTCGGTCTGGGATTTGAAAGCGCAGGCAAACATTCCCAAGCTCATGAATTTCATGAATAAGTTCGGTCTCATCACGGCACGGGACCCCAAGGGGGAATATCATGCCATGACGGACGTGATACATAAGGTTCTGAATGATCTTACCACCAATGAGTGGGCGATCATCATCGGTGGTGATTCTCACACTAGAATGTCCAAGGGCGTAGCGTTCGGAGCGGATTCCGGGACGGTTGCACTTGCTTTAGCCACCGGAGAGGTGTCCATGCCCATTCCCGAGTCGGTCAAAGTGACTTTCAAGGGAGAATTGAAGGATCATATGGATTTTCGCGACGTGGTGCACGCGACGCAGGCTCAAATGCTCAAGAAATTCGGGGACAACGTGTTTCAGGGCAGAATCATCGAAGTGCACATTGGAACCTTGCCCGCCGACCAAGCCTTTACCTTTACGGACTGGACGGCGGAGATGAAGGCAAAGGCTTCCATTTGCATTTCTCAGGACGATACGCTGATCGAGTCGCTTGAGATCGCGAAAAGCCGTATTCGGATCATGATCGAAAAGGGAATGGATAACGAGAAGCAAGTCCTCCAGTCCCTGATCGACACGGCGGATCAAAGAATTTCCGAAATCAGGTCCGGAGAGAAACCGGCTTTAACCCCGGATGCGAACGCCAAGTATTTCGAAGAATTCGTTGTCGATTTGGATCAGATCGTCGAGCCCATGATCGCTGATCCAGACGTGCACAACGAAGACATTTCCAAGCGCTACACGCACGATACGATTCGATCTGTTTCATACTACGGTGGAAAGAAAAAAGTAGACCTCGGATTCGTTGGTTCATGCATGGTTCACAAGGGCGATCTGAAAATCGTTTCGCAAATGCTCAGAAACCTCGAGAAGGAACAGGGCAAAGTCGAGTTCAAGGCGCCGTTGGTTGTGACGGCTCCCACTTACAACATTATCGACGAGTTAAAGGAAGAGGGTGATTGGAATACGCTGCAAAAGTATTCCGGGTTTGAATTCAACGACGATGCCCCCAAAAACTCGGCCCGCGTGGAATATGAGAACATGATGTATCTCGAAAGACCCGGTTGCAACCTGTGCATGGGCAACCAGGAAAAAGCCGAAAAGGGAGACACGGTGATGGCGACTTCGACCCGTTTGTTCCAAGGAAGAGTGGTTGAGGATTCCGAGCGCAAAAAGGGAGAATCTTTGCTCGCGTCGACTCCGGTCGTCGTCCTTTCGGCAATTCTCGGAAGAATTCCCACCATGGATGAATATGAATCGGCGGTGGAGGGCATTAACCTGACCAAGTTCGCTCCTCCTTTGAAGCCGCTAAGCAACTAAGATTCTGTTTCGGGCGTTTGCCGAACAGTCTTTTCGTTGGGGAGTTGTCGCGTTTCTCCGTTCGGACCGCTTTTCTCAAGGGGGGTAAAGTAGGATTTTGTCTCGGGTTTAAGCCAATAAATCAAGAGAGGGATAGAGACGGGAAAACAACAGCAACTCGTAAGACTGATGCAAATCAAGACTATACCGTAAACCCAATGCCACGGTTTTTCGTCCCAAAAAATGCCAAGACCAAAGACGATGGCAAAAGGCGGGCCGACCAAAAGAAGCAATATTCCATCTATGAAAGCTTCATCATCTGGAGGTAAGGAGCTGACAATAAAGACTCCCAAGAATAGCAGCAGTCCGTACAGGGCTGCCATGGACCCGCAAAAAAACTTGTACCAAACAACAACCTGTGGTTTGACCCTCATGGTCAATTCCATAATGCCGTTACGAAAACAAGGTCAAACCTGTTCGGTCAGCGTGCTTTTCCTTTAGCGAGTTTACGCGCTCTTTCGAACTTGGCCGCAGCCTCTAGCATTTGCAACTGAGCTTCGTCGATATTACTTTTCTTGCCCTCGTCGAGCGCATCCTGAGCCCTCTTTAAGGCCTCATCAATTGCCTCCTGATTGTCTTTTTCTACAGAAATCGCCTGATCGGTAATGATGGAAACTTTTTCGGCATATACCTCAACGAAGCCGGATCCAACCGCCAGGTACTCGATTTTGCCATCTTTTTGGATCTTGATGTCAGAAGGTTCGAGCCTGTCGATCAAGGGAGCGTGGTGTTGATAGAGGTCTACCTTGCCATTCGCGGTTGGTACGACTACGTGATCGACTATGTCCGAATAGACAGTGCTGTCCGGAGTAACGATTTCGAGCCTTATTTCAGTCTCAGCCATCGGTAGCTCAGTCCTTGTCTTCTCCGATTACGCCGTCTATTCCACCCTTCATGTAAAAGTCGTTTTCCTCAACTTCGTCTAGCTCACCGTCGAGGATCATCTTGAAGCCCTTGATAGTGTCCTTAACGGAGACATACTGGCCTGCAACTCCGGTGAATACCTCGGCAACATGGAAAGGTTGGGAAAGGAACTTCTGGATTTTGCGAGCCCGGAAGACCACTTGTTTTTGTTCGGGAGAAAGCTCATCCAATCCAAGAATGGCGATAATGTCCTGCAGGTCTTTGTAAGCCTGAAGAACCTCTTGCACGCCACGGGCAACTTGGAAGTGTTCTTCGCCCACGATATCGGGCGAAAGAGCGTTCGATACGGAGGCGAG
>JAYOMW010000206.1:0-4345 GCA_038121045.1 Opitutia bacterium
TGGGGTCGCATCACCTACAAGGACGGCGAAGAAGTCTTCGACTAACCCCCCTGACAACCCCCAACCCTTGACCCTCGCCCGAAGAGGCGCTTGGATCGGGGGATGAAACCCACTCTATTAGCTCTGTTTGTTGGTCTGCCCGTGCTTATGCAGGCAAGTCAAGAGCAACAGGCACAGGAGAGGGCTTACCATCGACCGGCCTCCCTTTCCTCGAAGGCTTCCAGGGCCCGCAGAACAGCTACCCGATCGAACCGGACCGAACGCCCGACCTTGATCCTCGGAATAATTCTCCTGCGGACCAGATTTGCAACGTGTCGGGTCGAGAACCTAAGAAACCTAGCCAGTTCCTCGGTGGTCAGCAATCCTTCCGATTCGGCGCTCATTTCGCCCCCCCTTTCTTTTCGAGCAATTTGAGCAAGCCCTGTCCGTCGAGCCATTGGATCCGATGATGGTCGAAAAGTTTCTGATACCTATGAGGAGCAGGAGGAAAGGGAGTTACGATCACAGCCCAGCTTGAACCGTATTCGAGCTTGGCCGCCATGATCGGGGCGAAGAAACGCTCGGGCTGAGCGACGGATATCTTTACGATCACCGGGATCTTTTCACGACCCAAGGAAAGAACGAAGTCAACGTTCTCATCCTTTGACGAGACGCGAATTCCAAGATCGGCTACCCTACCCACCAATTCCGTCGCAAAACGGAAAGCCTCCTTGTCTGAACCTTTCGTGCCGGGCTTGGCCATTCGGTCCTCCATTCTCTCCTCGATCGTCTTTTCAATCAGGTATCTGATTTGCTCCCCGGGGACTTCGAGAGCCAGGAGCAAACGTTCCATGCTTTCGGGTTTCAGTCTGAACCTGCCTCTTTTCACGTCGTAAATCGTCGCCCTGCTCAAGCCCGCCCGGAAAGAGATCTCCGTCACGCTTAATTTACTATCCGCCAACAAGTTGGCTATTTCTTCTTCGCTATTCATGGAACCAAATTAAACAGGCCAGGACCAAAGTGCAAGCAATATTTTTTGTAAACATATCTTGCAAACATATAAACCTTGCGCAATTCTTGTTTTACCTTTCGGAGGCAATGTTGCCGAAGATCGGATTATAATAATGACGATTAAAGATAATTCGGGTGATTTGCCCGACAAAGAAGTAGAAAATGGTGATCAAACAAACAGTGTCCCTGAACACGAGGAGGTTTTGAGCAACGAAATCGACTGGGAAGCCGCCGCTCGAGACATGAGTTTCGCTGACGAAGGTGAAATCATTGAAGAACGAGGCGTCGTGGTGTTGAGAAAACCCGGAAAAGAAAAGTTCTTCCGGGTCCGCAACGACCCCGGGTTCTCAATTACGGTCCAAACTTTGGAGATCAAGGACGACTTGGATCTGCGAGGCGACTATCTCGTTTTGCCCAACCCGGAGCCTGCTCTCAAGAAATTTTTCGAAGAGCAGACCAACCTGATCAAAAGAAAACAAATCGTTTTGTGCGCGAATGGCAAAGGTCAGCATTGGCTCTGGCCCGTTGCCCCTGCGAACAGCGACAATCGCTGGCATCGCAGTGCAAGAAAAGCATCAGATTTGGCGAAAGAAAGCTGGGTGCGCATGATTCCCGGAGACGGAGAATACAGGGTTCACAAGCCTGCAGATCACATGCCCGATCCCGTTTGGCCCGATGAGCCATTCGAAGAACTGCTCGATTCCGCATTCGAAGGACGTGTCATCGATTCGATGGATCACCCGGTGGTGGAGTATCTTTCCGGAGCAGGGCAAGTGGAGATTTGAAAGAGTGAAAGTCCGGTATATTGGGGTCGATTTCGAGTACCGTCAGGCGCCCGGCGAAATGCCCCGACCGCACTGCGTTGTCTGGAGAAACTTTTCGTCGGGCCGAGTCGGAGAATTGTTCATCGATACTGGAGGGCCCACCCCGCCTTGCCCTTCCGAACTGACGGGCGACGTTGTTCTCGTGGCCCACAACTTGTCGGCCGAAGCGGCTTGCTTCGATGCCCTCGATTGGCCTTTTTCCGGACGTGGCTTGTGCACGATGGCCGAATTCAGGCGCATGACCAACGGCACGAACCGCAGGGCCAACCTGATGTCCGTTTGCGGGCAACTCGGAATTCCGTTCATGGAAAGTTCCCGCAAAGATGAAATGCGGGATTTGGCCATAAGAGGCGGGCCCTTCAGCTCGAACGAACGACGAGACCTTCTCGAATATTGCCGGGGAGACGTTTTGGTTCTTGAACCCCTCCTGAACCAGTTGGGGCCCTTGGGCGAGGGTTGGAACATCCGGGGGAAATTCATGCTGGAGGCCGGGCGGATCCGGAACAGAGGGGTTCCCGTAGACAAGGAAGGCTTGTTGCGATGGGAAGAAGAGAAAGATCGGCTCCGTTCGGAGATGGCCGATGAAGTGAACAAAAGATACCGTTACCCTTTGTTCGAGAAAGGAAGCTTCAAGCAAAAAGCCTTTGCGGAATTCGTCCGGCTTCGCGGAATTGATTGGCCGCGGTTGGAATCAGGGAAGCTCGACCGAAAAGACGAGACCTTCAAGTTCATGAGCTCGAAACACCCTCAACTAAGATTCCTTCGCGAAACAAACAAGACCCTGAGGCAAGCGACTTGCAACGGGTTTTCCATGGGTTCGGACGGCCGACACCGATTCGATTGCATCCATTTTGCGACGAGCACGGGAAGGAGCCAGCCGAAAAACTGTATTTTCCTCGGACCTTCCTGGATGAGAGGTTTCGTCCAAGCTCCCCCCGACAAGGTATTCGTCATCGCGGATTTCAAATCCCAGGAAATCCTAATTGCCGCTGCCTGCGCCGGCGACGATTCGATGATCGCCGATTACGATTCGGGTGACTTTTACTTGGGCCTGGCCAAAAGAATGGGGGCCGTTCGCCAAAATGCGCAACGGGGGGATTCTCCCGAAGTCGACTCCGCCAGAGATCTCTACAAGCAACTTGCGCTCGCAATCCAATACGGGATGGGGGCAAAAAGCCTTGCCGAAAGGTTGGGGCAAAGCGAAAGAAAGGCCAAAGGAATGCTCGGGAATCTGAGGCGGGCCTACCCTCGATTTTGGAGATGGCGAGAACGAGTGGGCAACGTGGTGGCTATGAACCGGCCTCTGCATGCTGCGCTGGGTTGGCAACTTCTCCCGCCCTACTCGAGCAAGTCTTCTTTGGAGCAGGGCAAATCTTCCACTCTGAGCGCGTTGAACTTTCCCGTGCAAGGGACGGGGAGTGAAATCCTCCGGGCAACGGTGATCCGCTTGGCGGCGGAAGGTTTCGAAATTTGCGCGACCCTGCATGACTCGGTCATGGTCGAGCTGGACTTGGAAGATTGGCAGGCCCGCCTGAGGCACCTTGAATTCGTAATGACGGAATCAACCCGCCCTCTCCTCGGCGGATACGGGGTCACGGTCGAATCAAAGGTGCTCATGCCCGGTGAACGGTACTTGGAGGACAAAGGAAGAGGGACTTGGGAATTCATGTCCGAAAAGCTGGATCTCGACAGGTGAGAAACCCCGGCCAAAAGGCAGACCTGCCTGCGCCAAAAGTCCGACCCGGGTCCTTTGTTATTATTAATATTTTTTTTATATTGTGAATGAACCAGGGAAAGATCCTCAAAAGCAAGTACGGAGAACCTGACGCCGTACCCGTTTTTAGTTCCGAGAAGACCGGGAGCAACTTCAGGCCCTATATTCGCATCGACTTGAATGCGGCCGAGGCGCTAATCAAGCAAACGAGCCATACCTGCTTTGTCATTTGGATGGTGTGTTTGAACGAGTCGCGAATCCGCAAAGGAAAACCTTTTCGTCTCAATCGCAGGACAAGGGCATCATGGGAGATTTCCGACAAAAGACTGGGCAAACGACTTACCCTTTTGCAGGGTCTCGGTTGGCTTGAATTCCAAAAGGAAACAGGCAAGGCTCCGTTGATCGTCAAAGTGAAGGAAAAATAACGAAAAAAACCGTCTTTTCGATACGTTTTTCTTTGCAGTTCAACCATATCGGAGGTACGTTTCATAATGAGACAAGACTCTGAAGAAAAGGATGTTACGATCGAAATGCCATCGGGTGTACAGGCAAGCATGCCGCGTTCCCTGGAGACCCTCCTGAGGGCCCCCCCGCCCGAGCTCAAACTGCCTTTGGAACTCAAGGATCTGCCCGACGAAATCGGGGAGAAATTCGGCCTCCCAACCGAGCTTACGGTACTGATCATGCTCGTAATGACCGCCGCTCATTCGGGAGCGTCGACAAGGCTGGGGTCAACCGGCGACTTCGGACTCCCGGCTAACCTGCGTACGGCGGTATGCTCAAGGGGGCATCGAAGCCTGACTTTGCTCTTTCGGAC
>JAYOMW010000207.1:0-4278 GCA_038121045.1 Opitutia bacterium
GCTCCCCTTGAAATCTCTCAATCCGCCGGTTGTCGTCGGGTTGATCTTGGGCAGACCTCCGTTGTCGCTCGTAAACCAAACAAGCGTATCTTCCTCGACGTTCATCTTTCTCAAACCGGCCCTCAGGGTTCCTATGCTTCGGTCCATGGCTCTCAGTTCGGCGTAATGGGCTCGGGAGTTACCCTCCAATTGGTCGAACTCCTTCAAATCCTTTTCTAGGGCCATCCACGGGCTGTGTGGAGTCCCGTACCAAATAACGCAAAAGAAGGGTTTTTCCGCCTTGGCTTGTTTGTCGATGAATTTAAGTGCCTCCTGCACGATGATTTCCGATGAATCGCCCTTGAATTCCTCGAATTTGCCTTGGCGGCTCATTACGGGATTGAGGTCGAAGAAGTTGGTGACCGATAGCCAGTGATCAAAGCCGAAGGCTTCCGGACCGTTTGGATCCTTGGGAAGAACTGGCACTCCCGGCCCTCGCAAACCGTTGAGGTGCCATTTCCCGAAATGGCCTGTGGCGTACCCGGCTTTTTTCATTGCTTGGGGAAGGGTTTTTTCCTGTTTGCGCAAGGCGTATCCATGGTCAAACACGCCTGTTCTGTCGTGGGTTCTTCCAGTCAGTACGGTCGCCCGGGTAGGCGAGCAAACGGGTCCTCCCGCATAGAACCGGTCGAAGCGAAGTCCCTTGGAAGCCATTTCATCGAGGTGAGGTGTCTTGAGCACCGGATGTTCGTAATAGCCGGTCTGTCCCCATCCTTGGTCGTCCGCCATGACCAGAACGAAATTCGTTTGCTTTTGGGCTGCTTTTGCCTGCGTAAGGGTTAGAAGGAGGAGAAAAGAAAGTAATCTCATGATAAAAGCGGGACGGGGAGGTGATTTACTTTACGATCAGGTTTCCTTTCATGATCGTCCAATGACCGGGGAAGCTGCACAAATAGGGATAAACGCCGCTTTTACGAGGTGCCTTGAAGCGAAGGACTTCGGTCTCCCCTTGGTTGAGCATCTTGGTGTGGACAATGATCTTGTTGGACTTGGGAATGAATTGTCCGCTCTTGGCGGCCTCGGGATCCTTGGCCATCTCATTTGCCGCCAAACCCACTTCCTCAAGGGAACCGGGTTGGACCAGAACCAAATTATGGGGGGTTGCGTCCGGGTTGCTGAACTCAATGCGGACCGGTTGGTTCGGTTTGGCGTGAATATCTCCCGCGGGCGCGAGCTTATACTCACCCAAGTTCGGCTTGTCCATGTACTCGGTTGCGAAAACCATCCTTTCCTTGACGCAAGACACCTTGACCTTGAGCAAGTTCTTCTGACGGTCGAATTTGCTATCCGATTTGGATTGCTCGGCTTTCTCTTTTTCGATCTGCTTGCGGAACATAAAGGAATGAACCTCGGGGTGGGTCTTTTCAACAGTATCCGCATTCCAGAACTTCCGCATGGGGGCGGAACCAAGGGAAGTGTTGATGGCGTAGGACAAGTGCTTCTCGTTTGGCTTTTTGGTCAGGCCGGCCAACGTCTCGAAAGCCTCCTTGCTTCCTACGTAACTGCACGCAATGGCGGCTTCGAGACGGACCAAGCCATTTTCATCGTTTGCCGCGGAGGCGAGCAAGCGGTCTCCATCCTTCGCCAGTCCGTGCCAGTGTCTGAGCTGACGGGCGGCGGCGGCCCGGGCATTGTGGTTTTCACAAGCCAGCAACTCTCTGAGCAAAGAGAGGTTGGCTTCTTCGACGTTACGGTATGCCCACATTGCTTCCACTTGATGATGCCTGAAGCGCGGATCTTTCGGATCGAGGTTCTCGATCCATTGATCGAGAGCTTTTTTGACTTCGGCAGGTTCCATTTCCCTTATTTCCCGCTTGGCCCAGTAGCGGTAGCGGTATTCACGCCTCTTGAGAATTTCAAGCAGTTCGCGTAGGCCGGCGCCACTGATCTTGGGTGCTTGAACGGGCTTGGCTCCCTTTGGGAAAATCCTCCAGATTCTTCCGGATTTGCGGTCTCTGCGTTCGTCTCTCAAGGAATACTGAGCATGACCCTTGACGGGGTTGTACCAATCGCAGACGTACATTCCCCCTTGGGGGCCGTATCTCAAGTCAACAGGAATGAAACTTAGGTTGGTCGAGAAGATGATGTCGGAGACGTATTGCTCTTCGTAGCCGAAGTCATATTCATTCCATTTGAGGATTTCCACCCGGTTGGTCGACTTGTAGCGTACTTTGACCATGCTGCCCTGCAAGTCTTCTGGCCAGTTGGGAAAGTCGATGAACTCCTGTCCGCAAACCCCGGAGTAGGCTTGCATGCCCGAGGGTCTGGGGTGCTGCTCCGGGTAAGGGGGGTCAAGGGCATGGTGGGCGGAGGCGAAGATCGGATAACTGGCAACGTGCTGGCCCCAGTCGTCGAAGGTTACGCCCCAAGGGTTGGTGCTTGCATGGGTTCCGAACGCGGTCAGGCGGTGAAGTTTCGGTTCCCAGGCAAACCATCCGCTGTTTTGTTGGCGGACGGGGCCGTACGGAGTCTCCACCTGAGTATGGTGAAAGATCGATTCCCGAAAGATGAGGTCGCCATCAGGCGTCCAGGCGAAATCGTGGAGGGCATGGTGCGAGTCCTCGCAACCGAACCCGGTCAGGACGGTTTCCTTGTGATCGGCTTTACCGTCGCCGTCGGTGTCCTTGAGAAAGGTCATGTGGGGTTCTTCCGAAACATAGACGCCTCCGTTGCCGAATTCGAAGGAAAGGGGGACGTTCAGCCCTTCGGCCCAAACCGAGCACTTGTCGGCCTTTCCGTCCTTGTCGAGGTCCTCGAGAATGACGATCTTGTCATCCGGGGCGCGTCCGGGGTAGACGTGCGGGTAGGTCGTGGAGCAACTGACCCAAAGCCGGCCTTGCGAATCCCAGCGCATCTGAATCGGACAAGCGAGGTCGGGGAATTGTTCTTCTCCGGCAAATAGAGTGACCTCGAACCGAGGATCAACCTTAAAGGCACTTCGTTCGTCCTTGGCGGACATCCATTTGTTGGCCCCGCGCGACTGCTTGGTCTTGGGCATTTCCGGAACGTTGGAATCGTCGATTTTGGCGGAAACTTTCTTTCCTTGAGCCAGAGCATGAATGCGCTTGTCCCGGTTGGCGGTCATGATATCGAAATTGCGCATGGCCGGGAAGAAGTCCAAGTAGCCGTAGCTTCTGTTGCGCCCGCCCGTGTAATAAAAAGTATTCAGGGGCCGGTAACGGAAAAAGTGTTGGCGATTCTTTTCAACCACTGCTTCCCGTACCTTTTCGTCCAACTTGGGAGCGTCCTGACCAAAAAGCTGCTCGAAAACAGTGGCGGCAAAAAGCCGGTAGCCCTTTTCATTCAGGTGCGCTCCGTTCATGGTCAGGTCGCTGCCGGGCGAAGACATCGCGCTTTCGGTCGCGGTAAATGAGTCGACAAACCCCACCTTTTGCTCGTCGGCTACCTCCTTCATGACCTTGAGGTAGGCCTGGATGTTCCTATTGTTCATGTCAGCTGCGTCCACGCCCCTGACGTTTTCATTGGCTATGGGAGAAATCAAAACTACCTGGGCCGCCGTCTTGCCGTTGAAGGCTTTTGATTTGATGCTCTCCAAGTATTTGGTGAGTCGCTCGCTAAAGGCAGGCAAACCTTCTTTGCCTGCAAAAGACTCATTGTAACCGAAGGCTGCCAACACGAGGTCCGCCTGCATGGCCGTCAAGTGTTGTTCGCCGTCGGCGAAGTTGGCTGGCCGGGGTTGCAGGTCGACTTCATCGGCGGCCCAGGAAAGGTTGCGTATGACAAGGGCTTTGTCCGGATGGGCTTGCTGGATGAGCGTCTCCAGATGTCCGAATTCATGCATCCGGTCGAACAGGGTGTTGCCGACTAACCCGATCCGGGTGCCCTTGTTCAACTTGAGGGGCAAGGACGTTTGTACGGGCTCGGTTGCTTCGGCGCGTTTGGCCGTCTTCCCGAACATCGCGTATTTTTGATAGTCTTCCTCACCGTTCAGAATTGGGGTGAGCAGAAAAGTGTGCGTTAATAAAATAGATTTTAATGCGATTAAAAAACAGCTTGCTTGTTTCATTTAGTTTGCGGTTTTAAGTCGGGCCGAAAGGGTCTTGTTCAGTTGGGTAACGATTTTGCGTTGGCTTTTGGCAAGGTTCTTGGTTTCCGCCAATTCAAACATTTCGGGTTTGTCATCCTCATTCCAGTCCGTCCCTCCTCTTCCTCCGGGGTGATGCGATACTTTGCCGACTGACACGGTGACGTATCCGTTTTTTCGGAACCAGGCGGGAA
>JAYOMW010000208.1:0-2399 GCA_038121045.1 Opitutia bacterium
TTTCGGCGAGGATACGCTTGAAGCCGAATGAATTCAACCGCAGGCTGCTTGCCGATCTAGATGAGTTTTCGTCAGCCTCTCACGACAGGGACGACGTCACGATCGTTACCCTCAAAAGAGTCTGACCAAACGGAGGGTCACTTGAGCTTGCCCTCGTCAAAATCAATTACGTCGGCAAAGGAACGCAAATCCTGCCGTTGCCCGGCTCCCAGATCCGCTTTGATTTCCTCGAGTTTGTCCAAAGCCATGTCCGACATCCCCATTTGGACCACTTTTCGATTCCACTCGTGCACCTTGAGATCCTTTGGAAACAAGCCGGTAAGCTTCTCATCAAGTTCGGATTCAGAAGAACATTCTTTGACGCATTCAATGATTTCCGCCGGCTCGACTCCCAGATGGAGGCACAAAAAACCGTCGAAGCCCTTGGTAAAATTTCTTTGGTAACTGGCAGGCAATTCCCCCTCAAGGTGCTTTCGTATTTTGGCCAAAAAGCGGGGCAAGTGAAGAAGTCCGCATGGATGAGGCTGATAGGGGGAAGGCAGATCGAGCAGAATGGCTCCTGTCGGACCTTCGGCAATATTGTCGTCGATGTTTGTCAAAGTGATGAAATTCGGTTTTGTAAGAAAGTTCATTAACCATTGTGAAAGAAAGTAAAAACAAAAAAGTGATTCGGAGAGTGGGGACCTACCTTTGGGAACATAAGGTTCTTTTCGGGCTTACGCTTGGCTTGGCCTGCGGAATGACCCTTCTTTCCGTAGCCGTTCCGTCCGTGATCCAAAAAGTATTGGATGAAATTTTCAAGGAGGGACTGGGGGACGGCGGTTTTTTGGCCAAGGGTCTCGGAGTGATTGCTGCACTCTTTCTTCTCAAGGAAACCCTCAATTGCCTCAGGATTCGTGTAAACAACAATCTTGAGCAAAAGGTAATCTTCAAGCTTCGCAAAGACCTGCATGACAAACTGCTCGATTTGCCAATCAGCTTTTACGATCGACGCAAGAGCGGAGACATTTCCTCACGAGTCGTGGAAGACGTTCAAAGCGTGGAACGGGCGATCCTTGATGGGACCGAGCAAGGGGTCATTGCCGTCCTGACTTTGATCGGGGTTACAATCATGATGTTCGTTCAGGAACCGCGTCTGGCCTTTTTGGTTTTTTTGCCTTTGCCCGTTCTTGCCGTGATGGCCTTTCGCTATTCCAAGGTTTCCAAGCGAAATTGGCGTTTGGTCCGGGAAGCTTCAGGCGATCTTAACTCCATTTTAGTCGAGGACATTCAAGGCAACCGTCTGATTCATGCCTACGCTCTTCAAGAAAGGGAAAAATCCCGCTTCCACAAAATTGGCAAGAAGGTCGAAAAAAGATCCTTGCAGGCAATGTACAGGTGGTCGGTGCAAGGCCCGGGTGCAAGCTTCACTTCCTCCCTTGGCATCCTTGCCGTCGTGGGGATGGGTGCTTATCTGCTTGAAACGGATGTCAATTTCACGACCGGTCAATTTTTCGCCTTCCTTCTTTATGCAAACATGTTTTACGAACCAGTTAGGCAATTGGTATCGATCAACAACCTGGTTTCCGCCGGGAAAGCTTCGGGCGAAAGGGTCTTTGAGATTTTGGATTCGGAAATACGAATCCAAGACCCTGCACAAGCCACCTCTTTCCCATCTGCCGATCACACCATTGGCTTTCAGTCCGTTTCTTTTTCTTACGACGCCAGGGCATCCATTGTGACGGATCTTGATTTTCGACTCCAGCATGGTTCCACCACTGCATTGGTCGGACCGACCGGGGCGGGCAAAAGTACCATAGCCAATCTAATTTTAAGATACTACGACGTTGAAAAAGGTTCGGTCATGATTGGAGGCACGGACGTTCGTGATTTGCGCCTCAAGGATTTGCGTTCCCAAATTGGCATGGTTTCACAAGATCCATTTCTTTTTGATGCATCCGTAAAGGAAAACCTACTGCTTGCCGAACCTTCGGCCCTTGAACCGGACCTGCAAAACGCTCTCGAGATCGCCCATGCCTGGAATTTCGTAAGCGAACTGCCAGACGGATGGGATACGCTGATTGGAGAAAAAGGCGTACGCCTGAGCATGGGTGAAAAACAAAGGCTGACCTTGGCTCGGGCAATTCTCAAGGCCCCCCCGATCATCATCTTGGACGAAGCTACCTCCAGCGTCGACGTCGAGACCGAGAGAGGCATTCAAAATGCCTTGGCAACACTGACCAAAGATCGGACGACTTTGGTTATCGCCCACAGACTAAGTACGATAAGGGAAGCCGACCAAATCATATTCCTGGAGAAAGGCAAAATTATTGAACAGGGAAATCACGAAGAACTGCTTCGACTTGGCGGTGCGTATGCCAGGTTTTGCAAATATCAGGAAAACTTCATACCCGAAAAAA
>JAYOMW010000208.1:2499-4253 GCA_038121045.1 Opitutia bacterium
CCCCAATCAATAAAAACGTTATTTCTCAATTCGTACCCTTGCAATCAATTGTTTACTCCGCATTATTAATATCAAATTATTGAACATTTCCCAATTCCCAATTTCGTAATGAAAACCATATTCACCATCCCCTTTTCTGCTTTTCTTTTATTCTCCCTTTCCGAGGCCAAGGAAGATTCAAGCAAAAACGTATTCACGCACCTAATCCGTCCTGTTCTTGATGCGAAGTGCGTACAGTGCCACGGGGCGGAAAAGGACAAGGGCAAGCTCCGCATGCACACTAAAGAGGACTTGCTCAAGGGGGGCAAGGAAGTTGGCTCGGACATCGTGATCAAGGGAAACATTGAAGACAGCGAGCTAATCTACCGCATTACTTTGCCAAAAGACGACGACGAAGCCATGCCCCCCTTCAAAGACAAGGATCATTACAATCCCGTTACATCCCAAGAATTGCAGGTAATGAAAGCTTGGATTAAGCTTGGTGCTTCCTTCGACTTGCTGGTCTCTGGTCTCGACGAATCGAGCCAAAAAGCCGCGGAGCACGTATTTAAAAACATGCCCAAAAAGATTCTTCCCGCTTCCGTAAAGTTGCAACCTAAATTGCCTACCGTCCCGCCCGCCGACCCAAAGGCCTTGGCCGACCTGAGAAAGATGGGCGTTCTCGCCATGCCTATCGCTCAAAACACCAATGCCATCTATGTCAACGCCTCTTACGCGGGCAAAGCATTCGACGATCAAAAGCTCAAGCTTCTCGATCCACTCGCCAAACAATTGCTTTGGCTTAACCTCGCCCGTACTGGAGTTACGGACCAGGGAATCGAATCTCTGGGCAAGTTGACCATGCTCACGCGACTCCACTTGGAAAACACATCCCTCACGGATGCGGCCACTCCCCACATTTCGAAACTCAAGGAAATAGAATACCTGAATCTTTACGGCACCGAAGTTTCCGATGCTTCAGTCCCCAACCTTGCCAAGTTAAGGAAGCTTTCCAAGGTCTTTCTTTGGCAAACCAAATTCAGTGAAAAGGGGGCCGAATCGCTGAAGAAAAGCTTCGTCGACGCTACAAAGCTCAATTCGTTAAGCGCCGAACAGAAGAAACTCAAAGCTTCTTTGGAACAGATCACGAAATCCGAAAATGCCAAGTTGGCAAAACTCGAAGAAAAGAAAAAGAACGCTGGGAATCAAACCAGCGACGAAAAGGCCATCAACTCCAAATGCCCCGTGTCGAACAAGGATTTGGACGAGACAAAAAACTCGACTTTCGAGGGTCGAAAAATTGGGTTCTGTTGCACCAAGTGCAAAGAAAAATTTGACGGGAACCCGGAATCCTTCAAATCCAAGATCAAGGACTTCAAGCCTTCCGACGCATTTGCACAGGCTGAAGCTGATCTCAAGAAACAACAAAGCGAATCATCGGCCAAGAAGGACGACGCCCAAACCAAAGTGAACAAAATCTCCGGAGAACTCAGGAAACTCGGACCGGAAGTGAACATGGGGTGGCAACAACCTTTGGCGGACAAAAAGTAAAGCTTTGGGGACTCGCTTCTCCCTTTCGTATTTTTTACGGTCTTACCCTTTTTACGAAGGGCCCCTTAATTCAGTTCGGGCGAACGCCTGGCTTTCATGCCTAGATTACAAGACAGTACGGAGAGCATGATCAAGATGCAGCCGATGGCCAAGCGAACCTTCATTGATTCGGACATATCTTCGATCTCTCCGAAAACGTAAAGGGAGGCTAAAACTGCAAGAGG
>JAYOMW010000209.1:0-4240 GCA_038121045.1 Opitutia bacterium
AATTCACCCTCGAACCAAGATCTTGAACTGGCGTTTCAGGGCATCAACAAGAAATTCGGAGAAGGTGCTCTGATGAGGCTTGGAGATGCGACCAAGATGAACGTTTCCGTAATATCAACGGGTTCATTGGCGATCGATTTGGCCTTGGGCGCAGGCGGTCTTCCCAGGGGAAGAATCGTTGAAATATACGGACCCGAATCATCTGGCAAAACGACCTTTTGCCTGAGCGTTATCGCCGAAGCCCAAAGAAAAGGAGGAAACGCTGTTTTTGTGGACGTCGAACACGCCCTTGATCCAAGGTATGCCAAAATCGTCGGCGTTGATCTCGACAACCTCATGGTCTCTCAACCTGAAAGCGGTGAAGACGCCCTGAACATCACAGAAACCCTTATACGCTCAGGGGCCATCGACGTCATCGTGGTCGACTCGGTTGCCGCCCTCGTGTCAAGGCAGGAACTGGATGGTCAAATGGGTGACACCACCGTCGGTCTGCAGGCAAGGATGATGAGCCAGGCAATGAGAAGGCTTACCGCTGCAATTTCCAAAACCAACTGTGTTTGCATCTTCACAAATCAGATAAGGGAAAAAATCGGAGTCATGTTCGGCAGTCCCGAGACCACGCCTGGTGGAAGAGCTCTCAAATTCTTTTGTTCGATCCGCATGGACATTCGAAGAATAGGTCAAATCAAGGAATCCAATGGAACGGTAACCGGATCACGAACTCGGCTCAAAGTCGTGAAGAACAAAGTCGCGCCACCCTTCACTGCGTGCGAATTCGACATCATGTACGACGAAGGAATTTCGCGCACAGGTTCGGTGGTCGACCTTGGAATAGAGCATAACATTCTAACCAAAAAGGGGGCATGGATCTCTTACGAAGGTGATTTGGTCGGCCAAGGCAGAGAAGCGGCCAAACAAGCTTTGATGGAAAACCCGGAATTAATGGAAAAAATCACCTCCACTATTCTTGAAAAAGTTGAAGTTTCGGTTGGATCAGTGCTCGCCCAGAGCAAAGATGACAACACAGATTAAGCTGACTTGAAGAACCAATCGCAATGACTGACACGATCATTGCACAGTCCACGCCTCCGGGACAATCCGCGCTCGCCATGATTCGGATTAGCGGACCACTCTGCGAAGAAATCGCCAAGAATGCTCTTACTCTCCACTCCCCTACCGCACGAGTTTCCCACCTGCGCAACTACAGGTCATTGGATTATGAAACCATTCTGGACCAAGTCATTGTCGTCCTGTACCCAATCGGAAAATCATTTACCGGGGAAACAACCTTGGAAATTTCGTGTCATGGCAACAGCTTCATCGTACGGAAAATAATCGAAGATTTGCTCAAACGGGGTTGTCGCACGGCCAAACCGGGTGAATTCACTAAACGAGCCTTTCTTTCGGGCAGAATTGATTTGACCCAAGCCGAATCGATTGCCGAAATGATTTCCGCCAAAAGCGATGCCGAGTTGAAGATTGCCAACCTAAACTTGGCTGGCGCTCAAGGAAATGCTTACAAATCATTGCAGGATAGAATATTGCAACTCCAAGCACAACTTGAGGCATCCATTGATTTCCCGGAGGAAGAAATCGAATCAAAATCAAAATCTAATTTTTTATCTGTATTTGATTCGATTATTGAGGCAATCAGTCAATTGATCGACAGTTGCGAGAAGAAGAAAATTCTTTCCAATGCAATCAAGGTGTTGATTTTAGGACCCGCGAACGTTGGAAAAAGCACGCTGTTCAACTCTTTCATCGGTCTTGACCGTGCACTTGTCAGTCAGGATCCAGGCACTACCCGCGACTATATAGCCAGTCAAGTTCCCATTGGAGATTATCGAGTAGAATTCATTGACTGCGCCGGCATTAGAAAAACCGATGATTCGACCGAAAATCTCGGGATTGAAAAAACCATACAGATCATCGACGAGGCTTTCCTCATTCTATTCGTAATTGATGGATCAGTCCCCTACCCCACAGATTTTGATCCTAGAGCCATGGATAAGATCAAAGGAAAAGATATCCTAATCCTCGAGAACAAAAGCGACCTTCCTAAAGTCGTATCGCAGGAACAATACCCAGAATCCATCAAATGTGTTGAACTTTCCGCCCACCAGAAGAAAGACACGGAAAAAATTACCTCATTGATTGAAAAACATTTAAGGCAAATGTTTTCACGGGATCCGTCGGAAGAGGTAATGATCAACGCCAGACATCAAAAATTGCTCATCAATTCGTTGTCTCACCTGAAACTGGGCAGGGATAAAATTGATGCGAACGAAAGCGAAGAGTTCGTTCTTCAAGAATTATCAACCTGCAGAAACTTCATTGATGAAATAATCGGGGTCAAGAGCAACGAAGATATTCTGGATAAATTATTTAACGAATTTTGTATCGGGAAATAATCGTGAGCCTTTCACTCCGCACAGATCCAGATCAACCTTATGACGTCATAGTATGCGGTGCCGGACATGCCGGCTGTGAAGCGGCTTTAGCAGCGACGAGAATCGGTGCAGAAGTTCTGATGCTAACGGGCAATTTGGATACGATTGCCCAAATGAGCTGCAACCCGGCAATAGGTGGACAAGCAAAAGGACAGATTGTGCGGGAAATTGATGCCTTGGGTGGAGAAATGGCACTCAATACTGACTTTACTGCAATCCAGTTCAAGCTACTTAACACTTCAAAAGGACCATCGGTCCAAGCACCAAGGGCCCAATGCGACAAAAAAGCTTATCAGGCACGAATGAAGCATGTTCTTGAGCAAAACCAGAAGCTCTGCATCTTTCAGGCTTTAGTCAATGGTCTTGTAGTAGAAGACGGTGTTTGCAAAGGAATAAAAACATCTCTTGATCTTACGTTTTATGGGAAAAGCGTAGTCGTAACCACGGGCACGTTTTTACGTGCCTTGATGCATGTTGGCCAAAACCAATCGGAAGGCGGAAGACTTGGTGACCATGTTGCAAAAGGACTATCAGGCGATTTCCTAAACCATGGCATTGAACTAGGCCGATTCAAAACAGGAACTCCACCCAGACTTTTGGGTCATTCTATCGATTTTGACAAAACACAAATTCAGAAAGGTGATGACGTCCCAACTAAGTTTGCATTTTACGATACCCGCACTCCTGAAGAAACGTTCCATGTGGAACATAATTCAAGATGGTTCCACGTGGAACCTCCTCATTCTTTTCCCGAATCAAATCAGGTCAATTGCCGTGTTACCCGAACCAATCAAAGGACAGCTGATATTATTCGCAAAAACCTGCATTTGTCTCCCTTGTATAAAGGTGAAATTGTCGGAACCGGGCCTCGTTATTGCCCTAGTATTGAGGATAAAATCGTTCGATTTGCGGAGAAAGAAGGTCATCAAGTTTACCTTGAACCCGAAGGGCTTAACACAGACGAATGGTATGTTAACGGACTATCCACAAGCCTCCCTTTTGACGTTCAAAACGAAGTCATTCAATCGATCCAAGGATTAGAAAACGCAATTATTATTCGACCCGCATATGCCGTAGAATACGATTACGCATATCCAACCCAGCTATCAAGAACTCTCGAGTCACAAAAAATCGGTTCTTTGTTTTTCGCTGGTCAAATCAATGGCACTTCAGGTTATGAAGAGGCGGCTGCACAAGGACTGATTGCCGGAGCCAATGCAGCTCTTCAGTCCAAGAACCAAAATCCTCTCACCTTGGGAAGAGACATTGGTTATATCGGAGTTCTTATTGATGACCTTGTAACAAAAGGCACTACGGAACCCTATCGTATGTTCACAAGCAGAGCCGAACACAGGCTTCTTTTCAATCACGGTAGTGCAGAGCTTCGCTACCTTAATATCATTGAAGACTTTAACCTGTTGTCTGAAAGTCGCAAAAGTAACATCAAGGCTAAATCAAAGCAAATACTTCAATGGACATCTTTGTTGAATGCCGAAAAGGCTCAAGGCAATGACTCTCACGCCGACCGCATTCGCAAAAGCCAAGTCAATGATCATTTGCCCAAAGAATTTCATCTTCTTACTTCCCAAATTAAAGATGAAATATTTTACAGGATAAAATACGATGGTTACTTGCAGCGCGAACTAACAAATGTTCGAAAGTTAAGAGAATCCGAAAAAATCAAGATTCCCTCTGACTTTTCTTATAAAAATATTCCAGGTCTTAAAACCGAATGCGCTGAAAAACTAGCCATGGTAAAACCTGAGACATTGGGACAGGCTTCAAGAATT
>JAYOMW010000210.1:0-4207 GCA_038121045.1 Opitutia bacterium
CAAACGCGCGAGACTCACGTCCTGTCCCGCGGCAATTATCTTTCCCCCAAGCAGAAGGTCGACGCGGACGTGCCGGAGAGCCTTCACGCCTGGAACAAGGAGTGGCCCCGCAACCGTCTAGGCTTGGCCAAGTGGCTGGTGGATCCGGGTAATCCCTTGGTCGCCCGCGTGACGGTGAACCGCTGGTGGGGGCAGCTCTTTGGAACGGGGATCGTCTCCACGGAGGCGGATTTCGGTTCCCAAAGTGAGCCTCCCACTCATCCACGGCTACTCGACTGGCTGGCCGTCGAGTTCATGGAGAATGGCTGGTCGATGAAGCATATTCACAAGCTTATCGCCCTCAGCGGAACCTACGGGCAGAGTTCCCGGGTTTCGCCCTCCGTCCTTGAGCGCGATCCGCGTAACTTGTACTTTTCGCGTGGCCCTCGTTTGCGGATGTCGGCCGAGATGATCCGTGACAATGCCCTACGGGTTTCCGGTCTGCTAAGCGAAAAAATGGGCGGTCCTCCCGTCTATCCCCCTCAGCCCGATGGGCTTTGGCGTCAAACCGGGCGCAATGAACCGAAGTACGTTGCGGCTCAAAACGAGGATCGTTTCCGTCGCGGGGTCTACGTGATCTGGAGAAGGGCCGCTCCTTATGCAAGTTTCGTGAATTTCGACGGGCCCGACCGTTCGTCTTGTTTCCCCAAGAGGAGCCGGACCAACACCCCTTTGCAAGCGCTGACTCTTCTCAACGACCAGGCTTACGTCGAGATGGCCCTTGGTTTCGCCGCCTCCATCCTTGAGGAGAAAGGCCTGTCCGGTGATGAAGATGCAATCCGTATGGCTTTCCGCAGGACTCTTTCCAGAAAACCAACCGAGAAGGAGGTTGCCATTCTAGTCGGCCTTCTTGGCGAGGAACGCAAGCGACTCCATGCCGACCCGAAGAGTGCCAAGGATATCATCTCCACTGCGTCCGCGCTGAAACTTTCATCCGGCTTGAACGAGGTGGAATTGGCCTCCTGGTTTTTCGTGGCCAACGCGTTGCTCAACCTCGATGAAACCATAACCAAGGGCTAGGCTTGTTCATTTTTTCATGAATCCGATCGACCATTACCTGAGAAACCTCACGCGGCGTCAACTCTTCCAACGGGTCGGCATGGGCGTCGGTGGATTCGCTTTGGCCGAGCTTCTCGGTCAGGATCTAGGCGCCCGGACCGCGCCTCCCATTGCTCACTTCGCTCCCAAAGCCAAGAGCGTGATCTATTTTCATTTGGTCGGAGCCCCTTCTCACCTCGATCTATACGATTACAAGCCTGAGTTGCAGAAGCGCAGTGGTGAGCTTTGTCCCAAGGAAATGTTCGAGGGCAAGCAACTTGCCTTTATCCGTTCACGCCCGACCTTGCTCGGGACATCGAAAGATCCGAAATTCAATTTCCGAAGCTGCGGACAATCGGGCATTCAAATTTCCGATCTTCTTCCGAATTTGCAGACCTGCGCGGACGAAATGTGCTTTATCCGTACTTTGCATACCGACCAATTCAACCATGCTCCGGCCCAGATGTTCATGCAGACCGGTTTCGAGCGCTTCGGTCGTCCCAGCCTAGGGGCCTGGACCAACTACGGGCTTGGATCCATGAACAAGGACCTGCCCGGTTTCGTGGTCATGGTGACCGGACAATACCCCGGAGCCGGCAACAGTATATTCGGGAGCGGGTTCCTGCCTTCCGTCTACCAGGGGATCGAGTTTCGGGGAAAGGGGGATCCCGTTCTTTTCCTCTCCAACCCCAAGGGAGTTGACTCGGCGGCTCGCAAGCGCGTCGTGGATGCGATCAATGATTTGAATCGGGAACAGTTGCATGGGGTGGGGGATCCGGAGATTGCCACCCGCATCAGTCAATACGAAATGGCTTACCGCATGCAGTCAAGCGTGCCTGAGCTCAAGGACTTGTCCACCGAGACATCTGCTACCCTGGAAGCTTATGGCGCCAAAGTGGGAGGTTCGGGTTTTTCCAACAACTGCCTGCTTGCCCGCCGGATGGTCGAGCGGGGTGTGCGCTTCGTCCAGTTGTTTGATCAGGGTTGGGATCACCATAGCGGTCTGCAGCGGGGTTTGCCTAACAAATGCAAGCAGGTCGACCAACCGATTGCCGCTCTGATCAAGGACCTCAAGGAGCGGGGCCTGCTCGACGAGACTCTTGTAGTCTGGAGCGCCGAATTCGGTCGCACGCCTATGGCTCAGGGGAGCAATGGGGCAGGTGAGAAGAACAGCAACGTTGGGCGTGATCACCATAAGGAAGCTTTCACGGTCTGGATGGCCGGAGGCGGAGTGAAACCGGGGTACGTTCATGGACGGACCGATGAATTGGGTTACGGAATCGCCGACCGGCCGGTTCACGTGAACGATTTCAACGCTACCCTTCTTCACTTGCTTGGTTTGGATCACGAAAAATTGACCTACCGCTCGCTCGGGCTTGATCAACGCCTCACAGGCGTCGAGGAACACCACGTGGTTCGCGAAGTGGTCGCCTGATTGCCCCGAGGGCAACCGAGGGACCTCTGTTTTATCTCTTTGGCTTGCTAGGCTTGGACGCGAGAGCCGGTCCGTTGTCGGGTGGCATGGACTTGTGCCAAGCAATAACGGCTTTGCTCAAGCGGGCCACGACTTCGGGATGTCTCTTGGACAAGTCCTTGGTCTCGCTCCGGTCTTTCTCCATGTCGTAAAGAAGTGGGTCGGAGCCATCATACTCGCAGAGCAATTTCCATTTTCCGGAGCGAACGGCCAGATCGGGTAAATCCTTGACTCCGTAAAAAGAGTCGCGGTCGGGCGGACGGCGAAAGAAGAGCGGTTGTTTGCGTGAGTCTTCGCTTTTGCCTAGCAAAACGTCGGGCAAGGATTCACCGTCGTATTGAACGCCTTTGGGATGAGGGACGCCAGCCAAATCAAGGATAGTCGGAACCAAGTCCACCGCCGAGAAGACCGATTTCAAGTTCACTTTTCCTGTACCTTCCTTCTTGTCGGATGGAATAAATCCGGGGCCCCAGACAACGAGCGAGGATCGAATTCCACCCTCGAACAAGTGCGTCTTGAAGCCTCGGAACGGACCGGAGACCCCGGCGCCTTTTTCAGCTCCGTTGTCGGAGCAGGCGAGAATGAGCGTATTGTCAGCGAGTTTCGGGTCGTCCCGAACGAAGTCGAATAACTTCCCAAGTTGCTCATCCATGGTCTCCAACACCGAAAGATAAAGCCTGCGCTTCGAACCGTCTCCCCATTTTGCAGTGGGAGGCCAAAACGGACTGTGCACGTCGTCCGGCCAAAGGTTGAGGTAAAAGGGCTTTTCCTCACTTTGGGACTTTTTGATGAAGGGGATCGCTTCCTCCACAAAGCCTTCCGTGATCTTCGAGCGCTGCATCCAACGCACCCCTTTGCCCAAACGCACGGCATCCGCCCAGATTCTTCCAGGTTTGTCGGGATCCTGTCCCGGTTTGAGTGTAAGGGGAAGAAGCTTGGGTCCCATTCCTTCGAAATTGGTCAGAGATTGATCGAAACCGTATTCGGTGATCGCGGGCGCGTCGGCTACGTTGCGCTGGCCGCCCATGTGCCATTTACCGAAGTGTCCGGTCGCATAGCCCGCCTTTTGCAGAGAACGGGCTAGCATCGGAGCTTTGGGATCGAGCCATTGAGCCATGCCCCGTTGTTTGTTGTGATCCCGGTTGCTCAAGTAAGAAGTAATCTTCCAACGCTGGGGGTATTGCCCGGTGGAGATCGCAGTGCGGGAGGGAGAGCAGATGGGAGAATTGACGTAAAACTGCTCGAAACGGATGCCTTCCTTGGCCAACCGGTCGACATTGGGCGTTTGGGCGGCTTCGTTGCCGAAGCAGGAAAAGTCACCCCATCCCATGTCGTCGATGAAAACCAAGATGACGTTGGGCTTCGCTCCCATGCTGGTCAGGGCGAAAAAAAGAGACAAGAGAAGTGGGTTTGAAATCGGTTTCATTATGCTGAAATTGAGGATCAACGGATCGTTTTTCAACCGGGAAAAAAGCTTTTGTTTTATAATTTTGTATGTTTTTATGTGAAGTTATCGTTTTTTTATTATCCCCAACCCATCGGTAAAATGAAAGTAATCTCACTTTTTTCACTGTCCTTGATTGGACTCATGGCGATGGTTTCCGGTTTGTCCGCCAAGCATCACGAGGGTGATGACCTGCGGGATTTCGGGACCAA
>JAYOMW010000211.1:0-4145 GCA_038121045.1 Opitutia bacterium
GTTGCCCGACGTGCATGTCCTCGCCCGTCTGCTCAAGGAGTTGAGCGGAGAGGAAGAAGTTGCCTCCGATCTTGATTCGATTTGGAAGGAAATGGGCCGATCGTCGACTTCCCCGCTCAAAGGGCTTTCGTTTTCCGATACCAAGAAGGATGGAATTCAATTGGATGGTTCCAAGTGGTCGGATCTTGCCTTTGTCGAACAAAAAGCCCTTCACTACGAGCCCATTGCGAAGCTCAAGGACGCCTGATCATGGATTTTGACTCGGAAACACTTCAACTGTTGGGACTGAAGGCTCTCTTTGCCTTTCTCATGGTGGGTGCGGTCATGACCATGGCGGGGTATTCCGTATTGGCCGAGCGAAAGGTCAGTGCATGGATGCAGGGCCGGGTCGGGCCGAACCGGACGGCTTTGCCCTTTGTCGAATATATCCCGTTCATTGGTCCTTTTCTGAAGGGGCTTGGAATTTTTCAACCTTTGGCCGACGGGCTCAAATTCCTTTTCAAGGAGGAAATCGTGCCCGGGCACGTCAACAAAGTCTATTACTATTTGGCTCCTCTCGTTGCCCTGGTTCCGGCCCTTACGACGATGACGGTTTTGCCTTTCGGCGAGTATTTCGACGAGACGGGCAAAAGCACTCCTTTGATCCTGGCCAATTTGGAAGTGGGCATCCTGTTTATTTTCGCCGTTTCTTCCCTCGGGGTCTATGGGATCGTTTTGGCCGGATGGTCGTCGAACAGCAAATACCCCTTTCTTGGTGGAATCCGTTCGTCCGCCCAAATGATCTCCTACGAACTGGCCATGGGGCTTTCCCTCCTGCCCGTTTTTCTCTGGGTCAGCGTTCCGGGTTCGGAGGTTTCGTCTTTAAGTTTGGTCGGGATCGTGAATTCGCAAAACGACGGAGCCTGGTTGCTCCTCGTTCAACCAGTTTCTGCTTTGATCTTTCTCGTCGCCCTTTTTGCCGAGACGAATCGCTTGCCTTTTGACATGCCCGAATCCGAAACTGATTTGGTGGGTGGTTTTCATACCGAGTACGGGAGCTTCAAGTTCGGGATCTTTTTTGTCGCCGAGTATGCTCACATCGTCGTGGGTTCGGCCATTTTCACCGCCATCTTCCTCGGTGGGTGGCATTTCCTGCCTTGGATCGCCGATCCATGGCCGATGACTTGGGTCGGAACTTTGCTTGGAATCGGTTGGTTTTTGGCCAAGACCGTCTTTTTGATCTTTTTCTTCATTTGGATCCGTTGGACGCTTCCCCGCTTCCGCTATGATCAGGTTATGAATCTTGGCTGGACGAAACTTCTTCCCTTAGCCTTGATCAACATGATTGTCTATATTCTCCTCGTGTCCTGGCTTGATCAACCACCTTCCTCAACCCCCTGACGAATCATGGCCAAAACAGTAGTTCTTGAACGCAAGCCTTTGTCCCTTTCCGAGAGGACCTATTTGCCTCAGATCGTAACGGGGCTGAAAACGACGTTTTCCAATATGTTCAAGGAAAAGGTTACCCTCCAGTATCCGGAGGAGAAACCCGTTCTTCCTCAAAACTATCGCGGGGTTCCGACTCTGGTCAAGGATCCCAACGGACGCGAAAAATGCGTTTCTTGTCAGCTGTGTGAGTTCGTCTGTCCTCCGAAAGCCATCCGGATCACCCCTGGTTCCGTTCCCGAAGAAGAGGAAGAGCGTGAACACGTGGAAAAGGCTCCTCAGGAATTTAAGATCAATATGCTTCGGTGCATCTATTGCGGATACTGCCAAGAGGTATGCCCGGAGGAAGCGATTTTTCTTCTCGATGAATATTCGTCTTCGGGGTACTCGCGTGAGGAAATGATCAACGACAAAGCCAAGCTTTACGAATTGGGAGGAACCTTGCCCGACAAGCATTACAAGTGGGACAAGAAGAAAAAAGCGGAGGAGGAGGGCAATGCGCATTAACTCCGTGTTTGCCTTGCTCCTTGATTCGTATCCTGGGTCAGGCTCCGGGATTGCTCCGAAGGGAGGTTTGGCCGCATGAGCGGACCTGATTTGCTGTTCTATTTGTTCGCCACCCTTTCGGTCGGCGGAGGCTTGCTCATGGTTCTTTCCCGTCATCCCGTGTCGGCCGCCCTTTTCATGATCGTATCGCTGGTTGGCGTAGCCTCCCTTTTCGTTCTTCTCGATGCCTTTTTCTTGGCCATCCTGCAAGTTCTGGTCTATGCGGGCGCGGTGATGGTTCTCTTTTTGTTTATCATCATGCTGCTCGACGTCGGTCCCGAGGGCGCCAAGGCATCGAGGATGAAATTTGTTTCCGGAGTAGCCGGGTTGATTTCGGTTGGTTTGTTGTTGGTCCTCCTGCTTGATCTCGGGCTCGAAAGCATGGAACCTTCTGATTGTACGGCTAATGATTGTGATTCGTGCGGGGAGTCCGCAGCTTTCGCATGGCCTGAGATTCGGGACGAAACGGCCGCCAATGGAAGCAGTTTGGTCTTCTCTCCATCGGTCAAGGCTTTTGGCTTCGGCCTCCTTGCCAAATATATGCTTCCTCTTCAGGTTGCAGGTTTTCTTCTTCTTGCCGCTATGGTCGGAGTAATCATTCTGAGCAAGAAATCCAAGGGAGAGGAGAGTGGTTTGAATCAATGAACGCAATCACTCCCCATCATTTTCTGGTTTTGGCGTTCCTGCTTTTCGGGGTGGGTTTTCTGGGCGTAGTCATTCGCCGCAACGTCCTGCTCGTCCTCATGTCTCTTGAATTGATGCTCAACGGAATCAACGTCGCTTTGGTCGCTTTTTCCAGGGCAGGCGCAAACCTGGACGGAAGCATATTCGTCTTTTTTATCATGACGGTGGCGGCCGCGGAAGTTGCGGTCGGATTGGCTCTGCTTGTCGCTTTGTACAAGAAGAGAAAAAGTATTTTCACCGAGGACATGGGTCTTCTCGGAAACTGACGAAATGGAAACGGTAGCTTTCAGTGTTCTTCTTTTGCCTCTTCTTTCCGCATGCGTAACCTTGCTTTTCCTGCGCAAACGAGGAAACGTGGCCGCCTTGCTTTCCGTTGCGACGGCGGGTGGAATTCTTGCCTTTTCTCTTTTTCTGATTTTTGCAGGTGAAGGTGAAACTTTTGCGTGGGAGGCAACTTGGATAAGGATGTCGGATTGGGAACTGCGCTTTGGTTTCCTTGTCGATGGCTCCGCCCGTCTTCTTCTCTTCGTGGTATCCTTCGTGGGTTTTCTCATTCACGTCTTCAGCTTGGGCTACATGGCCGATGACAAGGCTAAGGCCCGTTATTTCGGAGGGCTTTCCATTTTCATGTTCTCGATGCTGGGAATCACTTTGGCGGACAACTTGATCATGATTTTCGTCTTTTGGGAATTGGTTGGTTTCAGTTCCTATTTGCTTATCGCCCACTATTACTCCACCGACGAGGCGGCGCAAGCTTCCAAGAAGGCTTTTATCGTGAACCGGATAGGTGATTTCGGTTTCCTTATCGGAATCGTTCTGACCTATTGGGCCTTCGACACGGTCAATTTGGTCGAAATCGAGAATCAGCTCAACAACCTCTTCGCCTGGAATCAGGAAAATCCCCAAAGCCAAATTCTGACCCCCGTGACTACGGCTCTTTGTCTGGCGTTGGCCTGTGGCTTTATCGGAAAGTCTGCTCAATTTCCCTTGCACGTCTGGTTGCCCGACGCCATGGCCGGCCCGACGCCCGTGTCCGCCTTGATCCATGCGGCCACCATGGTTGCGGCGGGGATCTTCCTCCTGGTGCGCATCGAATTTCTTTTCACTGACCATGCCCTTTCCTTGATTGCTCTTCTTGGGGCTGGAATGGGTCTGTATGCGGGTTTTTGCGCCTTGGTCCAAAGGGACATCAAGAAAATCTTGGCTTACTCGACTTTGTCCCAGCTTGGATATATGGCCGCGGCCTTTGGGCTTGGAATGCCCGGGTTGGCCATGTTCCATCTCATGACGCACGCCTTTTTCAAGGCCCTTATGTTTCTTGGTTCGGGCTCGGTCATTCATGCCTGTCATCACGAGCAGGACATTTTCAATTACGGTGGCTTGCGCAAGAAGATGCCCATTACTGCCTATACTTTCCTTGTCGGAGTGCTTTCCATTTCCGGAGTTTGTTTTCTTTCCGGTTACTTCAGCAAAGACGCGATCTTGCTCAG
>JAYOMW010000212.1:0-4130 GCA_038121045.1 Opitutia bacterium
CAAATGGTGGGCGTGGATACTTCTTTCGATCTCAGGGATGATTTCGATTGAATCTATTCCTTCAAGAAGCTTGTCGTAGGCCTTGCAAAGACGCTCTCTGCTGTTTCTTGTTTTTTCAATTCTAGCCAGCTGTGGCAAAAGAAGGGCTGCGGAAAGATCGTGCATGTTGCATTTGTAGCCAAGCACCGTCATGTCCCAGTGTCTGTAGATGCCGTCTTTTCTTTGGTCCATGGCATAGGTGTCCACTCCATGAAGCCTCAGAGGACGAATCCGCTCGAGGAGAGATTGATTGTTGGTTACGATTGCACCGCCTTCCGCGCAGGTCATATTTTTGGTTGCGTAGAAACTGAACACGGCAGCATCGCTAAGTTGACCCGGACGCACTTCGTCCCTTTTTCCCTCTACGCAATGGGCGCAATCTTCGATTAGGTATATCCCGTATTCCTTCGCGAGTCGAGAGAGAGCCTTCATATCTGCCATTTGTCCGTATAGATGAACAACGATTAGGGCTTTAATGTCCTTGTTCTCGGCCAAAGCTTTTCTTGTCGCTTGCGGATCTAGGTTTCCCGTGACCGGATCCACATCGGCAAAAACGGGTTCCGCTCCGGTATGCAAAATGGTATTGGCAGTTGCTACATAGGTAAGCGGGGTCGTTAGCACCTTGTCGCCGGGGCCTATGTCCAATGCCTTGAGCGTGATGAAATTACCCATCGTCCAGCTTGTTACGCCAAGGCATCCATTTACGCCTAGGTACGAAGCAAAGCGGCGTTCGAATTCTTGAGTTTTAGGACCTGTAGTGAGGAAAAGAGAGTCCAAGACCTCCTTGACCCCGTCGAGTTCTTCTTCTCCGAGCTGGTGTCTGTAGAATTCTACTTTCAAGCTTATCTCCTTCTTAGTGGAATTCCTTCTCACCGTCTTTGGTTACGATTGGAACCTGTCGCAACCAAAGGATTCTCTCCCACCATTCTCTATTTTCGCTATACCATTTAATAGTGCGTGAAATTCCTTCCTCGAAGCTGACGGTTGCCTTCCAATCCAGCAATTCGTTGGCCTTTTGGGTTGATGAAGTATGACGGGAAACTTGTCCCGGTCTTTCCCCGACGTTGCTTATGAGCGAGCGTGGCTTGCCCATAACATCGCAAATTTTCTCGGCAATGCTCATTACGTCGATATCCCTTCCTGTTCCGACGTTGATTACTTCCCCGTTAAGATCCTTTGGTGAGTGAATGGCTGCATCAACCGCTTTGGCCAAATCTTCGACGAACAGCCAATCGCGTTTGGCCGTTCCCATTCCATGCACAGTAAGAGGTTCTTCCAAAAGACAAGAAGTTATGAACCTGGGCACCACTTTTTCCAAGTGCTGGCTGGGACCATAGTTATTGAAGGGACGGATGATGGTGGCTGGAATGCCATAGGTCTGGTGATAGGAGTAGACAAGGCGGTCCGCACCCGCCTTGGCTGCCGCATAAGGGCTCATCGGATTGAGGGGGTGCTCTTCGTCCATCTGCTCGTCGATCGCAGTTCCATAGACCTCCGAAGTGGATATGTGAATGAATCGTTTGACGTTTTTATTTTTCAAAACGGCGTTGGCAATGCACTGAGTGCCCATAACGTCGGTTTCGAAAAAGATTTTGTTGTCGAAGATGGATCGCGTTACGTGTGTTTCCGCTGCGAAGTGGGCAACCACGTCTACCTTTGGCATCAGAGAGCCTATCAAGTCTGCATTACGAACGTCTCCATACCAAAACTCAACGCGCTCGTGCTCGGGGACGTTCTCCATTGAGCCGGCATAAGTAAGGGCATCCACGATGATAATTTTGTAATCTTCGTATTTTTTGAGCAAATAACGAGCGAAGTTGCTTGCCATGAAGCCTGCACCTCCGGTTATGAGTATTGTTTTCATGGGGTTAATTCTTGATGTTGGATTCTAATTGTTCGGAGAATTTCCTTAAGAAGGAAGAAGGTGCTGATAGGCGAGCTAACGTACGCTGTTGTTCTGCGGTTTCGTTAACCTTGTTAATTTGATTTTCTATCATGTGGGAAAATTCAATTGGGGTGTCGGACAGGAGGGCGAGGCCGTCAAACTTTCCGATGCCTGGCAAGGTTGTGCTGACCACGGGTTTGCCGACGGCACAATATTCAATGAACTTGGTAGGGCAAGTACCCTTGTTCTCTTCATTGACGTGATAAGGAATCAGGCAGACGTCGAAGGAGTTAATCGCTCGGGGCAATTGGGCATATTCCATGTCTTCAACAATCCTTACGTTGTTCCTTTGTCTGAGTTCATCCAGTTTTTTATCGGTACTAGGAAAACCATCGCTTTTGCCAATTAACTCGAAATCTACCTTTGGCATCTTGTCAACTACCTCGGTTAGAAGAGAATAGTTGATTCTTCGATCTGAAAGAGTGCCTACGTAACCGGCAACTGACCGTGAGACCTTGTTTTTGCTAGTTGTCGAGTCAAGTGACTTTGGGTTTTCTCCTTTGTTTTCAAAATCAAAAAGGGAAAGATCGCAACACATGTTGAAGTGAGCCTTTTGACCGCCAAATTGATTTGGGACGGCATCAAATTTGGGTGGGGTCAGGCATAACACGAGGTCAAAATCCTTATACCAATCGAACTCCTTGACAGGGTCGAAAAAGTCACCCGACCAAAAGATCGAACAAGATGGATCGAAGTCCTCCAGTAGATGGTGGTAAGCTGTTGAGATTGACCAGGTTGAACTGGGTTTCCCTAGAAACGCCGAGGCAAGAAGCTTGATTTGCATTCTTGCTTCCGGACGATCGAATCCAGAGCCCCGGGATGGACGCTTGCATATCCAAGGGGTCAGGACCAAAAGATTCGACTCAGGTTTTGAGATTCGAAACTTTAACGGGTTTCTCGAAGGAGGGTTTACCCAAATCGTCGGACCATGATTAGCTAGCTCCCAAGCGTAGAATTTCGGACATGGATGAAGGTAATAATTCCATGGTATGTCGCTAAGAATCAGATTGGATTTCCAAAGGCTCATTTTGCTGGAGAGCAATTATGGCGGAGAATCAAAATCATGCCCTTGAGGGTAACCAAAGCTTGAAAGAAGAGAATATCTATGCCTCGAAAGCGATAGCTCAGGGCACAGGTAATCAAGTCCCTTGTTAGTATTCGTGCTAGGTTTCGGCCATATCCCGGAAACGAGAACTCATGCTCTTTCGGGTTATGCTTCTTTAAGAAACGGACAAAGTCGGCAGTCTCATAATCCTTGGATTTCCAGTTGTTCAATCCTCCCTGACGGACCGATCGCCACGGGTGGCATGCGGCTGCTTCATGAACAAAAAGAGACGGAACGCCTAGATCTCGCAAGCGTCGGGCGAAGTCAACGTCCTCGTATGCGACTTCGAACTGCTCGTCCATGCCTCCGATATCTTGGAAAATGCTTTTTTTGACGCAAAGGTTGCTGGTCCAAAACAATCCACCCTTTTCGTTGGCAGGGCATCCTTCGGCCCAAGTTTCTCTTTCCCGGTCGGGAAAGATTCTTCCCTCGAAAAGGCCAACCAAAGGGTTTTCATCTATGGCCTTGCCGAAAGCCGAGAGGTATCCGGGTTGGGCAATACAGTCGTCATCGATGAAAATAATCCATTCTCCTTTGGCGCGAGCTGCCCCTGCATTGCGATTTCCCGCGGGTCCCGATTTTTTCCCTTCTCCCCAAGAAGCCTCCGCGAATTCCTTTGAAACCAAAATTTGGCTTGCATCCGTTCGGGAATCGTCCGTAACGATCAACTCGTACGAGGGGGCTCCTCTTTGTTGATCTGCGGAGAGTGAAAAGAGGCATTTGCGGAGGTCTTCAGGACGCTCGAAAGTGGGGATGATTACGCTAAAAAAGATCCTTTGCTCTTCCATTTGTCACTCGATGATTTCATGAATGAAATCAACTACTTTGCGATCGAAAACGGAAACGGATAATTCTTCAGAGGCAATTTTTCTACCATTCTTTCCAAACCTTTTTGCTTGGTCAGGATTATCCAAAATCTGTTTCATGGCACTTGTCCATGCACTCGCTTTTTCCGGTTGGATTGAAACTCCGAACTCATGGTCTCCGGGGTTGATATGCAGGCAACCTGAAGATGTCATGAGAACGGGCTTTGCCATAGCC
>JAYOMW010000213.1:0-4124 GCA_038121045.1 Opitutia bacterium
TGGCACTGAGCGCATCCGGTGGTGGCGGCCAACCAGACGTTTCCGAAGTTGCGCACCCGGTCGGCTTGGTAGATGGTGACATATTCGTCCGGTTGGGCGCCGCCTTCCTCCGTTGTCTGAAGAAGACGGTTGTATCCGGAAGCCACTTTTTGCCGGTTGCTCGCTTCCGGCAGCAGGTCGCCTGCGATATTTTCGATCACGAATTGATCGTAGGGCAAATTGTCGTTGAAAGCGTCGATTACGTAGTCCCGGTAGGCCGAAACTTCCATGAATACATCGCTGTGATAACCAATGGTGTCGGCAAAACGTACGAGATCAAGCCAGTGGACGGCCATCCGCTCGCCGAAGCGCTCGTCTGCAAGAAGGCGATCAACCAGTTGCTCGAAAGCCTTGGGTGAATCATTCTTGAGAAAACGCTCGGCTTCTTGAGGGGAGGGTGGCATGCCGACCAAGTCAAAATAAAGCCGGCGTAAAAGGGTTGCGTCATCAGCCACGGGGGAAAAGGCCAACTTTTCTTTGGAGAGGGAATTCTCGAGAAAGCGGTCGATTGGGTGATCTGAGGAGCGCTTGGGGGGGAGCGCGGGTTTGGCTATGGGACGGAAGGACCAATGTTCCTCGTACTTGGCTCCGGAAGCAATCCAGGTCTCGATAATTTTCTTTTGTTCGGGAGTGAGGGTTTTGCCGGTCTTGGGCGGAGGCATGATTTCGTCTTTGTCTTTGCTATGGAGGCGGAAGAACAATTCGCTCTCGCCGGGTTTGCCGGGGACGATTGCGGAATAGTCGCCGAGGTCCTTGAAGGCTCCTTCTTGTGTATCCAACCTGAGGTTTGCTTCGCGGGTACTCTTGTCCGGACCGTGGCAGTGAAAGCAGTACTCGGAGAGGAGCGGGCGAACGTCCTTGGTGAAGTCGACGGCCGGTTTGCCGAATGCAAAAGGGGATATGGTCAAGCAAAGGGAAGCGTAAAGAAAAATTGGGAATTTCATAATCATCGTGCTGGGCTGATCGTAAGAGAGCTTTTTTTGTTTTTCAAGGGATACCATTCGACAAGAAACAAATTCTCAAGCCAACCTGCTCTGCTTGGTGAGGGCCGAGAAAGTCAAGCTGTGAAATCCCGAAGATGGGTATCCAAGGGGGCGTAGGTTCTTTCGGGCAAACCCGTTTCCGAGTACCCGTAAAAGAGCAGGGCGACCACGCTTTCGCAATCGGGGGATTGCATCCCGATGAGGTGCGTGAACTCAGGATGGTCGAAGACCGGCCCGGTGCTCCACTTGGCGGATATTCCCTCGCTCTCGAACAGGAGAAGCAGGTTTTGGCAGATACAGGAACAGGTCGCGTAATTTTCCTCGACGACTTCGGGTTTTTTACGGGCAAGTTCAGAGTCTAGGTCGGTGTGGCAAGTAACGATGAGCAATCCAGGCGAGGATCCCCATTCGCGAGCCTTTTTCTCTCCGCGTTCAATCAAGGCGGGGTCGCTGCCGTCTCCTGCGACCACTTCTCCGAAGAGTCTGCCCACTTCTTTAATGCGCTCTTGGTCGAGCAAATAAAAACGGGCGGGTTCCGTGCGGTGGTGGTTGGGGGCATGACGACCGACCTCGATCAATTCGCGGATCAGAGCGGGGTCGGGAATCTTTTCGGAGAAATTTGCAGGTTTGGAGGTTTTCCTGCGGAGAATGAGCTCCTTTATTCCTGATTCCATGAGTTTTGGAAGGTTTCTCAATCGGCTTGCTCGAAGATGACGCTTACGTTGGCTCCGCCGAACCCACTGCTGTTGCTGAGGATCCGTTTGGCCTGAGTTTGCTCGGTCCGACGGAGCAACTGGAGGTGTCCGACTTCGGGATCGGGGTCCGTGATGTGGGCGGAGCCCGGAAGAAAACCGTCTTTCAAAGCCAGGCAGCAAAAGGAGGCTTCCATGATGCTTGAGAGGGAAAGGCCATGTCCGGTCAAGGCTTTGGTGCTTGATACTTTGACTTGCTGGGGAAGGGGGAAAACGGATTTGAGGGCCTTGAGTTCGGAAGCGTCTCCGATGGAGGTGGAGGGGGCGTGGGCGTTGACGTAATCGATCTCCGAAGCCGTGACGCCGGCATCCTTCAAGGCTTGGGTCATGGCCCGGTTCAAGCCCCTTCCTTCGGGATGGGAGATGGCGACGTTATGTCCGTCCGAACCCTGTCCCCATCCGATGAATTTGGCGTATGGTTCGGCTCCCCGTCTTTCGGCTTCGCTTTTGGTTTCCAATACGAGGCTGACCGCTCCGCCGGTTCCCACGAATCCGTTTCTGGTTTTGTCAAAGGGGCGGGATGCGCGATCGGGGTCGTTGTCCAGAGAAAGGGCCCGCATTCCGCAAAAGGGAACGATGCTCTCGAAATTGCAGTCTTCCGCACCGACCACGAGCATCCTTTTCTGGCGGCCGAGACGAATCTCGTCCAGGGCCGTTCCCAAGGCATGACCGGATGAAGCGCAAGCGGAAACCAATCCGGTTGAAGAGCCCCTGATTCCAAGGGCGGCAACGAGGTTGAAGGTGAGGGTTCCGGCAATCGAGGCGACGATGGCAAGTGGGTTGCAAGCCATGACGCCCCGTTGGTCCATCTTTTCAAAATGCTTGTGAATGGAACGCATGGATCCGCCCGAAGAGGTATAGAGCCCGGCCTCCGGGTCATGAAGGTCGTCCTCGGAGAGGGACGCGTCATCGATGGCTTGCTTGAGGGAACTCCATGCGTAGAGGACGTGCGGGGAAAAACTGCGTAGTACTGCCCGTGGAACCCGGTATTGTTCGGGGTAGATCCAATCTTCGGGGTCGGCTTCGGACACCTCGAAGCCCTTGACCGTTCCGGCAATCTTGACGGGCGAATCATCGCCCTGCAGTTCGGGGTGCCGTTCGATACCATGCTTAAGCTCGAGCAGGTTGTCGGTGACGGTTTTCCGGTCATTTCCAATGCTCGTGATCAAACCTATTCCGGTGATCCAAACTTCTTCCATATCGATATTGGGTTAGTGGCAGAATTGTTTTCGGCAAGGCAAAAGAAGTTTTGTCTTGTTTGGCCGCTTGGTTGATACCGGCTTTTCAAGGTTCATGGCTTACTTCCTCGATCAGATCTCCGGCTTCGTTCCATGTCTTCCATATTCCGACCGGTTTGCCTTTTTCGTGCCACTGTTCTCTCCATTTTACTCCGTTCATGTGAAAGATGGTGGATTTACCGTCTTTGCCTCCTTCTTTGTATTGACCCCGCATTTTGACTTTCCCATTCGGGTACCACATGGTGAAAGGCCCGTTGTTGATTCCGTTTTCTTTCATTCCACGCCAGCGGAGCTTACCATCGGGATAGAAAGTGGTCCATTCTCCATCCGCTTTGTCGTTCTTGAGGCGTCCTTTGTAAACGAGATCCCCGTCCTCGGTAAAGCCAACGGAATCCTTTAGACCGGTCTTGCCGGAGGCTTTGGTGAACTGAAGCCCATCTGCGGAGCGCTCCAAGCCGGAGTCGCTCAAGTCTAGCGAAGAATCATTGGCTTCGATGATTTCCAAGGCTTCTTCTTCCAGGCTCTGCGGGGAGCAGGAGGAAAAGAAAACGCACTTTGCGAGAACTACAAGAAGTCCGAGCAATGGGACGGTATTCGGGCCTCGGTGCATGGTTTTTTGATTGGTGGAGCCGATCGGGATCGAACCGACGACCTCCACAATGCCATTGTGGCGCTCTTCCAACTGAGCTACGGCCCCAATCAAACCTTCCTTTTACAGGAAAAGAAAAAAAGGTCGAGTACAATCCTCTGAAAAGGGATTGGATATTATGCTGGCGGTGGTTGAGGAGGACGGGTGATCTTGAGCCCTTTGGTCTTTGATTTTCCGGATTTAAGTGAAAGGCTCGGTTTGCCGGGCTTGCCGCTTTTCAAGGTGGGCTTGCCGGCAAGCCCACTGGGCGGGCGGGTAAGTCCAGCCGAAGGTGGAAGTCCGCCGCTTGGAGCCGGTGGAGCGGGAGGTTTGTCGACGCCCAAGGAAGGAGGAGCCGGTGGGGCCGGTGGAGCGGGAGGTTCTTCGTCTCCGAAAGAAGGAGGCGGGGGCAAATCTTCAGCCGACGCGGGTGGAGCGGGAGGTTCTTCGTCTCCGAAAGAAGGAGGCGGGGGCAAATCTTCAG
>JAYOMW010000214.1:0-1262 GCA_038121045.1 Opitutia bacterium
CCCCCAATTGGCGCAATTGTCACAATTGTCAATTGTCACGCCGACATGATTTTCGATTCCGAGGTGGTGGGCAGGGGAGCGTTTGGCAGAATTTTTGTAAGAGGGGTGATCGGTCGGGGGAAAGTTCGGTCGATTTATATGATCCCCCCCGGCCCCTAGTATCTCTTCAAACATCCTTGAACAAGAACAAACAGGACTGAATTTGTTGTCATTTTCGTTGTCACTTTGCCTATTTTTCTGCCTCGAATCGGCTGAAGGTCAGTGTTTGTTTGGGTGGTGGCGAGACCCGGAATCGAACCGGGGACACAAGGATTTTCAGTCCTCTGCTCTACCAACTGAGCTATCTCGCCGAAACCCAAAGAAAAACCAAAATGCAAATCTTTGCCCGATGGTCAATCGGAAACCTGATACCTGTAATGCGGAGGGGATTGCTTAGGCGACCAATCGAGTTTTCGTTCGAGGAGGTGCGAATGAAAAATTGTCGATTCTGCGTGCGGCCTTCGCTCGCACTCTGCCAGTGTAATCAATTCGTTCGACGAAGACTTATTTTTTTCGGGAAAGGGCGGATTTGTACAACTACTCTAGTGCTCAGTCCTCAACTGTTTTCTAGGCCAAAATATCTTTGAGGACGTGGGCTTCTTCGTCCACCCCGGTGAGGCGGAAGTCGAGTCCTTGGTACTTGTGGGTGAAGAGTTGGGACTGAATGCCGAGTTGGTGAAGTATGGTGGCGTGAAAGTCGCGAACGTGCACGACGTTCTCCTCGGCATTGTACCCGAATTCGTCGGTGTTTCCGTAAGAGATTCCGCCTTTGATTCCTCCGCCCGCCATCCAGATGGAGAAGCCTTTGATGTGGTGGTCGCGTCCATTGCCTTGGGCCATGGGGGTGCGTCCGAATTCTCCGCCCCAGACTACGAGGGTGTCTTCAAGCATGCCTCTTTGTTTGAGGTCTTGGATGAGAGCGGCGGAGCCTTGGTCGACCCGCTTGGCGACCCCGGTGATGGCGTTCTTCACTCCGCCATGATGATCCCAACCGCGGTGGTAAAGGTGTATGAAACGCACGCCTCGCTCAGCCAGTCTTCTAGCGAGTATGCAGTTGCTGGCGAAGGATCCGTCCCCGGGTTTGGCTCCGTAGAGGTCGAGCACGTGTTTGGGTTCGTTGGAGACGTCCATTAGTTCCGGTACGCTGGTTTGCATGCGGAAGGCCATCTCGTATTGGCTTACCTTGGTGGAGATCTCGGGATCGCGCAGGGATGCGTTGCGGG
>JAYOMW010000214.1:1362-4122 GCA_038121045.1 Opitutia bacterium
GAGCCCATGCTGGGGCGTCCGGATATCTGGGTCCCGGTGTTCATGTAAGTGTGGGCGGGGTCGTGGTTGATCTGTTCGGTATGCATGGAACGGATGATGCAAATATCATCTGCGATCGATCCGATTTTGGGAAACTGGTTGGAGATGAACTGGCCGGACTTTCCGTAGCGCTCGAATTCGTGTTGGGGACCGAGGCATTTGAGGTCGTTCTTCTTGCCCATGAGTTGAGCGATGGGCTGACCTTCGGTAATGGACTTGGGCATGGGCTTGCCGTCCATTTCCTTGAGCTTGGGCTTGTAATCGTAGGTTTCAAGGTGGGATGGACCACCGGCCATGCACAGAAAGATAACCCTTTTGGCCTTGGGGTTGCCGATGAGCTTGGCTTTTCCGGGTAAGTTGGCGGGCCAAGCCTTGGGGGTAGACAGGGCGTTTGCCGAGAGCATGCTGGTCAGAGCGGTTGCTCCGATCCCAACGGTTGCCTGGTTGAGGAAGCTGCGGCGGTTGATGAAGGTTGTCGGATCCATGGTTCGTTCGTTTCGTTACAGGTAAGTTCTCAGAATCGGGCGGTGGTTTCGTAGAGGTTCAGCATGGCCCGGGAGACGCTGGTCCAAGCGGCAAGTTCGGCTGGTTTGATTGATTTGTCGACTGATTTGACGCCTGTCGAGAGAAGTTCGAGGGCGGATTTTTCGTCGTTTTCGTAGCGTTTGCGTTGCTCGTCGAGGAGGGCGAGAAGAATGTCTTGCTCTTGTTTGGTTGGCTTTCGGGTAAGGGTGAGAAAGAAGATTTTTTCAAGCCTTTGGGCGTCCGTTGACTCTCCTTCCAGCAGGAGGCGTTCGGCCAAAGATTTGGCGGCTTCCACGAAAACGGGGTCGTTGAGCAGAACGAGGGCTTGCTGGGGAATGTTGGAGCGCGGTCGTTCGGCGGAGCATTCTTCGCGACTGGGAGCATCGAAGGCAACCATGGCGGGGTGAGGGAAGCTGCGGCATACGAAGGTGTAGAGGCTACGGCGGTAGAGGGCTTCTCCTTGTCCGGCTTGCCATTTGCGGGCGGGGAAGTTGAGGTGCTGCCAGTAGCCGGCGGGTTGGTAGGGCTTGACGCTTTTTCCACCGATCTTCTGAACGAGAAGCCCGCTGATCGACAGGGCGCTGTCCCGTACGAATTCCGCATCCACTCGAAAGCGGGATTGGCGGGCGTAGTGGCGGTTGCCGGGATCGTCCGTGGCGAGAGTTCCGTGGGGAAGGGAACTTTGGCGATAGGCTTGCGAGGTGACGATTTTCCTGACCAAGGCCTTGACGTCCCAATTGCCGTCCCGGAAGCCGGAAGCAAGGTGATCCAAAAGCTCAGGATGAGTCGGAGGCTCGCCTTGACCACCGAGATCATCGAGCCTACGGGAAAGCCCGTGACCAAAGAAAAGTTTCCAGGTGCGGTTGACGAACGCCCGGGCGGTGAGGGGGTTGTCTTTGGCGACGACCCACTTGGCCAGGTCCAAACGGGTAGCCCGCTTGTCTCCGGTATCGAGTTTGCCCATGAACTCGGGAATGGCGGGTTGAACTTCTTCACCGCTTTTGTCCAACCAGTTCCCCCGGGGAAGGATCTTGACCATGCGCGGGGCACCGGCTTGTGAAACGAGCATGGTGCGGAATCCCTTCTTGGCATTGGCTACGGCGTCTTGGGCTTTTTTGAGTTCCTGAGCGCTCTTGGTTGATTCCTGCTCGAGCTTTCGAGCCTCTTTCCGAAATTTTTTGATTCCTTCCGGAACCTTGGGGAAAACATAGGCGATGAAATGTCGGCGAATCAATTGAGCCTCTTTTTCCGAGCGGTCTTTTGCGGCTTTCTTGGCGGCCTTCGTTACCTCACCGGGCAGGTTCTTATCCGATTTTGCGGTGTCGGTCCATTTGGCAAGGGAAAGGGTGGGGTCGGAGCGCGGGTCGCGGGTCGATTTTACCCCGACCTTGTCCCAATAAATTTTGCCGTCGAACTGGGTGAAGGCGATGCCGTTGACCTTGGCCTTGGGCTTCAGTCCGACTTTCTTGGCGTTTACGGCGAGACGGATCCATTCTCCGGTCTTGGGCAGTTCTCCCATTTTTACTTTTCCTACTGTGTTTTCGCTACCATAGGGAATGAGTGATTTGCCCCAATACGCGCGGTGTTCCCAGGTTCCGTCATTGAATTGAAGCATGACTTGCTTGGGCGGGTCGATGGGGTCGAGAAACACGTAGGCGAAAAACTCGTCTTCGTCGGAGGCGATTTCATAAGGGGACTTGGACTGCCAAAAGAAATGCTGGTTGTTGCCTGCGCCTTCGCGGACAATTGATTTCTTACCTGAATAAACGGGTTCGGGCGCTTGGGCGATTTTCCACTCACCGTTCAGGGTGGCGTCGGATGGCGGAGCGTCTTCGACAAAAATCCGTTCCGAATCAGTGGCGGAGTCGGTTTTGGGTTCGGCATAGGCCACCTTGTCGACCAAGTCGTGAAGTTTTGCAAGCAATTCCCTTTTCCTGCGTTCCGTATCTGTCTGGCTTTCTTTTTGGGCTTTTTCCACTTGAGCCAACTTGTCTTCGAGTTCCCTGAGTCGGGCTTCCTCTTCGGGAGTAGGGAGAGTAAGGTTAGGAGCCCTTCTTCCCACCGCTCTTTCCTTGATGTCGGCAAAAAAGGCGGCCAGCGAGTAAAAGTCCTTGATCGTGAAGGGGTCGTATTTATGGTCGTGGCACTGAGCGCATCCGGTGGTGGCGGCCAACCAGACGTTTCCGAAGTTGCGCA
>JAYOMW010000215.1:0-4041 GCA_038121045.1 Opitutia bacterium
GATCAGGCTTAGAGAAATAATCACGGCACCCGAGATGAGAAGTTTCGTTGATGTTTTCATATCGTTACTTGAATAAGAGGGAAGAATTCAACCAAAGGCAAAATCAATCAAAACTTGGACAAAGGTTTCCGGGTTTTCCCAGGGAACGCGATGTCCTGCATCTGCCACTACTTGGGCTTTAACTACGGGAGACAATTTCGCTAATTTCTCACCGATACTTTGATACCTCTGATCCTTCTCCCCGGATAAGAACAAAACCGGCGGGCTCTTCAGGTTGGCTAATTCGGGCACCAAGTTTTGCTGAAGCCCCTTTGAAAAAACCTCAAGCCTTTGACTGATTTCACATGGGTCCATCTCACCCAGATTTCGCGGAGCCTGATTTTCGATTCCACAAAAAACAGGCTGTTCATCCCACTCGTCCGCTAACTTTTTCAATGGCTCTCTCTTCAACCTCTCCGCCCAATTCCGATCTCTGTCTAATTGAAGACTTTTCTGATGCTCTGATTCCAGGCCCGGATCCGCACCTACGACAATGGTCGCCTGCCAAAGATCAGGTCGGCGAACGCATGCATGCAAGGCCAAACGCCCACCCAATGAATAACCAAGCAAAATGGATTTCTTTCCATTCGCTTCGGATTCCACCCGGTTGCAAAAGTCTTCGGTCCAACCATCAAAGCCTTCGAATTGCTTTGCATACAAGTCTTCGCAAACCATGTCCAAGTCAGAGATCTCCGCTTTCAGTCTATCTTCAAGAAATTGCCATACCGCACTGGTTTGAAAATTTCCGTGGATGCAAAAGATTTTCATTTTCTTTTTTTTAATGCACCCCAAAAGGACTGAAAAAAGAATTGGGTTTTCTCATACGCCTCACTCTCTTCGCTCGCCCGTGGACCGGCTACGTTTAACTCTTTGATTTCTTTGTCTTCAATGAATTGGACGAGCTCTTCCACTTGGGTCTGTAAGTTTTCTTCTCTCAAATCCATTAAAAGAGAAGGCTTGCTGAATTTGGCGCAACAGGAAACGGTAAACTTCGTGCCTCCGGAAATTTCGCCCAGATGAAGGATCAGGGTTGCATCGCTATCCAGGACATTCGCTTCGGTTCTCTCATCATACCCCGCGTCCTTCAATTCAACCAATGGATAACGGTCCGGTATTTTGCCATCCTCCGCTTTTCTTTGTTCAGGACACCAACCTATAACCTCCACCTGCTTTTCGAGGCAGAAATCAAGAACTGACCGATCCACACCTGTCTGCCCTCCCGTACGAAATCGCATAGAAGAAAGCTTATCGATTATTGTATAAATTTATTTTGAAGCTGAATCTCCAATTTGATTATTGGCGATACGGGATCCGGAAACGGGTTTATCGATTTGGAAAGGACTCGCATTCAAAGCGTAACCCCGATTTTGCGAAGCGATTACCTTGGCCCCTGAAGCAAGCAGGGCCTTCCGCCAACCAAGAAATTCATTTCCATGGGCAACAACTTCTGCTCCGGGCAAAGCCCAAATAGCAGAGGATGGCCCTCTTCCGCCTTTGCTGCCAGGATCCGGTTTGATGACGTTTCCTTCAGCCAGCACGGTTCCGACGCATCGAATACTCGCCACTCCTCCTCCGATAAGTTGATTGTCGGTAAATTCCGCTCGGGATCCTTCGAAAACCATAATCAACGGAGGCATGCCACCGGACCTTGAAATTTCGTTTCCTACCAACTTTACGTTCCATCCCTTTCGTATACCCACCCCAACCAAAGCATTGTCATGAATTCGATTCCCCACGCATTTCGAAACCGAAGAGGCGGAAGTCTCATCAAAACCCAACCCGGAAGCGCCATTATGATGAATGTGATTATCCATGACAAAAGTCTCCTCAACTTCCCGATGACCTATGCCGGCCGCTTTGTTTTCATAGCATTCATTTCGGATGATCAAAGCGGATGCACCCGTTTGCAGTCCAATGCCAGTCAAAGCGTTTTTGTAACAACGATTGCCCCTGATGATAGCATAAGCTTCATCACTCACCCCAATTCCAGTCATTGCGTTGTCATGGCAGTCATTGTCAATGATCACAGGTCGTGTCTCATATCCGGTTCGTACTCCGATTCCCGCCCTGCGGTTGTTATGACAGTGATTTTTCCGAACAACTGGACATGCCCCCTCACTGATTCCTATTCCCGCCCGGATGTTATCGTGGCAGTGGTTCGATAAAATCAAGGGGTGTCCGCCTTCCATTCCAATTCCCGCGTAGAAATTTTCATAACAGTGATTTTCCACAACTTCTCCCCGAGAACCCGCCATGTAACCTATGCCGCCTCCCATGTTACGAAAACAAGTATTTCCTTTAACCTTAACCACGGCCGGTGCCTCTCTGCCGGCGGCGGCGATACCCGTATTTCCGTTATGATGAACAATGCAGTTAAGGATGACGGCGTTCACACTGTCTGCTCCAATCGCCGGAGCATTGTAGCCTCCGATTCGATCATAGGACTGGTCCCTACCCTTGGTTTGAAAATGTTTATTCCATGAATCATCATCATATTTGCCCATACCCGTAACGGTTATTCCATCGACTACGGACCCCTCTCCCAATTCGATTCCCGGATTCTCGTGGGATTCTCCCTTCCCATCCAGAATTACCAGTTCCGCGCGTTTTAATCCGATCTTACCCTTTTCATCATTTCCAGCGCTTCGGAGGGTCACTCCATTCGGGATTTTAATTCGCTCGAAATAGGTACCGGGGAATACAACGACTGAATCTCCCTCTTTGGCTTGCTCAAGGGCTTGGCCGATGGATTTACAATCTTTCGGCACATTAATTTCAGCACCATGGGTACAAAAAATTCCAACTTGAATAATAAAAACATGGAAAAGGGCTGATTTATTCATAATTTGCAGGATTCAGAATAGATAACGGATGAGAGACTGACGCTATCAATAATCAAGATTGGTTTCGATGATTCGGTAAAGAATAATTTACTGCTGAATGACATTTTGCCGCTGTCGCAAATCAACAGAAAATATACGCAAAAGTTTATGCTAAAATCTTGAAGCGGAGATATTCGAACATACGATAATCCAATTACGATATGTCCAATCTAAATAGACCATTATCTCCTTCTCGAAGAAGCTTCCTTCATAAGGCGGCGGGTGGATTTGGCGGGCTCGCTCTATCTTCGATGCTTTGCGCATCGCCCGCTCCAGTCTCCGGCACTCATTTCCCTGCCCGAGCCAAGCGGGTGATTCAGATCTTTTGCTCTGGCGGTCTCAGTCACGTCGACACCTTCGATTACAAGCCCGAACTTGAAAGGCGCGCAGGCACCCCTTTTGATCCGGATGGCAAATTGCAATTCTTTGCATCCAAACCCGGAAACTGCCAACCGAGTTTTTGGAAATTCAGAAGACACGGACAGTCCGGCATCTGGATGAGCGACTTGCTTCCCAAGCTTGCCACCTGTGTCGACGACATGGCTTTCATCTATTCCATGCAGAGTAAAACCGCCCTGCACGGCCCGGGTAACTTCATGATGAATACCGGACAGATCCTACCTGGATTCCCAAGCATGGGATCGTGGGTAACTTACGGATTGGGCTGTGAAACGGAAAACCTACCGTCCTTTGTGGTCCTTCCGGACAAAAGAGGACTACCCCCGGGTGGCATCATCAATTGGGGAGCCGGTTTTCTTCCCGCCCAACACCAAGCGACCACTGTAAACGTAAACGATCCTGATCAGCCCATTCCCGATCTTTTTCCACCCAAATCTTTTGAAATGGCAAGTCCTGCCCGTGACCGGAGCGGACTGTCACTCCTAAAAAAGTTAAATAACATCCACAATACCCCCCGCAGTGGTTTTAGCGAGTTGGAAGCTCGTATAAAGGCCTATGAAATGGCCGCTAGGCTCCAATTGAGTGCACCCGAAGTAACAGATCTAAAGGGAGAATCCGAAGCCACAAAAAAACTTTACGAATTGGATCATCCAGACATTGGTTCTTTTGGCCGTCAGTGCCTTCTCGCCCGCAGACTTGCGGAACGGGGCGTTCGTTTTGT
>JAYOMW010000216.1:0-4037 GCA_038121045.1 Opitutia bacterium
GAGCTACCCTTGGGGTTGGTGGCCGTGACCGTAAAAACCAGTTGACCGAGAGTTTCCGTGTCTTCCCAATCAACCCCTCTTCCAGCGCCCAAACCTACCCATTGGTCGGACTTTGGATCTGTGTCGGTATCTTTGAGTTTTATATTGGAAAGTGCTCCGCCCGTCACCTGTACGGAAAGTATTTCGTAGATGTTCCCGGTCAAAATATGTGGATGCCACGAACTTAAGATGCGAATGGATCGATAGGGTGCCGAAAAATGGGGGGTTCCATCGGTAGTAGGAAAATCATAAGAAACGGGCGTTCCGGAAAGAACGCCGGTCGCGGCGTTGAAACTAAGACCGAAAGGAGGCCAAGGATTCAGCGAATACTGCGTCGCAGGCGGATCGCTTCTAAACTGAAAACTCATGGCTTGCCCATTGACCACCGTGAGGTTCAAGTCAGCCGGCATAACCGGAGCGCTCAGGTATTGCAGGTCGTAATCGATAAAGTTGGAACCGGCTCGTTGGTTTTCAAAGGAATGCTTTGCCCATGCATGGCCGCGGGCAACCGAGGAGACCCGGATCTCGTCGAGAAAACCGGTCATCTTTGAGGTACCGTCACGCAAGGATCCCAATCGGAGATCGCCGCCTGCCGAAGTATTGACCGTTCCGGAAACCGATGAGGCAGGAGCATCGACTAATTTGCCATCGGCGTAAATGCGGGTCTCGTTCAAGTCCGAAGTGACTCCAGGGTAGGAGATGGACAGGTGATGCCATTGATCTTCTCCCAATCCAAAGGAACCCTGTCGTTTCCCTCCTGAATTGTCCGTCAAAACCTGAGGGCCTTGACTGTCCCAAGCCAAGTTCCAGAGATTACCCGCCGCCCCCCAACCGGCAAGTCCACCGCTGGACTGTGTCGTCCTGAGCCAAAGGGAAAGCGAACGGGCCCCCGAACCCGTAATCCCCTGATAACCCGAAATGGTCAAGTCATCGTCATTGCCATCTAACGACAGACCATGACCAACGAGGCCGGCCGGACTGTAAGCAACCCCTCCGTTCGAAGTTGCATTTCTAGCGTTGCCCGAAGAATCAAGTACGTCGTCGAGGTGCCAAACGCCCTCATAGCCTGACCAAAGCGAGCCATCCGTACGGTAACCGGGAGGAGTCACGTCCGCCGCATTGCCCCAATATGCAAAGACCTTCGAATTCGCACCGAGATCCTTGAGTTGAACCCACGCGGTGGTTTCACCGGACGAGTTCCACTCGTCAATCTCATGAATCAATTCGCGGTTTTGCTCATCGAAGAAACGCAAATCTCCTCCGATTGTTGGGTCGGCAAAGGAGGAATGAGAAAAGTCCGGATGATAAGCCGTTCCCATTCGAACGAGAAGAGGGAAGTCAGACAGATCGCCACCTTGCCATTTGACGCGGAGATACTCCTGCATGGCGGCCAATTCAGAAGGGTTGAGAGCCCGATCGAAAAACAAAACTTCCGCAACTTCCGATTGCGAGAAGTAATCGTTGGCATCGGAACCACCCAAGGCCAAAAGTTTGGGCGTGGAATTCTCGGTTCCAATCGAAGCTTGCTCGAATACCTTGACTCCGTCGCGCCAAAGAATTGCATTTCCTTCTTCATAAGTTCCCGCCAATAGGTGCCAGGATGAGTCCGCAGGAACCGACTGCGTGAGAACGGAACCCATTTTCCAATAAGACGAACTGTCGTTGCCCCAACCGAAAACCCAACCGGAACCCACCGAACCGACAACGGTCCCGTTGGCATCACCCGAATGACGAGCGAGAGCCAAAACCGTGTACGAGTTGAGGGTCGATCCGAAATCATAAGTGGAGTAAAGTTGCGAAAAACCATCGAAGCTCACGACCTTTTTCCCGCCTAACTCGGCACTCAGGCTGACTTTGGGAGTCCCTCTTGCCTGGTCAAGCGGGTGTCCGCTACCAGAAACATCGGGCCAAACGGAAAGAACCGATCCATTCGCCTCGGCAAGAGAACTTGCGTCCAACCGGACAAGCAAGCCAGGCAAATTTCCGGGATCCTCTCCCGCGGTCGCTCCGGTCAGAGTCAATTCCATTTTGGCGGAAAAAGACCCCGGATCATAAATGGAAAATTGATGATTTTGCGTATCGGCACCGGATGGGTTAGTAGCGGTTATCGTGACTGGGTGAGAGCCTGAAACCTCAGGCGTGCCAGAGACAAGCAAAGTCGTCGCATTGAATTCCAACCCCTGAGGCAACGCTCCCGTCGTGACGCTTGCGGCGTAACTTGCATCGATCTTGAAGCTTCCGGACTGACCTTTGGCCCAATACGAAACCACGGGCGAGTCGATGCTTGGAGACTGAATATCGTAGGTAACAAGAGAATTCGTCAGAGCAAAGGTTTCGTTGAACAAGGTGTTAACACCGGTTCCCGTGACCGACAAATTCATGACAACCGGAGAAGTTTGGTCATTTGGCGTCAAGCCCACTTCATAAACTCCATCTGAAATTTTAGTGGGGGCGGTACCCGTTGCGTTCGAGACGGAATAGTCAGCCGAATCAAAACCATCGATCGCCACCGGAAAGCCATCCTCGAGGAAACGAACCGTAGCGATCACGGGCATCTCGTATCCCCCACCTTGGCTTATTTCAATGGATCGTTGGTAAAAATCGCCGCTTCCGCCGCCAAAAACCCGAACGGCTTCATGATCGGAGAGAGCCATGCCGTAAATCCTCAAGTCGTCGACCTTGCCTTGACTGGCGCTGGCCTCGGAACCATCCCTTGGGCCTAAACGAAAGGCTTGGTTGAGAGGGAAGGTTTGCCCCCCGGAAAAGGAAGACTCGCTGTCAAAGGATCCGTTCAGGTAAAAGCGAACCGTCCTGCTGCTCAAATCATAAACCAATGACAAATGAGACCATTGATTCAAGGGAAGATACCCCTTCGCCCAAAACTCATCGGGAGAGGTTCCGGGCAAAGACTGCTGATCCAAGCCATCCAAGGCAAAAAGAGGCCTCTGTTTGCGCAAGGAAAGCGACATGGAGGGAGAAGTTCCCTCAAGACTGAAAAGATGAAAATCCGGACTTTCCGGATAGACCCACAAGGACAAGGTCGCTGATTCGAAATCACCGGAGACTCCGGTGGAAAGAAGAGCCTTTCCGTCGGTGCCGTCAAACTCAATGCCTGATGCTCCGAATTTACCCGGAGTAAACCAAATGGGAGAGCCGGTGCCGTTGGAATTAGCTCCAGCTGAATCTACGGCAAGAGATCCAGTAGTCTCATCCAGTTGCCACCACAAGGCAAGATCTCCCTCCCTCACGCGGTGAGGTCGGAAATCAATGGTCGCCGCAACCTCCGAGTTCGTCATGCCGAAAGCATCCGTAATGGAATTGTTGCGAAGCTTGAGGGAAAGTGTCCCCGGACTGAAGGGGGCTGGGGTGAAAGTGAGGTTGTAGCTCGTGGTCGAACCGGGAACGGGTGTCGAACTGACCAAGGTCATTCCACTCAGCTGAAGATCTTGGGATGCATTGAAATCCGCAATCGATTGGTTGAAGAAGATCGTGGCTTCGATGGTTTCTCCAAAAGACGGGTTTTCGAACTCGAAGCGGGCCTGCGGGCCAATGTCCCCCAAACCATTGCCCCAAAGTTGGGAGACTTCTCCAATCGAGAGAGGGCGCCCCCAAACCCGTACATCATCGATCAAACCATCGAAAGTCCGCCCCCAATACCCTCTGCCCACGCGAACCAACTCCGAGTTTCCGTCCAAGCCGATCGAGTCCAAAGTGGTGGATTCCCCATTGGCATAAAGAACGGTGCGTCCCTGAACCGGATCGAATACGGCAACGACGTGATACCATTTCCCGGAGTAAGCTTGAAGAAGCGACTCCACCCGGGTAGTGCCCTCCCAAGTGGTCAAAGATCCGTATCGAAAAGCCAAGGACCAATCCCACCCCCCGTTGTCGGTCGAGAAGATCATGCGCTCGTTGTCCACTCCACCCTGAACTTGATCAGGTCTAACCCATGCTGAAAAAGTAAGTCCGCCCCCCGTACCCGCTTGATCGATCCGGAA
>JAYOMW010000217.1:0-1261 GCA_038121045.1 Opitutia bacterium
GAAAGCGACCCTGGTCGGGATTGGATCTTTCCAAGTCGCGAAGCTGCAGCCATTGACCGGCAAAATTGCTGATGAAAGCATTGGTCTTGGGATTGGCGAGCATACGACGAACTTCCTCTTCCAAATTTGCCCTCAACGTTCCGGAGACAGCTCTCTGCCAAAGGACGTCGTCCGGGATGGAACTCCATAGAAAATAGGACACTCTGTTCGCCAAGGCAAAATCATCAAGCGGATAGGGCTTGGAGACATCGCCCTTTTGCGTTCTCGATTCTTCCCGAAAAAGGAATCGAGGAGAAACCAAGGCTGCCTTGAGCACAAGCCGAAGAGAATCAAAATTTTCCGCCTTCCCTTCCCTCGTTGCCTTGAAAAGATCGAGGTGACGGGCAATTTCCGCTTCGCTCAGGCCTACGCGATAGATCCGAGGCAAAAGCTTACGGAGGACGGCATGTACTTTCTCCAAGGTGAAATCTTCGTCCCTCACGCCGCCGAGAAGCGTTTTTCTGCGATGAACGCAATCTGCCGACAGCTTATCCAGGGGGACAAGAGATATTTTGCGGACAAACAAGTTTCGATCTCTTCTTTGGGGATCCTTGTTTCGAGGATCGTAAAAATCGTTCAGAAAAGAAGCCCGTATCTCCAATGCGTCCGCTTTCTCGAGAAGTGGCTCAAATCGGTAGGCCTCGAACAAAGGGTATTCGGCTTTCACTTCGATCGTTTTGGAAAACTTTCTCCCGATGCTCACACCCATTTCGGCAAAGCCTTTTCCTGCTCGACTGGCGGAGGCCTCAATCTCCACGACATAGGATCCGGAGGAAGGAATCGCGGGGTTTACCGAAAAGGACCCCGTCGAAGGCAAAACCCGCTCCTTTCCCGAACTAGCGCCTCCACGAATCTTCGGGGCGTCAAAGATAAGTTCATCTTCATTGAATCCACTCCCCGCAAACGCCTTGTCCAAAACCATATCCGCAGCCACCATGTACTTTTCCATAAGAAGCGGAGACACCGTAAGCACTTCGCCAATCGTATCAAACCCATGGCCGGTGTCATCCGCAGGAAACAAGGTTCCGGTTTCGATATTCACTCCAAAAAGATCACGAATGGTATTTTTGTATTCCACCCGGTTTAACCTCCTCAAGACCACGCGCCCCGGTTCGGTCTTTTGCGGATCGTGATCGAAGACGAATTCTTCTATCCAACTTAAGATCCGGTCAATTTCTTTGTCTCCGGGTTGCTCCATGTCCGCAGGAGGCATGTTTCGCCT
>JAYOMW010000217.1:1361-4022 GCA_038121045.1 Opitutia bacterium
CCTTGAGAGAAATTACCATACGATACATTGTAGAAAAATTCCCCAAAGCAAGCAACCCGCAGACAACAAGGCGGTGAAAAAAGATTTGCAAGGCAGGCTTTCCTAGAAAGCTTTTGACTCGATCTTCAAATCGTCAAAATGGATAGGCGTCCCGGAATACGGGTAGGCCCAAAGCGCGCATTTGCCTCCGGCAAATGCACTCGGGTCAATCTGATCAAGCAACCATTCTTCAGGTTCCTTTTCGCCACGCTTCCAGAGTTTCAACCTTATGCGAGTGTTCTCGCCGGCCTCCGGCATCGCCTGAAAACGAACTTTGTGCCAAGCTCCGCTTTCCCATTGATAGGCAACCTTTCCAATTTCAAGGTCGTGCCGAAAAAGAAGAATTTCCTTGGTCGCGGCATTCAAGCGAAAGCGGTAAGAGCGAACCCCCCCTAGCCCGGCAGCCAGAGCCGGTAATCTTCTGCCCTTCTTCGTCGCAAGAAAAGAAAACGTGAGGCTCAGGCTTTTCTCGCGAACCCGGGGCCCAAAGAGCAAACCGAAGTCTCCCACCGGACTGCCCGGCAAGGTAAGCCTCTTGTCATTCTGTTCTTGGCTCACCACATAGGCACCATCCAGTATAAAAAGATTTTCCGGTTCGGTTCCTACCTCCAAGTTGGAAAAGTTTTCCTCGAACTCGACCGACCATTTCCCTTCGGCTTTTGGTTCTTCCTGGTTTTCCTCAGATGGTAGATCCAAGAGGACGGACTTGGTCAGGCATCCATGAAGGAAAAGGCATGATAGGGCAAACATGGACGACCGAAACGGATGGCTCTTGATTAGGATTTTGGTAAGTTCACTCATCTCTTAATTGTTCAATACGACTACTTGGAAGGCTTACTCTGACCGCAAGCCAAGTCCAAAACAAAGAAAGCAAAAGCAAGGCAATAAAAAACCAAAGAAAACCCGTCCCAGGCAATTCCCCCAGATCACCAAACAGTGCAGGCGCGATACCAGCCACAGCCGAAACGGTTCCGATCCCCAAACCCCAAAATCCTAGAAGAAGATGTTCCCAAAAAGCCAATTGGCGGAGTTTGCTCAAGCGATATCCGACCGCTTCCATCAAGGCGAATTCCTTTCCTCTTTCGACTAGGTTTCGAGCGATCACAACAGCCAACCCAGCAGTACCCAGAAGGAGCCCCAAACCACCCAAACCCTGAAAAATCGACAGGTAGGTGTTTTCAACTTTTTGGAGAGCCATCAAGCGGTCCCTCGTGGAAGAAAACTCCATTCCATAATTCGATAGCCTGTCTTCCAAATGGGTTGCCGCCTGCCCTTCGAGGTCAGGCTTTTCCTGCAAAAAGAAGGCTCGGTATCCTCCTTGCTTGGGAAACTGCTCTAGAAAGTTTTTTTCGGATACGTATAGCGCGCCCTGAAGCATCGATCCCTTGACCACGCCGACTAGTTCAACCTGGAAAGGCCGACCCTCGCCATCGAGCAATTCGATTCGGTCGCCTGTTTTCATCTTCAAGGCCCACATCATGGTATTTTGATCGACCACGGCAGGAATCACGTCTGACTCCGATGGCTGATTCAAAACGGACCAATTCCCTTCGGCAAAGGAAAAGCGATCTTTGAATTCATCCGGATTGACTCCATAAAGCGTGGGACGAATCGCTTTGTTCAAATTAAGGCAGCTCGCATCGTCTCCCATTCGCACCCGTAACGGCACGATCTTGGCTTCGGCCAGCAGGCTTGCGTTCAAGTCATAGGGATCGTCTTCTTGTCCGGCAATGGCATTCAAGTCGTCATAAATGGGAAGCGCGGATTCTCCCAAAAAGGAAAAGCCGCCAGTCCCCGAAGCCTTTTGATGTAAGGAATCGGGAGGTGCTTTGCGAAAGGCCCCCGTGCTTACGACAAGGAAGGAACCGGCCGCCATCACCCCCACCGTAACCATGCTTCGGCCAATGCGGCGAGCCGCGTTCCGTCGGTTCAAGTCCGTTGCATTTCTCCATATTCCGACTTTGGACGCATAGGACGCCAAACGGCTCCGGAAATAAAGAATGCCACCGGTCAGCAGCAAGGCACCAACTCCAAAAAAGCCCATCGACGCGTCAGGACCGGAAAAATCTATCGCCAGGGCCAAGCCTCCGGCTCCGAGTAATGCGATCAGCGAAGGTATGGAGGAATCCAGCCATTTACGTCTCTTGGACGAAGGCCCTTCTTCCCCGGCCCGCTCGCCTTGACCCAGAAGGACGGTGGGCTCCAGCCTCAGCTGCTTCCGGCTCGCCCATGCCATGGCCATAAGGGACATGAACAAGGCCCCCACGCCACCGAAAATCAATGATTTGATCCCGGGGGAATACCCGATTTGAGCTCCCGTCACGGCGCCACCCCATTCTCCTGAAAGTAATCCTAGAACCGTTTTCCCATAACCCCAAGCCCCCCAAAGACCCAAAGTCACGCCTACCAGTGATACGCATGCTCCCTCACCGAGAAAGAGCCAACGAATCTTTGGGGTGGAATAGCCCAATGCCATAAGCAGTCCAGCCTGACGATTCCTTTGTTGCATGGAAAAGGAAAAGAGCATTCCCGTCAAAGCCAAGGCGGCAGCAATCACGAAGAAGCTGAAAGCTACGAACAATTGTCCGAAGTCCACCGGAGATTCGACGCCCGATTTGGCAT
>JAYOMW010000218.1:0-3887 GCA_038121045.1 Opitutia bacterium
GTGGTTGGACAGTCGATGGAGGCAGCTCGAATCCGAACCGTTCTGACGGCAAAGCCTCTTATCGGAAAATTCCCGAATTTCCCTTGGCCGGACGAGTTGATCGACGTGGGCGAAAGGCTCAAGGCCTACCGTAAGGAAAAACTGTCTTTGTTCCGTCAACTGTCCTGGTTACGTTTTTTCCCGAAAAGTTTCGCTAAATCATGCGATATTCCACGAGAAGGCGGAGACAAGGAGGCCGCCCTTCTTTTTACCAGTGGAAGCTCAGGCTCGCCCAAAGGCGTGATGCTTTCGCACCACAACCTTCTTTCGAATTGTCATCAGATCTCACAATTCGGCTTGTTTGCCGAGGATGCCAGGATTCTCGGCAACCTGCCGCTGTTCCATAGCTTTGGTTTCACGATTACTATCTTGTACCCCCTGCTTGAAGGACTCGAGATCGTATCAGCCCCATCCCCCCTTGACCTTGTTTCAAGTCTCCGGGCGATTCGTGAAGAACGGGTCGACGTATTGATGGGTACTCCAACCTTTCTCAAGGGCTATTTGAGGAAGGCGAAGCCTGGTGACTTGGCAAGCGTCAAGTATGTGGTTGCTGGTGCCGAACGGACTCCTCCGTCTTTTCGGGAAAGGTGGGAAAAGGAAGTGGGTTGCAAATACTTGGAAGGGTACGGTCTGACGGAAGCCTCGCCGGTCCTGTCCTTCAATGTTCCGGGAGATGGATCCCGGCAGAATTCCGTTGGCCGGTTGCTGCCGGGGGTCGAAGTAAAGATCGTGCATCCGGAGACCAAAGACGATATGCCGAATGGAGGAATCGGAATCCTTTGTTTTCGCGGATCGAACGTCTTCCTAGGGTATTTGAACCAACCCGGGAAAACTAGGGAGGTGCTGTTGAAAGACGGTTGGTTGGTGACCGGAGACTTGGGAAGAATCGATTCCGACGGATTCCTGTTCATCGAGGGCCGTCTATCCCGCTTCTCAAAAATAGGAGGGGAGATGGTTCCTCATGGAACCGTGGAAGAAGCGATAGCGAAATCACTCGGAATTTCGGAAGAGGACGACCCGGTTTGCGTAGTAGTGGGGACGGAGGACGAGGCGAAGGGAGAGCGTCTGATCCTTCTTGCTTCCATTGATTTGGACAAGGAAGGGTTACGCAAGGACTTGGCCAAGGCCGGTCTGCCCAATCTTTGGATCCCGAGGGAAATCCGCAAGGTCGCTTCGATCCCTCTTTTGCCTACGGGAAAACTCGATCTTCGGGAGATCAAGAAGCTTGCGGCGGAGCACTAGGCTTTTTCCCTTTGGTTTTCACCCCAGCGAGCAGTTTTTGCAAAGAGAGTCTACTTTCTTGGCCCTGAGCCAAAATGGCCATGCTGGCTTGGGTCCGGATTTGGTTTTTTGCCAGCGTCGTACTTTCCTCCGCGAAATCGGTATCCGCAATTCGACTAAGAGCGTTTTCCTGCGAATTCAAGGAGTTTTGGAAATGATCCCGTTCCGTCAAAATTCTCTTGGTGTTGGCGGCAACGCGCGCTCTTTCCGAGGAAAGTGACTCAAGCAGTTCTTCGATTTTGATCAAAGTGGCGTTGGACGATTCAATGGTCTTGAGGTTGTGGCTTTGTATGTTGTCGACGGTGACCATCTTTACGGTTTCAAAAAGCAGGCCGTCGTCAGGTGCCAGAACATTATCTTCTCCCTCCCAAAAGACATTGAATCCGCTGGTTGGATTTTTCACAGGGACGGTGAGTTCGTAGCCCGGTCCGGTATTGGGGACGGCGTCTGCTACCGATATGACGGCGCCGGCTCCATTTTCCGCGTCGAAGCCGCCAATGGCTCCCGTGTCCGCATTGTAAACGTGAATCTTACTGCTTAATTCGGATGCGGCATTTGCCTTGTAATCGGAAATGAATTCGTCGTTTGCCGTTGCGATGGCAGTATATTTGGCGGGGATGAAATGTACTAGGGCGGCGCCAATGCTGCTTTGCTCCGTGGTTTTTCCTGCAGCCACTTGATCGGACATCCAACGGAGCATGGTTTTTACGCCCTCGGTGGCACCCGCGGCTTTTAATTCTTCATGCAGGTAGCGGACGGAGAGATAATTCGAGGCTCTGCCCACGATTCCTCCGTTTTGATCATCCCCCGTACCCATTGCATTGACCAAATCGGTGAGATTGGAAGCCCCGCTGAATTGAATCAAGTAATCGCCGCCGTGAATGAATTCCTCCACGCCATCCTTGAACCAGAAAGCCCCGCCTTCGGTGGAAGTCCCCTTGTTTTGGTTTCCGTTGGCGAGGGCATCGTAATGAAGGTTGTCGCGAAGAATCAATCGGGTCATGGCCTGAACGTTGTATCGTTCGGCCCAATCGGAAGGGGAGGAAATCGGAAAACCCGCTTGTTGGTAGGTATCAAGGAAGAACTTGAGCTTTGCATTGTTGCCATCGTATGATTCGGAAATGAGTACCGGATAAGCCTCTTCCTCCGATACCTCGATGACCAAATTGATTTGTCCCGTCCCTTGCAAACCAAGCCTGTCGTTTACCGTTTGCTCGGCTCCTTTGAGCCATTGTGACCTTAATATTTCGATGAATCGGGCCTTTTCCTCGCCGTATTCAGGATCGTTGATCGTGAGGTAGACCGGATCGCCCTCAAAAAGATTGATGCCATTCAACGTCAAGCCCTTGATTGACTCGAGTTCCTTGGCGAGTTCGACAAACTCATGGTTGTAGGCGGTTCGATCAGAGTCCGTCTTTGTTACGTCGAGGGCAAGTTGGGAAAGGGAGTTCATCCGTTGCAGAATGTGGGCGGCCTGACCAAGGGCTCCTTCTTGCATTTGAGTATAGGAAATCAGGTTCTGCAGGTTGCGAACGCTCAGGGAAGCGAGCTTTTGTTCGTGTTCGATGCGAATGGCTTGCTCGAAGCCACCTGAATCTTCTCTGGCGTTGAGGTGCTTTTTGCCCGTGGTCAGTTTGGCAATCGAATTTTCCACTTTTCCCGCCGCCTTGATTCCGTTGAAAGCGAGGGAGAGGGAGGCGTTGTGTAGTTGGACAGTCATGATGCGGACGTTCCGCTTACAACGAAATTCGGCGGGATTACGAGGGCATGGAAGGCGAAGCCCTTCCTTGAGGTAACGCAGGAAAACCCAATGAACTGTGGGGTGACGGACGGCATAATTGAATTGCGACCATCCTCGCGAAATCCAAGGACACGAGGCTTGGCCAAACGATCTTGTACCTGAATAGTCGGATAATCATGGCCGTATTTTAGCAAAAAATCTTTTGCTGTGCCCGGCATGGCTTCAAGGTGGTAGGCCGGCCGGGACTCGAACCCGGAACCAATGGCTTAAAAGGCCACTGCTCTACCGATTGAGCTACCGACCCGAAACACAAGCAAACACCTTAACAGAAGAGGACCCGTTTCGTCAACGATCAACGATTCAAAACCGTTCCTTCTAAATAGATGGCCAATACCTCCTGCGGAACCATCCTTTTGAGATAGCCCAAACAAACGTCGACTGCTCAACTCCGTCCATTCCTCCGAATACGATGGTCGACCCACGGGAGATTACCAACCGAGGCGGTAGGAGAGGAACCCGTAAACCAAAAGAAGTACCCCAATGGTGCCCAATGTGTAGAGGATGAGCAGAGGGGCGAGCATGGGCCACTTTTCCCGCCGGTCCATATCTTCGCAATCGAGATCCGCAACCGCATTTCGGCGATAATTGTAGTAGGCCCGGGCGCGGTCTTCCTTTCCTTCGGCTTTCTTCAGGCATTCTTCATACAATTCCTGATCGTCTTGTTTATGACGGGGGTCGTTCATTCCGCAAATTTGTTTTCTGTTGCTTCCTTATCGGTATTGAGTCGTAATTGCACGGCTTAAATGAATCGTGCGGTCGAAATAAT
>JAYOMW010000219.1:0-3845 GCA_038121045.1 Opitutia bacterium
ATCAAGTACTATGAGCTTCACGGCTTGGAAAAAGGCCATCCCTATCCGAGCTCAAGCAACAAAGATTCGGAGTTTGAATTCGGTTCTCTTCCTGTCGTTGCTTGGTGGCGTAACCGGGTAGAGAAGACCTATGTCAAGTACAAGGGGTATTCCGATTTCCGGATCCTTTTGCAATGCTTCCTGTTTTCCCTTCTCATACCTTTTCTTTTCTTCGGCTTGCCTGCGTGGATCCATTGGTTCGCCGGAGGATACTTCAGTGGCAGGGGCATGGATGCCGGCGAATCCTTATACGCAATCGTTTTCGCACCCATCCTGGAAACCCTTATTTTCTTCGTTCCGTTGCTCGAGGTCGTCCGCGTGCTCTCTTTGCCGCGCTGGTTCTCTTATCCTTTGGTTTTTGTTTTTTTCGAAAGTCTCCATCACCAAAGACATTTTTACGAGCACCCCTTGATGTGGATGACGGGGTATATGTTCATCGTAGCCTACGAGGCGGGTAGAACCCGATCCCTGCTCCATGCGATCGTATTTTGCGCCATTGTTCACGAGGCCTACAACCTTGCGGTTACCTTGCTTGACCCGAGTCTTTATCCCAATCCCTTCTAGTTCGGTTTTTCCTTTTGGTTTCAAACCCCGAACGGAATGCTTAGGGCATTTAGGTACGAGTTGTAAAATTTTGACGTAACTGATCATTCGCGTCCCCGACCCTCCACATGATCACGAAACCTACCGTTTTATTCCCATGAACTGCAGTGGTTGATCGGATGTCTTGAGTCCTTTCATCTTGATTCGGAAGGCAAAGATCATTGGGATGAAGTTATTCACCTTAGCCCAATCCGATGACTTTAGCCTTAGCCTCTTCCTCTACGATCGACAATTGGCCCATCTTTGTCCTGCTCATAAGCGTAGCCTGGGTCGTTTTCGGGATCACCAAGCTCAAGCTTCATCCCTTCCTTTCGCTCATGACCGGAGCCATTCTGGTTGGCTGGATGACTCCGTTTTTGCCGGAACCGACCGACGTGAACAAGGGCTTGTTTCAGTCCCGGGTTGCTCTTGCCGAATCCTTTGTCCTTGAGGAGAACAATCAGACCGAGGAGTTGGAAATTCTTTACCGCGGTGAAAAACTCAGCCGAGAGGAAACCTCTGCAAAACTCGGGCAACTGAGTGAGAAACACGGCAGCAAGCTTACGCTTTCCTTTCGGGTGGTCGGTTCAAAGAACCTCGCTTCCCCGCAACTGCAGGAGATCCTGTCCGAGGCCGAGAACCTAAATGCATCCAAGGTCACCTTCGAGGCCTACGAGAAAAACGCACCCTCGAGCAACGAGACCCTCAAGGCCATAAAATGGACCTTGCTCGGTTTTGGGGATTTGGTTGGAGGCCTGGGCTTGCTCATTGCCATGGCGGCGATCATCGGGACGTGCATGATGCTCAGCGGAGCGGCAGATCGGGTGGTGCGCTCGCTGATGAATGCCTTTGGGGAAAAACGGGCCGGACTGGTCTTGCTCCTGAGTGGTTTCTTTCTCTCCATTCCCGTCTTTTTCGACACGGTCTTTTTTCTTTTGATCCCCTTGGCTCGCGCCCTTGCTCTGAGAACAGGCAAGCATTATACCTTTTACGTCATGGCGATGGCGGGAGCGGGAGCCATCACCCACTCCTTGGTTCCCCCTACGCCAGGTCCGCTTTTTATCGCCAAGGAATTGGATATCGAGCTTGGCTTTGCCATGATGTTCGGCCTGGTCGCCAGTATCCTGCCCGCCTATCTGGTTTTGAAAATGGCCTCCTGGTTTGACCGCAAGTACAACCTACCCATGCGGGAAGCATCCGGCGCATCGAACGAGCAATTGAAGCAAATCGTCGAGAAAAAAGACGAGGAACTTCCCGGTATCCTGCTCTCCTCGCTTCCCATTGCTCTTCCCGTCCTTCTGATCTCTCTGGTTTCGATTCTCGGTTTCTGTAAAAAACTTTCTTCGGAGGAGGGCTATCTGAATTCGGATAGTTTTGCGGGCATTTTTCCTTACCTTGAATTTCTTGGCAATTCCAACGTGGCCATGACTTTGGCCGCCGTTTTTGCCATTCTCGGGCTCCTTCGCCAAATGGCAGCCAAACAGGAAAAGGATTTGGCATCCAAGCTCGGGAAAACCTTGCAGGATCCTTTGTCCACGGCCGGCGTGATTCTTCTCATTACCGGAGCGGGAGGAGCCTTCGGGGCCATGATTCGAATGTCCGGAGTAGGGGAGTCGGTCGGTTCGATCGCCGAGGAATTTGATATCTCTTACGTTTTGCTGGCTTGGGCTGTGACCGCCTTCATCCGAATTGCCCAAGGCTCGGCTACCGTGTCCATGATCACCGGTGTCGGGCTCATGGCGGCCGTAATCGGCGACGGGGATGCCTTGGGTTACCATAAGGCCTATGTCTTCCTCGCCATCGGATTTGGCTCAATCACCCTTTCCTGGATGAACGACAGTGGATTTTGGGTCGTTCAGCGCCTCAGTGGATTCACCGAAAAGGAAACCCTCAAGACTTGGTCCGTCTTGCTGACTGCCATCTCTCTCCTCGGGCTCTTCCTTTGCCTGCTCGGATCCGCGCTTTTGCCTCTTGTTTAATCAAAACCCTTCAACCCTTATGACTATGAACAGACGCGACTTCGTATCCACCACCGCCACCGGTCTTGCCTGCGCCGGACTCGCCCCGCTTGGCGTTGAAGCCCAAAAAGGTTCCTTTCGTGGAAAAATTCTCAAATCCGTAAAATTCGGAGGCAGGCCCAATATTGACCGCTTGAAAAAGCTCAAGGACCTCGGGTTCGACGGGGTCGAGGGCTCGGGCCCGGGTATGCAGATCGACGGTCTCAAGAAAGCCCTCGCCGAGGTCGGGCTTCCCATGCACGGTGTGGTCTATAACAAGCACTGGAAGGTCCGCTTGTCCTCGCCCAAGGAGGAAACCCGCGAAGCCAGCCGCAAAGGCTTGGAAGACGCCATGCGCGAATCCAAGGCAGTTGGTGGAACTTCCGTTTTGCTCGTTCCCGGCAAAGTCGGGGGCAAAGACGAGACCCACGAGCACGTCTGGTCCCGCTCGATCGAGCAAATCCGCAAATGCATCCCTTTGTGCCAGAAACTCAAGATTCACATCCTGATCGAGACGGTATGGAACGGCTTTTGCCTCAAACCAGAGCAATTCAGGGACTATATCGACGAAATCGACAGCCCGTGGGTGCAAGCCTACTACGACATCGGGAACATGCAGAAATTCGCTCCCAGTCACGAATGGATACGTATCCTCGGCAAGCGTACCCTCAAGCTCGACGTCAAGGATTGGGGAGTTAAGACCGGTTTCTGTTCTTTGGGGAAAGGAGACGTCGAATGGCACAAAGTTCGGAATGAACTCGAGAAAATCGACTTCAAGGGCTGGGCTACGCGCGAAGGCGGCGACGGCGGCGATGACAAGACCGCCAAGTTGATGAACGAACTTCTCGGCCTTTAGTTGTCTTTTTTCGAAGAAATCTCAGAGCGCATTTGCTTCCAACGCTGCAAGCGCTCGGCAACTGCCGCCTCCGCCCCCGCGCTCTTCGGCAAGTAGAGATTGAGCGGATCCTTCAGGTATTGCTGCCCGGAAACGTTCTCGGGGAACTCATGGCTGTATAAGTAGGACTCCTCGTCCTCGCTCCGGGGCTTCTTGTTCCTGCCGTGCCTGTCCCGAATGCTCGAAGGAACCGGTTGGACCGGTTTCTCGCTCAACGCCCGCTTGGCCCGTCCGATCGCCAAGGTCGCGCTGTTGCTCTTCGGGCAGGTGGCGAGAAAGATCACCACGTGGGCCAAGTTGAGCTCACATTCGGGCAAGCCGATCGTCTCGCA
>JAYOMW010000220.1:0-3795 GCA_038121045.1 Opitutia bacterium
CAGAAAGACGCACTTGAAAAGAGAATCGCGTCCCTTCAGGACGGATTGAGGGTTTCCTCGGACTTGGTGGACGATCAAGTGGAGGAATTGGCCCAAAGTATTTCAACGGTAGACGAAAAACTTGAAATTGCCAAAGAACGCCTGGAGGCCTTGGAGCAAGAGGAGTACTTGGAGGAATTGGGGAGAAAATTGAACGGAGACTTTTCGACCAAAGATCCAATCGTGTCGAGTGAGGAAATCCCCGAAGAGACGGAATTCTCATCAAACACGGATACCTTCGCCCCGTCCGCCCTACCCGAAGTTTCTTCCGATGCCTCGATCGACCTTCAAACGAGCCCAACCCCCGTGCTTATGAAATCCCCATCCAATCGAATCGAAACCGAGGTGGAAGAAACCTCCTCCTCCAGGATCCCGTCCTCAGAAGTCACTGATTCCCCCTCGGGCGTAAGCAAGCACGAGCTCTGCCAAGAGGCCACGGCTTTATGTTTGGAGGAGTGCGCCAAGCAGTTGGGAATGGAACCGGAATATCTCTTGAACAAAGGAATGCAGGCCTTTTTGCGTATGATTGCGCGCAACGGAAATCAAATCAGTTTCCCCCTCGAACTGGAGCAAGTAAAGTAGCCCCGCGGAAGTTCCTCTAACCTTTTTGAACGTGACCCCACCGGGGTCATGTTTTGTTTACGACCTCAGCATTGAAATGGATTTGAAAAACGAAATACTAAAAGGTCTTGTCGACCATCTTGGCGTAAAAGTGGAATACGCATCGATAGCCTTTCTGACGATCTCTCTGCTCGTCATCTTATTCTTGGCTTGGTTGTCCAACTTCGTGGTCAAGGGATTCGTCCTCCGCTTCATTCGTTCCCTGACGGAAAAAACGAAGACACAAACAGGAAAATACCTACTTGAGGAAAAGTTTTTCCATCGATTGGCTCACTTGGCTCCGGCCTTCGTGATCAGCGCCCTAAGCACCCTTTGTTTTTCGGCCACAACCGATTCAGCCAACTCCTACACTGACTTTTTCGTATTTTCCCTCCCGGCCTTGATCGATACTTTGGTCAACCTGTACTTGGTACTTATTGGGCTATGGGTCATTGACGCCATAATCAACACGGCTCTCAAGCTTTACCAGCACAGTAAACTTTCCAGCAAGTTACCACTCAAGGGCGTTTGCCAGGCGCTCAAAATCGTGATCAACGCCTCGGGCTTGATTTTCGTTCTGTCCATATTGTTGGACAAATCTCCCTTGTACTTTTTCTCAGGTCTGGGTGCCCTGACCGCAGTTTTGCTTCTCGTCTTCAAGGATGCGATTTTGGGGTTGGTGGCTGGCATACAACTCTCCATCAACAACATGATTCGTCAAGGAGATTGGATAGAGATGCCCAAATACGGCGCGGATGGCGACGTCGTCGAGGTATCCCTCACAACCGTCAAAGTTCAGAACTTCGACAAGACCATCACCTCCATCCCCGCCCACGCCCTGGTCTCGGATTCCTTCAAAAATTGGAGGGGGATGAGCGAATCAGGCGGGAGGCGAATCAAGAGAAGCATCTTCATTGATATTTCCAGCATCAAATTCCTCGATTCCGTCAAACTGAACGAGCTGAAAAAAATCGACTTGCTGCAGGAATACCTGAGGGCAAAGCTCGAGGAGATTGGCGAGGACAACGGTTCTCCCAAAAAACAATTCTCTCTAAATCAAAGAAACCTGACCAACATCGGAACCTTCAGGGCATACTGCCTCGCCTATCTGCGGGCCAACTCGTTCATTCACAAGGAAGGAATGACTTTGCTCGTCCGCCAGCTCGCCCCAACCGAAAAAGGAGTGCCGATTGAAATTTACGTCTTCGTAAACGACACCAGATGGGTTCACTACGAAGGAATTCAGAGTGATATTTTCGACCACCTGCTGGCGTCGCTCTCAACCTTTGATCTTCGGGCCTTCCAATTACCCAGCGACTCGAGCCTCACCAGACATTCGGATTATTCCTCTCCAAAGTGAAATCCGTATTTTTAGCCTTTTTCCAGTAAGTTGATAATATATACATTCTTAATTTTATGAAAATCGGAACGATACATTTACTGGCCCTTATGATCTTTGGATCAGGGATGACGCACCTTCACGCGAAACTCCCTTCTCATTGCAAAGCCGAAGACGGGAACGCGACGAAAGAAGAGAAGAAAGAAAAAAAAGAAGATAAAAAGAAGGATGAAAACGAAAAGCCAAAAACCGTAGAAGCCCAAAAAAAACACATCCGGATCGAACTTTCACTCAAGGGATATTTCGAAGACCCAGATACCGTCCCCATCTCCATTCCCACGAAAAATTGGACGGAGCTCAAGGTCATCGAACCGCCAATCCAAGGTAGGAGGGTAAAGAAAGGCGATCTTCTGCTCCGGTTTGAACTCGAAAAAATAAAGCAACGGCTAGACTTGCTTGCTTCCGACCTGTCGGTGCTGGATTTGGACAGGCAGATTCTTTCCTCTGAGCTCAAGCTTGCCGAAACTTTGGCCCCAATGGAGAAGAAGGAGCTCGACCGGATGGAAAAATATGTCCTTCAGGACTTCGAGCGCTTCAATAAAGTCGACCTGCCCTACGAGAAAAAAGCCGCCGCCATGGCCCTTAAGTCTTATCGTGACAGCCTGGCGTACGCCACCGAAGAACTCAACCAATTGAAGAAAATGTACGAGGCGGATGACCTGACCGAGGAAACCGAAGAGATCATCCTGCAAAGAACGAAAAACCAGGTCGACCGGGCAAAGTTTCTGCTGGAGGGCGCCATCAAGAGAAACAAGGAATTCAACGAAGTGGTCGTTCCAAGGGAAGTAACCTCCATCGAGGATGCCTACGACCGCAAGAAACTATCGTTGGCAACCATCAGAAAAATCCTCCCCGTGGAATTGAGCAAGAAAAAGCTCGAACTGCAAAAAATCGACGAGGAAAGAGCGAAACTGCTCAGGATCAAGAAGGAATTGGAGTTCGACCTCAAGCAAATGAGCCCTCTTTCCCCGGCAACGGGAATCCTTTATTGGGGAACGTTCAAGAAGGGAAAATGGTCGGGAACAACGAGCTTCGAAACGAAACTGCAAAAGGCGGGCATGATCAAACCCCATGAGGTATTCCTTACCGTCTCACCAAACAAAAGAACCCAAGTCTGCATTCAGCTTCCTGAAAAATACCTTGATGAGGTGCAGACCGGAATGAAAGGAAAGATTGAACGGCTTACCCATACCGGTCAAAAACTTGAAGCCTGTCTTACGAAGATCGAAGAGATTCCGATCAACCCCGGACTTTATGACCTGAAGGTCGATGTCGTTATCCCCGAAGACCAAAATATTCCACTTCCGGGAACGCTGGCCGAACTTAAGGTCGTTATATATGAACAGGCGAATGCCATCACCCTCCCCTCCTCCGCAGTCTTCAGCGAGGACTCCGACCCCGACTCCAAATTTGTCTGCCTCCCCTCGAAAAATGGCAAAACAAGAAAGAAAAAGGTAGAGGTCGGGAAAAGGTCCGGTGACCGGATTGAGATTCTCAAAGGAATCCGTTTGGGGACAAAAGTGTTGGCCGAAAAACCAAAGTCTTGAACCACCCGTCACATCCCTCCCTTTCCCGAAGTTTGATTCAGGGGGGCTTTCTGATTGTTCTTGCCTCGCTGAGCTCTCTCCAAGGGAAGGACGGGAATCATTCCGACGCCCTACCTAAACTCTCCGAAAAAGAGGTCCGGTCTTCCATCGACCGTGGATGCGAATTCCTAAAAAAAATTCAAAATGAAGATGGCTCCTGGGGATCAGCAC
>JAYOMW010000221.1:0-1354 GCA_038121045.1 Opitutia bacterium
AGCCCTGAAGAAGCATTCAACGCCATCGAGGCTGAGAAATTTGAAGTCGTCTTAACCGATCTCCGAATGTCCGGCCAGTCTGGTATGAGCGTAATCGATTTCTCCATCCAACACCCAACCTCCCCCATATGCATCATGATGACTGCCTATGGCGAGGTGGACGTGGCCGTGGAGGCAATGAAAAGGGGCGCTTTTGATTTTCTCTCCAAACCCGTCAATTTAGAAAAGCTTGAACTACTGATCAAAAGAGGTCTTGAGGGAAAAAGCCTGAGGAACGAAAATGCCCAGCTTCATCAAAGATTGGACAAAAAGTTCACTTTTCAAGGAATTCTCGGAAAATCACCCGCCCTTGAAAAAGTACTGGAACGGATACAATTGGTCGCTCCGTCCAAAGCCACCGTTTTGCTCACTGGGGAAACCGGTACGGGCAAGGAATTGGTCGCTCAATCCATTCATCAGAACAGTGATCGATCGAGGGGACCTTTTGTTCCCGTACATTGCGCCGCCTTGCCCGCCAATCTTCTCGAAAGCGAACTTTTCGGGCATGAAAAAGGCGCCTTTACCGGAGCCAATGAAAAGAGAATAGGGCGATTCGAGTCGGCTCACGGAGGAACCTTGTTTTTGGATGAAATCGGAGAAATTGATGCGTCGACGCAGGTTAAGCTTCTTCGCTTCCTCGAAACAAAGAGCATCGAGCGTTTGGGTAGTTCTAAAACCATTGAAATCGACACCCGTCTGGTATGCGCCACCAATCGTGACTTGGCGTCCATGATCCGAAAAAATGAATTCCGGGAAGATTTGTTTTATCGACTCAACGTCGTGACGCTGGAACTCCCCCCCCTGCGGGAGCGTGGAGAAGACATACTCCTCTTGATCGATCATTTTTTGGGCATCTATGCCGAGGAGAATCAATTCGACCGCCCCAAGCTTTCGAAAGAAGCGTTCGACATTCTCAAAGTGTATCCGTGGCCCGGAAATATTCGCGAATTGCGGAATTTTTGCGAAAACCTCGTCGTCCTGAAAAGAGGTGACGAAATAACGCCTTATGATCTTGATCCTCGATTCACCATGCAAGAAAGCGGCCAAGACGCTCTCGAACAACCGACCGCTCACACCCTGTCCGTTGAGGAAAATGAAAAAAGGCTTCTAAGAAATGCCTTGGTGAGAGCCAACGGGAATCGAACGAAAGCTGCCGAACTGATGGGGATAAGCCGTAGAACGCTCCATCGCAAATTGTCCAGATGGCCTGAACTGGACCTTCGGTAGAGTCGGGAGACAATGGCTGCTCGGGCTGGATTCGAACCAGCGACCAAGTGATTAACAGTCACCTGCTCTGCCACTGAGCTACCGAGCA
>JAYOMW010000221.1:1454-3790 GCA_038121045.1 Opitutia bacterium
CTGAAAAGCAGTTGATAATAGCTTAGAAGCTACTCGTTACACCAAAGGTTGCATGAATGGGAGCGCCGACGGATGCCTGATTGATGCTGTGCGAGTGGGGGAAGTAGAGTTCGTCGAAGAGGTTCTCTACATGAAGCCTTACACGGGTGTTTTCAGTCAAGCCATAGGAAGCGCCAACGTCGACACGTGTGTACTCGGGAAGAGTTGCTGCATAGGTTGTTCCATCGGATTTGGGATTTTTCATGAGACTTTCGTCTTGGTAAACAAGACCCAGATTAACGGCAAGCCTGTCCGAGACGAGGTAGTTGTTCCAGATCGAGAACGCGCTTTTCGGAGCTTCGCGAAGGCGATTGCCATTTTGGTCGCACGCATCAAGACCAGTGTATCCCGCACTCAAGAACCATTTGTCGGTCAAAGAACCAGTAAGGCTAATTTCAAAGCCGGTTACCACTGATTTGATCATTTTAGTGACCATGGCGCTGACGTACGAAGGCTTGTTCGCTTCAATTTCGAAATAGGCTGCGGACAAGGTCAAACCCATTGGCAAATCGTACCTTACGCCGAATTCACGATTATCAAAAGTATCTGGATCCAGTGAGCTGTGGGTGGATTCAAGCTTGGCGTATTGGTCTCCGGCCTTGGGAGCGAAAGATTCGCTGTAGGCTGCGTAAAGCATGGCTTCATTGGTTGCATCAAAGGTCAAACCAACTCTTGGAGAGGTTGTGAAATCCCTGTCTTTGCCGCTATTTGAGGAACTTATGGCGTCAACAACGTCAAACCTCATGTCGTCAAAACGTACGCCCAAAAACAGGGTCAAAGAATCCGTGAGAGCCATTTCGTCGTTGATGTAAAAAGATAGAACGTCAACGTCTGCAAAAGTTTTGTCATTGAGATAGGTATGCGAATCATATCCTTGATTTACGGTTGCGGTGCCAGAGCTGTTGGTACCAGACCCTCCTGAAATGCCGAGGGGGTGGGTAAGCGCGAATACTTCTTTGTCACTGTTTGCATTACCTGAAAAAGCCGTGTTGTAGCGATCATTGTCGTTATCCGTATTCAAGTATTGAATACCGGCGATTACGTTATGAACAATACCAGCGGATTCAATCTCACCGGAAACTTCGTAGGAAAGGATCCCGGAACTGCGTTGGGTTGTATCTTTGTAACCATCCAACATCACGGTATTTGCAGGACTTCTCGGGTATCCACTATCGTCGACGTATAGATTCTGATACAGTTTGTCGTGACTGCTGTGGCTTGCCGACAAGCGCCCTTCGAGGGAATCAGTTAGTTCATGCGCGAATATGGCCCGTAAGATATGGGCTTCGTGCGTAGAGAAGTTTTCCGTAGAGTCTCCAAACACAATGTCTTTGAGAGATTCAACGGGCTTGTTGTTCGCGCCGGTTGGGATACCGCGATCGATGAAGCGCTCTTGGTTGAGATACTCGTACGACAAGTCAAGGGTGGAACCGTCGCTCAGGTCGTATTTGAGAACCGGATTTACGCCAAAACCGTCCCCGTAGTAGAAATCACGGTGATTTTCCAAGTTCTCCAAGAACAGGTTGATTCTGAATGCCGTGCCGTCGTTAAGGTTGAAGTTCTTGTCCAATTGAACGTTGGTTTCACCGAAGGTATCGATGCTTCCTTCGAAAACGGTGAAGTCTTCACCGATCTTACCCTTTTTGGATACTCGGTTAATCAAGCCATAGCCTCCACCGAAACCGGAAAGCAATGCGTCTGAACCGCGGATGACTTCGACTTGCTCAATATTGTAGAGGGGACGGTAGTATTGGACGTCGTCGCGTATTCCGTCGCGGTAAAAGTCCTGTGTCGTACGGACTCCCCGGATAACGGCTGAGTCACGGTGTCCCTCACCTTGAGAATTAGTTACTCCAGGCGTATAGTCAATGACGTCTCCTACGCTCTTCAGTCCCTGAGCCTTGATTTGATTGGCGTCCATGATCGAAATACTTTTGGGAAGACTTTCGACGGGCAAGGAAGTCTTGAGCCCGGAAGACAGGTAAGACGATGCTGCCTTGGTACCTGTAACAGACAAAGGAGAGAGTTCGGACATGGCTGCGTCGCCCTCCTCCTGTCCAAAAGAGGCAGTTGATAATAACGCCATGGACGCCACGAGGCGTACTGCGTTTGTTAGCTTTTGTTTCATTTTGGATATTCTTCTGTTTGTGGTTCCTCACCGGTTTCCCACTTGAATGAAGACGCGTTTTCATTTGCAAAGGAAGGCACCGTGGGGCGGGGCAACTGTTACTGAGACCCAATCTCATCAAGGGTCCAATCTGTCAACCCCAAACGAAAATTTCTCATTATGGTTGGAC
>JAYOMW010000222.1:0-844 GCA_038121045.1 Opitutia bacterium
AATGCGGTTTTGCCCGGAAGAATTCGCGAGGTCTGTGAAGAATACCGGATTCCATGGGGTCATGTATCCAGCGGATGTATTTATTCGGGGAAACGATCGGACGGAGGAGGTTGGACGGAAATGGATCACCCCAATTTTTCCTTTCGCTCTCCGCCATGCAGTTTTTATAGTGGAACCAAGGCCTTGGGCGAGGAGGTTTTGGCAGGCGCGGAAAATTGTTACGTTTGGCGCTTGCGCATCCCGTTTAACGAGAAGGCAAACACTCGAAATTACCTGCAAAAGCTCTTGAATTACGAGAATTTGCTGGAGGCCGAAAATTCGATCTCTCACCTTGGCGAATTCGTGGAGTCATGCCTGAAATGTTTCGAACGCGAAATCGAACCGGGAGTTTATAACCTGACTAACAAGGGATCGATTACGACGAAACAAATCACGAATTGGATGCTTGAGGAGGGAGTTACGAACAAGGAATTTTCCTTTTTTGAAAATGAGGAGGACTTCATGGATAGAGCCGCTTCGACCCCTCGATCGAATTGCGTGCTTGATACGACGAAGGCTGAAAAAGCAGGCCTGGGCATGCGCCCGGTGGAAGATGCGGTGAGGGATTCCCTTCGAAAAATGAAAAAGGAATGCTTGGTATGAAAACCCTGCTTGTGACAGGTGGCTTGGGCTTTATTGGATCGAACTTCATTCGGATGCTTTTGAGCGAAGTCCCGGGTCTGAGGGTAATTAATTTGGACAAGCGGACCTACGCCGGAAATCCTGAAAACTTGGCGGATTTGGAAGGAGACGATCGGTATCAATTCGCGCTGGGGGATATTGGAGACGAGGGTTTGGTTTCACG
>JAYOMW010000222.1:854-3786 GCA_038121045.1 Opitutia bacterium
TTAACTTTGCCGCTGAGAGCCACGTTGACCGATCCATTGACGGCCCCGAGCCTTTCGTGCAAACAAACGTGCTCGGAACGCTCCGTTTGCTCGAGGCATCGAGGAAGTTTCACGCCGGCCTCGCTCCGGCTAAAGGCGAAGCATTCCGTTTCCTGCACGTTTCCACGGACGAGGTCTATGGAAGCTTGGGGCTTGAGGATCCTGCGTTTTGCGAGACAACGCCTTTTGCTCCGAATAGTCCTTATTCGGCCTCCAAGGCAGGGGCCGATCATCTGGTTCGGTCATATTTTCATACCTACGGCTTTCCTGTTCTGACTACGAACTGCTCGAACAATTACGGCCCGTTCCAATTCCCCGAGAAGCTCATCCCTTTGATGATTCTCAATGCTTGCGAAGGGAAAAGCCTTCCCATTTACGGGGATGGCGCAAACATCCGTGATTGGTTGCATGTGGAGGATCATTGTTCCGGGATTTGGTCCGTACTCAAAAAGGGTACCTTGGGGGAGACTTATTGCATCGGGGGCAATTCCGAAAAGACGAACCTTGAAATCGTGGATACGATTTGCTCATTGCTCGACGAAAGGCATCCCGGGAACGCTCCGCACGATCAATTGAAGACTTTCGTTCAGGACCGTCCCGGCCATGATCGCAGGTACGCCATCGACTGCTCGAAGATCAGGCGGGATCTTGGATGGTCTCCAAGCTATACCTTTGACGAGGGGATAGCCCAAACGGTGGATTGGTATTTGGAAAACTCCACTTGGTGCGAAAACGTAACGACCGGAAACTATCAACGAGAAAGGTTGGGCATTTCATGAGCGAGCGCAAGGGAATCGTTTTGGCCGGGGGGTCGGGAACCCGGCTTTATCCCCTGACGATGGCCGTTAGCAAGCAGCTCATGCCCATTTACGACAAACCCATGATCTATTACCCGATTTCCGTTCTGATGTTAACGGGAATCAAGGAAATCCTGATTATATCAACCCCTCGTGACTTGCCGGCCTTCCGAGAACTTCTCGGAGACGGATCGCGATTCGGGGTCCGTTTCGAGTACGCCGAGCAACCAAGCCCCGACGGATTGGCTCAGGCCCTGACGATTGGAGAAGGCTTCTTGGATGGGGCTTCTTCGGCCCTCATTCTGGGGGATAATGTCTTTTACGGTCATGAACTCGAAAGAATCCTTGCGGATGCCGATGCAAAGCGTGAAGGCGCTACGATTTTCGGTTACCACGTCTCCGATCCTTCCAGTTACGGGGTGGTTGATTTCGACGACGAAGGGCGAGCCCTTTCCCTGGAGGAAAAACCCTCGAACCCGCGTTCCAATTATGCCGTGCCCGGCCTGTATTTTTATGACGAGAAAGCTTCCTCTCTTGCCCGCGAACTCGAGCCCTCCGATCGCGGAGAATTGGAAATCACCGACCTGAACAGAACTTACCTTGAAGCGGGCGGGCTTTCGGTCGAGGTATTGGGGCGCGGAACCGCTTGGCTGGACACGGGCAGTCACGGAAACTTGGCTTCGGCTACCGATTTCATCAAGATCATCGAGCGTCGGCAAGGGCTGAAGATCGCCTGCCTGGAAGAAATTGCCTTCTCCAAGGGTTGGCTCGACTCCACCGGTCTGAAGTCTGCAATCGATGCCCATGGGTCGTCTTCTTACGGTGAGTACCTGCGATCTCTTCTGGAACGAGAGAAATTGCATTAACGCATCAACGCATCATGATGCGTTGATGAATAAACTTGATTCGAATTCTTCGATCTGTTGAAATGATGAAATGTCAAAATCATTCATTTTTTCTTCAGAGTCAGTAGGGGAGGGGCATCCTGACAAAGTTTCCGATACGATTTCGGACAATGTGCTGGACGCCTGCCTTGAGCAAGATCCCAATAGCCGGGTCGCGTGCGAAACCCTCGTCAAGAGCAATTGCGTGACGATTGCCGGCGAGATTACGACGGCCGCAAAGTTCGATTACGAAAAGATTGTCCGGGAAGCAATCCGCGAGATCGGTTATGTTAATGACGACGACGTTTTTCATGCCGATCATGTTTTTGTGACCAACCAGTTGACCGCCCAGTCGCGGGATATTGGACAAGGGGTTGACGCCGCTTCGGCGGAAGGCAAGGAAACCGACGAACAAGGGGCGGGCGATCAGGGTATAATGTTCGGGTATGCTTGTAACGAGACCGAAGAGCTTATGCCCGCTCCGGTCATGTTCGCCCACCGCATCCTTCGCAAAATGGCTGAAATTCGCAAGGCTGGCGAACAAGCCAAATGGTTGCGTCCCGACTGCAAATCCCAAGTCGCTCTCAAGTATGAAGATGGGCGGATGGTCGGGATCGAAAACGTCGTGGTATCGACGCAGCATGCCGCGGACGCTGACAACGACACGATTCGCAACTTTATCATTTCCGAAATCATCAAGCCCTCCCTTCCTTCCGAGCTCATCGATGATTCCACTCAATACCTGATCAATCCGACGGGACGGTTCGTGATTGGAGGGCCACAAGGTGATTCCGGTCTGACCGGGCGCAAAATCATAGTTGACACCTACGGTGGTTGGGGACGTCACGGTGGAGGCGCTTTCTCCGGCAAGGACCCAAGCAAGGTTGACCGTTCTGCCGCTTACATGTGCCGTTGGGTTGCCAAGAACGTTGTCGCCGCCGGACTGGCTGATCGCGTTGAAATTCAAGTCGCCTACGCAATCGGTTATCCCAACCCGACGAGTATTTCCGTCGATTGCTTCGGTACTGAAAAAGCGCCGGAAGAAAGAATACAGGATGCCATCAAGCAGGTTTTCAACTTCAAGCCGGCGGAAATCGTTTCCCAACTCGACCTTCTTCGGCCCATTTACCGAACCACGACCAATTACGGTCATTTCGGAAAAGGCGAACTTCCTTGGGAGCAGACGAACAAAGTCGAAGCCCTGCAGGGAGC
>JAYOMW010000223.1:0-3777 GCA_038121045.1 Opitutia bacterium
TTCGACTATGTCCTTTCTTCAAAGGGTAAAGATGACGATTACCAAAGGCTCAGGGATTATTACCTTGATTGTTCCCAATAGTCCGATGGACGAAAGGAAAGACTAGGCGTTGCTTTCGGGGCGGTCGGGGTCAAGCCAATCCAAGTGGAAGTGTTTGCCTCTCGGTTCGTCGATTCTTTCGTAGGTGTGTGCTCCAAAGTAGTCCCTTTGGGCCTGCAAAAGGTTTTGCGGCAATCTTGCGTTCCGGTAACCGTCGTAGTAGGCGAGGGCGGAAGAGAAGGTCGGTACTGGAACGCCATAGGATACTGCGATGGAGATCACTTTTCTCCAATTAGCTTGGTATTTGTCGATGGATTCCTTGAAATAATCATCAAGGAGGAGATTTGAAAGATCGGGGTCTTTCTGGTAAGCCTCGGTGATTTTTTGCAGGAAGGCGGCTCGAATGATACAGCCTCCTCTCCATATCTGAGCGATTTCTCCGAAATTGAGTTTCCAGTCGTATTCTTTTTGAGCTTCTCTCATTAACTGAAAGCCTTGTGCGTAAGAGCAAATCTTGGAGCAATAAAGGGCGTCTCGAATGGCCATTACCATTTCTTCTGTGCCCTGTTCCAATCCAGGTTTTGAGGATGGCCCGTTTAGTATTTCCGAAGCCGAGACTCTCTCCGCCTTTACTGCGCTGAGGCATCTAGCGAAAACAGCTTCTGCCACAGTCGGAGCCGGTACGCCCATGTCCAATGCATTGACGGAGGTCCACTTGCCCGTGCCTTTTTGACCCGCCGCATCCATTACGATTTCAACGAATGGCTTACCGGTGCGGGGGTCGTTTTGCTTCAGGATGTCACCGGTGATTTCAACTAGGAATGAGTCCAGTTCACCCTCGTTCCATTGATCGAAAATTTTACCGATCTCAAAAGGTGAAAGTTTTGTTATTTCGGACATCAGGTGAAAGGCTTCGCAGATCATTTGCATGTCGCCATATTCGATTCCGTTATGAACCATCTTCACGTAATGACCGGAACCGTCAGTTCCGATGTAGGCTGAGCAAGGCACACCCCCTTGGACTGGTTTTCCGGGGGTCGCCCCTTCAAGGGGCTTTCCGCTTTGTGCGTCGACTTTTGCAGAGATTGCTTGCCAAATGGGCTCGATTTGCTTCCAGGCTTCTTCCGAGCAACCAGGCATGAGCGAAGGACCAAAGCGGGCTCCTTCTTCCCCGCCGCTGACACCTGATCCGACGAAATGCAGATTTTTTTCCCGTAATTTTTTTTCTCGATCAATCGTATCGGTCCATTTGGCATTGCCTCCATCTATGACGACGTCTCCTTCGTCAAGAAGGGGAAGCAGAGTTTCGATGACAGCATCCGTCGCGGCTCCAGCTTGTACCATAATGATTATCTTTCGAGGTTTTGCGAGTGAATCTATGAAATCACCGATTTCTTCAAAACCTGAGAGATTTTTCGTATTCTCGTTTTCCTCTAAGAAAGCTTTGGTTTTCGAGTAGGTACGATTAAAGACGGAAATGGGAAAGCCATGATCGGCTATGTTGAGAGCCAAGTTTTGGCCCATAACGGCCAAGCCAATCAGACCTATTTCGGAGTCAGAAGAATTCATGTTCCCTTCAATATAAAACTAAGTCGAATTCTGCGAGAACAAACCACTCAAAGACTTTATCAATCCGTGAAGGAAACTGCGCCGGTTACTTGGCCTATGGGCGGTTAGATCGGGGAGGCTACGGGGAAAGCTTCCTTGAAAATATTTTTGTCCTGTTCTTTGCGATTCGGGTTGCTGAAAATTCCCGAAGGGTTCGTATATCGGGGGTTGATGTTGTACAACTTCATAAGCTGAAGCATATCGCGAGAGGAGGCTTGAACTGTCTTGACGGCCATGTTGCTGCTAGCATCGACCGCAGCCTTGTCATTGGCGGTTCTGACCGCGGTTTTTATGGCTGCTTCGGACCTGAGCGACAAGGTGCTTGCAAATTCTTCCGCTACACCGAGACCTAAGGCCGCGCCGGCGGTAGAGCCTTCATTGGCACCTTGCATGATTGCTTGTTTAATAATGATGGCGTCTTCCCCTGCTGCTTGAAGTCCTCCTGTTATGGCACCATAGGTCGAACCGTAGGTTACGGACTCAACCGCAGAGACCGTATCCATATCATAGGTCCTTTGGTCCGGCATCGCATCCTGTTGGATTCCGACAATTTGGAAGACGGCTCCCATGGCCGCTCCATGGGCAAGAGCCCTTGCAATCGCAATTTCAATCTCTTCGGTTGTGCCTGGAATCGGGTCAACTTCATGTAGGTTGTCGGTGGCCATCCCTCCGTAGGCAGATCCTTGCGCCGAATGATTGATGATGAGTGGCAGAGTTGTGGGGTAGTAGATGGCAAAAGCCGTATTTCCAAGAAGTGATCCCGATGCCGATCCGTTTGCGATAGCCAAAATTTCATCACGGTCGGTTTTGAAGTCGGTGTCGATCACGTTTGGATCTTGTTCCAGAAATAAAACAAATTCTCCGACGGTCGTGGATCTTCCAGCATCGACGTCTTCTTGGCTTGATACGTACCCAACGGATCCATCAAGAGACCCGCGGGCGCTTCCTTTGGAACTGGCTTCCGCAAGCAAGTGCCTTGAAAATGAGGCCGATTCGTTTTGGTAATCCCATGACTCATCCGCTACGGATGCGAGTTGTACGCCCATGGAGGAGCCAAAGGCAGTGGTCTCAGCCAGCCGGTTCAGTTCGTAACCATTGCCAAGAATGAGCGATCTTTTGATTGCTTCGGAAGAAACCGCTTGGGCGATTTCCTCGGCAGTCGTGGCAGGCAAGTTATCGGCTGAGTAGGATGGTAGTCTGGCGGATGCGTATACGGCGCCGAGTGAGAGGCCAGAAGCTATGGATTTGGAAACTTCGTAGCCAAATTGACTGTGATCCCCAGCAAGTGTGGAAAGATACTCCAAGGCGGCGGATATGGAGTTCTCCCCCAAAGTCTTCGAGAGACTCGCAACGTTTGTTTTGTCAAGTGGCGTGCTAAGAAAATATCCGTCTGCAAGTCCCTTTGCGGCAAACTCAAGAATACGGGTTTTTTCAGGATCAAAATTTTTGAATTTAGCGAGGTTGCCATCAAACTTCATCGTAGTGTTCAGTTGCGTCCTTGTCGCATCGACGGCTTGAATCCCGGGATGAAAGCCATTTGCAGAGACAGTTTCTTCTTCCATCAGCTTGAGCACTCCTGAAATCGTGGCGTGACTGGCGTCGCCGATCAATGAACTCTTGTTTCCGTCGTAATCAGATTCCAAAATCGCCTCGACCAGAGCCTGAGAAGTTTGCTTTGCCCATTTGGGAGCATCCTGATTCCACAAAGTGGTTCGGACGGGAATGAGGTTGGAAAGGGTTCGGAACGGAATGTCCTTGATGGCTTGGCTCAAATCAGTGTTGGAGTTGATGGCGCTTTTGATAAAGGCAGAATAGGCTGATTTGATGGCAAGAATCAAAGAGTGATCGGTTAGCCCAAGGGGCACCTTGTTCTCGGCAAGGTAATCGATTGTATAATCAACTCCGTCCACCAAAGTAGCAGCAGGCATGCTGTCGTAAACACCTGTCAAAGAAGCAATGAAAGAATTGTCCTTGGTAATAGGAGTACTGACGTCCAAGGTCGGAAAGCGAGCGTTAGCTTCGTCCGTGAGGCTGTTGAAAGTATTTTGGTACAGAGATACGTTCGAATCAATTGCTTGTGCATCATTGGCTCCGATTGCAGAATATTGAGAAGACAGTCGCCGGTTGGTC
>JAYOMW010000224.1:0-3735 GCA_038121045.1 Opitutia bacterium
GGCTATGGCTTGCCTGTCGGCGATTCCGGTTGGGTACGGGCTGCGGGGGGATTCGGGTACGGCAAAAGGCGTGATTCTCTTTCTCTTGGCCCTCCCTTGGGAGAGTCATTTGGCAACAGCGAAAGTGCTTTTACCTATGATCTTTTGTTCAGCTTGGGTTATGAAATCGAATGGGGTCTGGACGTATTCTTGGCCTATCGGCTTCTTGGTTCATCCGCAAACGGTAATTTCGACAAGGTAGCCATGCATCTGTTTGAGCTTGGTTTGGGGGCGAATTTCTAGCTCTTTTGATTTTCCTCTCTCATTGACTTGACGAATGCTCTGCGTAGGGCTTCCCTAGCTCACTGTTCATGAGCAAAAAAGGAGAGGAGACCCCGATGATGAAGCAATACCGCGAGGCCCGCGAGAGCCTCGAGGATGACACTCTGCTGCTTTTTCGGTTGGGCGATTTTTACGAGATGTTCGAAAGGGATGCCGAAAGGGGAGCGGCTCTTTTGGGGATCACTCTGACCAAGCGTCACGATATGCCGATGGCCGGAATTCCTTCCCATGCCGCGGAAGGTTATTTGACCAAACTTTTGAAGTTGGGGAACAAGGTGGCTATATGCGATCAGCTCGAACCACCGACGCCGGGAAAGTTGGTCAAGCGCGGCATTACCCGCATTCTTACCCCCGGAACCGTCCTGGAGGATGGGCAATTGGATGGATCCAGCAATCATTTTCTGCTCTCCTTCGAATTGGATGGCAAGGGAGTTCGGGCGGCTTGGCTTGATCTGTCGACTGGCAAGTTCGTCCTCGGCGATTGGGAAAATCCGCATGATTTCCTCTCCCTTCTGAATTCTGTTTCCCCTAAGGAAATACTGGTTCCCGAAGGCTTTGAGAATCTGCTTGAATCCCTCGACCTTCCTGTGTCCTTCAGAGACGAATTGGAGCGGGTTCTGGGAGAAGTTACGCGGACCGAAAGACCGGGTTTTGATTTTGATCGGCGTTCCGGAGCCAGGGAGGTGATGGAAAGCCTGGGGGTGATGAATTTGGAGGGGTTCGGCATTGACTCGAAGCATCCCGCGCTCGGTCCTGCCGGAGCCGTCCTTGTTTATGCTCAAGACGTCTTGCGGGGAAAGCCGGGAAACCTCAGGCGAATCGAAGAGTACCGGGACGGAGAGGCTCTTCTTCTTGACCCTGCGACCCAGAGAAACCTCGAAGTTTTTCGTACTACGTCGCAAACCCGAAAGGGGTCTCTTCTCGATGCCATGGATCAAACGGTGACTTCGGGCGGGGCCCGTTTGTTGGAAAGATACCTGGCAAGCCCCGAACGAAACCTTTCCGAAATTCGAAGGAGGCAAGGTTGTGTGGCTGAGTTTTCGAAGGCCATTTCGACCGTGGATGAAATCGGCGGGATTTTGCGTACGGGGAGCGACTTGGAGCGCATTCTCGGACGCTTGCGCAACCGGTTGGTCCGCCCCAGGGAATTGGGCGGGCTCCGGGCGACCGTTCGCGGACTTCCTGGCATCAAGGATGCCTTGCTCCGCCTCGGAGACCGCTATCCCTCGATCCTATCCTTGGCCGCCGCCCTTGATACTTTCGATGAACTGCGCGAACTTCTCGACCGGGCCCTTGAGGAGGAATTGCCTCCGGAGATCAAAGTCGACGTCAAAGGGGAGAGCGCAAAAGTGATCAAAGCGGGGTTTGACGAGGAGTTCGATTCCCTGCGCGAGCTTGGAAGCGGAGGCAAGAAGTGGATCGTGGATTTGGAAGCCCGGGAACGGGACAAGACCGGAATCGGGAACCTCAAGGTCAAGTACAATGGAGCGTTCGGATACTTTATCGAAATCACCAAGGCCAACTTGAGTCTCGTGCCCGAACATTACGTACGCAAGCAAACGATGACCAATGCGGAACGCTTTTATACCGAGGAGCTTAGGCAGAAAGAGAAGGAGATCGTAAACGCCGAGGAGAGGACCGTAGCCAAGGAGCAGGAACTGTTTCTGCAAGTCGTCGAGAGCACCCTCGGATATGCCGATTCCCTGGCCAAAACGGCCGAAGTTTTGGCTGAGATCGATCTCTTCTCATCGTGGGGTTCGATCATGCGGGATCGGGATTATTGCCTTCCCGAATTCGTAGACAAGGAGAACTTCCTTGCAATCGAACAAGGACGTCACCCCGTCGTCGAATCGGTTTTGAAGAGTGAAAGCCTCGGCCTCGCGGGCACTCATGCGTTCGTTCCCAATGATTGCAACCTCTCGTCGGATTCCGATCAGATTTGTCTGATCACGGGGCCGAACATGGCCGGTAAATCGACTTTCATCCGTCAGGTCGCGTTGATCACCCTGATGGCCCAAGTCGGCTCGGCCGTTCCGGCCAAGAGCTGCCGGATGGGTTTGGTCGACCGGATTTTCTCACGGGTCGGGGCAGGGGATGAACTGGCCCGGGGAAACTCGACTTTCATGGTCGAAATGAACGAGACCGCGAACATTCTCAACAACTGCACTTCCGCCAGCTTGATCGTTCTGGACGAGATCGGCCGGGGAACCAGTACCTATGACGGACTGAGCATTGCCTGGGCCGTGATCGAACATCTTCACGGTTCGGGCGAGGAAGGTCCGAAAACCCTCTTTGCCACCCACTATCATGAACTGACCCGGTTGGCCCAAACGCTTCCCCGTCTGCAGAACTTCTCGGTTGCAGTCAAGGAATGGAACGACGAGATCATCTTTATGCGTCAGGTCACGCCCGGGGCTTCGGAGCGGTCCTTCGGCATTCAGGTTGCCCGCCTCGCCGGTTTGCCCGACGAAGTGGTCGGCCGGGCCAAGGAGATTTTGGCCGGCTTGGAGAAGGGCGAAGGTAAAAACTCAGGGAAGAAGACAGAGGGCCGTGAAGTTGGGTCGGTGGTTTCCCCCGAACCCGAGTCCAAAGCGGAACTCGATGAGGAGAAAAAAGCTCCGGACACCCCGGCGCGCAAGTCCCGAGAAAAATCCGATCCCTCGCAACTCGAGTTGTTCTGATGGCCTTTCCCGGGATTTTTTACGAAGAAAAGGGGAGTCCGTCCTTGCCCAAGAGCGTTTTCCTGCATGGTTTGCTCGGTTCCTCGAGGAATTGGCGTTCCGTCTGCAAATCCCTGAGCGAGGAAAGTCACTCCTTCGCCCTCGATTTGCCCAATCATGGCCAGTCCTTTCATTCCGAAGATTCAACGATCAAGGGCATGGCTCGTTACATACTCCGTTGGCTCGACGAGATGGGTCTTGATGCCGTCGTTCTTTGTGGCCACAGCCTCGGGGGCAAGGTGGCCATGCGTTTTGCTTCCGATCATCCCGAGCGGGTTGAAAAACTGATCGTGGTCGATATCGCGCCCCGCGATTATCCGCCCGAACATCATGCGCCTACCTTGGATGCGATGCTCGGCCTTGATTTGGCCAAGCTTGGTTCGAAAAAAGAGGTCGACGATGCTCTTTCGAAGACCCTTCCGAATTGGGCTTTCCGTCAGTTTTTGCTGACCAACCTCGGGCAGGAGAGCTCAGGCTTTTCGTGGAAGCCCAACTTGAGGGCGTTGAGAAATTCAATCGCTGAGCTTTCGGTCAATCCGCTCGGCGAATCCGATCGTTACGAAGGACCGGCTTTATTCGTCCGGGGAGGCAAGTCCGGTTATGTGAGAAGCGAACATGTTCCCTTGATCAAGAAGCATTTTCCGCAAGCGCAAATTACGGTTCTTGCCGAGGCGGGGCACGACGCTCACGTCGA
>JAYOMW010000225.1:0-3692 GCA_038121045.1 Opitutia bacterium
TCTGATTCTTAACTCCCGGGTCGATTCAACCCGGGTTCTCGGCCAAGCGGTCCAAGGTTGCGTGGATCCTCCCAAAGTGTGGCTCAACTCCAGCACTGCAACCATCTACAAGGATCGAAGAGGGGACTTGGAACCACACGACGAATCAAGCGATGACTTTGGTTCGGGCTTTTCGGTGGGCGTCGCGCAAGCATGGGAAGAAGCTTTCGAGGATTCGGTCGTCGAGGGCGTGCGCAAAGTTGTTCTCAGAGTCAGCATCGCTTTGGGCAAGGACGGAGGAGCTTTCCCGGTCATGAGGCGTTTTGCCAAGCTTGGGCTTGGCGGGGCGCAAGGACCGGGCAGTCAATGGATGAGCTGGTTGCACATTGATGACTGGGTCGGAGTCGCAAGGTTCTTGATGGAGAGGGAGGACTTGAGCGGTCCGGTTAATCTCGCTGCCCCCAATCCCGTGACCAATTCCAAATTCATGAAAGGCATGCGCCGCCGCTTCGCCCCTTTGGGCATCGGGTTGCCCGCTCCTTCGTTCGCCGTTTACTTGGGTGCCGTCTTCATGCGGACGGCTCCGGAGTTGGTCTTGAAGAGCCGTAAGGTCGTGTCTTCGGTTCTCGCTGAGTCAGGATACCGTTTCAAGTATCCGGAGCTTGCCGGGGCTTTGGAAAGCCTTTCGGTCTGAAAGGTTCTACTTTTTGTTCCTCGAGTGGGAGAGCAGCCAATCGTACAGTTTGTCGTTTCGGTAGGTTTGGGTCCAAGAATCGTGCCCGACTCCGGGGTACTCGGTGTACTTGATCCGTCCTCCCGCTTTCTCGACTGCCTCGACCATGATCCTACTCAACCCGACAGGTACGACTTTGTCGGCATCCCCATGAAAGTTCCAAATCGGGAGGAGGCCGAATTTTTTCGCCCATTCGGTTTTTCCTCCTCCGCAAACCGGAGCGATGGCGGCAAACTTTTTAGGGTGTTGGGCGGCCGTAGCCCAAGTGCCGAAACCTCCCTGGCTCAGACCGGTCAGGTACACTTTGTCCGGGTCGACGGGATATTTGAGCAAGAGCTCGTCGACCAAACCGGCGACGACGTGGGGCTTCCACCATAAATCGGTCAGGGGGCATTGAGGAGAGGCAATGATGAACGGGAGATCCTTGGTCTCGACGATCTTCGGCGGTCCATGCTTTTTGACCAAATTCAGGTTGTTTCCTCGTTCGCCCCGACCGTGAAGAAAGATCAGGAGTGGCCACTCACGCTTCTTCTTTTTGGCCTCCGAGGAAGGGTTGTAAAGAAGGTAGCGATAGCCTTGCGACTTGTCCTTTGGCAGGAAGATTTCTTCGGTCTGCCGGGGAGTTGGCGTGGGTTCACTCTTTTGGCCTTGCGCCAATCCTGAGATTGAAAACCAGAGGGCCGACAGGGTGGCCGTCTTCAGAAAGATCGATATCGTCATTGCCTTCATAAAAAACCGTTATTAGCGATATGCCAAAATGACTTCGAGTCTTATCGTGAGATAGATTGAAATTCGTAAAAAAAACCTTGAGTTCAGTCGCTTGTCAGTTAGGGAATAAGTTGTGATTGGTTGTGTGAAAAACAGGTTTTGGGGAATGGCCGTTTTTTGGCTATGCTTGCGATTGACGATTGGGTTTGTACATGGGGAAACTTACAAGCGGGACATCGTGATTTACGGTGGAACTTCGGCTGCGATCAGTGCCGCCGTACAAGTTAAGAAAATGGGGAAGTCCGTGGTGGTCGTGTCTCCCGATACGCATCTAGGAGGTCTTTCCAGCAGCGGTTTGGGGTGGACGGACAGTGGGCGAAAGGAAGCGATTGGTGGAATTGCCCGTGACTTCTACCACCGAGTTTGGCGTCACTACCAGAGCGTGGAGTCTTGGAAGTGGCAGGATATGGAAAAGTACGGAAATCGAGGCCAAGGCACCCCTGCGATCGATGGTGATCGCCGTACGATGTGGATTTTCGAACCTCATGTCGCGGAGCAAATTTTCGAATCTTGGGTCAAGGAAAACCAGCTCGAGGTGTTTAGAGACCAGTGGTTGGACAGGGAAAATGGAGTTGAGATGGAAAAGGAGCGGATCAAGTCCATCACCACCTTGTCCGGAGACCGATTCGAAGGGGAAATGTTTTTAGACTGTACCTACGAGGGAGATTTGATGGCATCCGCGGGGGTTTCGTATTTCGTGGGAAGGGAATCAAATGCAAAGTACGGAGAGACTCTGAGTGGTGTTCAAACAAGGAATGCCCGTTCTCATCAGTTCAAAGGAAAGGTGGATCCCTTCGTGGTGGCCGGAGATGAGAGTAGCGGTTTGTTGGCCAGAATCAGCCGGGATCCACCGGGCGAAGAGGGTTCGGGAGATGCGAAAATGCAGGCCTACAATTTTCGTTTGTGCCTTACTCAAGTCTCGGGCAATCGATTGCCTTTCCCAAAGCCGAATGGGTACGACCCCTCCCAATACGAGCTTCTCTTGCGTACCTTGCAAATGGGGGCGCGTCATGTGTTTGGCAAATTCGATCCGATTCCCAATGCCAAAACCGATACCAACAACAATGGCCCTTTCAGCACCGACAACATCGGCATGAATTATCGGTATCCCGAAGCCAGTTACGAAGAACGAAAGAAAATCATACGGGAGCACGAAGAGTATCAAAAAGGCTATTTCTACTTTCTTTGCAATGACCCCCGGGTTCCCGAGGACGTTCGCAAAAAGATGAGTTCATGGGGCTTGGCATTGGACGAATTCAAAGACAATGGCCATTGGCCGCACCAAATCTACGTTCGGGAGGCTCGTCGAATGGTCAGTGCTTTCGTGATGACCGAGTTGCACTTGCGCAAGATCAAGGAAACCCCTGCGTCCATTGGAATGGGTTCCTACAACATGGATTCGCACAACGTTCAGCGCTATGTCGCCAAGGATGAGAGCGGCAAGGCCTTCGTTCTGAACGAGGGCGACGTTCAAGTCAACCCCGGGGGGCCTTATCAGATTTCATATGGTTCCATCGTTCCTAAGTCTGATGAATGCCAAAACCTTTTGGTTCCTGTTTGCGTCTCCTCCTCCCACATAGCCTTCGGGTCGATCCGAATGGAACCCGTTTTTATGATCCTCGGGCAGTCGGCCGCAACTGCCGCAGTGTTTTCCATCGAAGACGAGGTGGCCGTACAGGACGTTTCTTATGAAAAGCTTTCCACGCGATTGCTGGAAGACGGGCAAGTTTTGCAACTTGAGCAAAGTGATCGCATGGCCCGTGGCCATGGGATCGACCCCAAGACTTTGACGGGAATTGTCATTGACGGCAATCAAGTCAAGTTTGAAGGTGATTGGGTCGAAAGCTCGTCCTTGCGTCCTTTCGTGGGCTCGTCTTACTTTCATGATGAAAATGGAGGGAAGGGCGTGCGGTCGGCGATTTTCCCGTTCAAAGCACCTAATGAGGGCTTGCACGAAATCATGGTTTCGTTCGTTCCTTTCGCCAACCGCGCCGGAAAAGTGGATTATGAGATCAAGCACGAAAAGGGTTTGGTGAAGGTTACTTTGGATCAAAGGAAGAAGGGTGATCGTGAATTGATTTGGCACTCTCTGGGTTCGTTCCTTTTCCACAAAGGCAAGTCCTATTCGGTGACCGTCAGCAACGAGGGAACGGAGGGTTACGTCATTGCGGACGCCGTTCAAGTCATTCCTCTTGACCGTTAATTTTTCACT
>JAYOMW010000226.1:0-3654 GCA_038121045.1 Opitutia bacterium
CGTGAAGATTCGTTCCTCTGCGATAATATTGAAAGCACGCCTTCGGGGAGCCGAGGATCAAGGAAGGCGAAGCCATCGCCCACTTTTTTCAGTTCCCGGTTTGCGGGCAAGGGGAACTCGAGTTTTTCCGTCAGTCCTTCTCCCCACACCGTTTGCCATTTCCAATCCGCAGACTCGTCGCTGAACTCCACTTCATCGGCAATGACGTTCTCCTCAAGCAATTCGATCAAGACTTTTGACTCAGTTCCGCGGCTTAGGAGAACGAAATTCTCCGAGCCGAACCTCATGACGTAGGCGCCGGCCAAAACTCTCCCTTTCAAACTGAGGCGCATGCCGTACCTGATTTCTCCGGGGTTGAGGTTTTTCAAGTTTATGGTGAGTTGGCTTTGGAGGTAGTCTTCCGCGTCTTCTCCGACGGCCCGAACGACCGTGGCGTTTTTTTGGGTGTGCAAAACAATGTCCATTATCATACATTCGTAAAAGTTTAGCTTGTTCATGCAAGCTTCCCTTCTATGGTGCTTTTCGTGGATACTGTCACCAACTTACGAATTACCGATTCCAAAGCGCTGCCTTCACCGGCGGATTTGTGCGGCGATATTGCCCGCACGCCCCAACAGAAGATGCTCGTTGCGAAGTCTCGAAATGAAATGCATTCCCTTGTTCACGGAGAAGACAAACGTCTTCTTGCCGTAGTAGGTCCTTGTTCCATTCACGATTTGAAAGCCTGTCGCGAATATGCCGAACGTTTTGCCAAGCTCGCGGAGGAACTGAGGGACCGCTTGCTTATGGTCATGCGTGTCTATTTCGAAAAACCGCGCACTACTGTCGGCTGGAAGGGTTTGATCATGGATCCGAGGCTCAATGGAACCTGCGACATTCCGGAAGGCTTGCGCATCGCACGGTCGTTTCTTGGGGAAGTGCTCGATTTGGGGATTCCGACTGCGACCGAATTGCTTGACCCCATCACTCCTCAATACCTGGCGGACTCCCTTTGCTGGGCGGCGATCGGGGCCCGGACTTCAGAGTCTCAGACCCATCGCCAAATGGCATCCGGACTCTCCATGCCGGTGGGCTTCAAGAATGCAACCGGCGGGGACTTGAGGGCAGCGGTCAACGGAATTGTGGCCGCCACCATGAGCCAGACCTTTCTGGGGATTACCGAAGACGGACGGGCATCCGCCGTCACGACCGGAGGAAACCCGGACTGCCAGCTTATCCTGCGCGGCGGTTCAGCCGGTCCGAATTACGGATCCGAACACGTTGCCTCCGCCCGGGAAGCCCTTGAACAGGCGAACGCCCCGGTATCCATCATGATCGACTGCAGTCACGCCAACAGTGGGAAGGACCCGTCTCGTCAACCCCTTGTCCTCGATGACGTTCTCTCTCAAGTCGAGCGGGGATCCGATTGTATTCATGCCGTAATGATCGAGAGTCACCTGAATGCCGGAAGCCAACCCTTTCCCCGTCCTCTCGATGAGCTCGAATACGGAGTGTCGGTCACCGATGGTTGCATCGATTGGGAATCCACCGAAGCTTGCCTTCGTCGGGCGGCCGAGATAGTGGATAAGGCTCGTTTCTCTTAACCCCGCTTCGTTCGGACAACTTAACAACCTCAATCAAAGACAGTTCCAATTATGAATGACAAAGCCCCCATCCGCGTGGCCGTAACCGGTGCCGCCGGTCAAATCGGCTACTCTCTGCTTTTCCGCATCGCCTCCGGCGGTCTTTTCGGCCCGGATCAACCGGTCGCCCTCAACCTGATCGAGATCGAGCCCGGAATGAAGGCCCTGGAAGGCGTGGTCATGGAACTCGAAGACGGTGCTTTTCCTTTGCTCAAGGACATCCGTCCGACTTGCGATATCAACGAAGGTTTTTCCGGCGCCAACTGGTCTTTGCTGGTTGGAAGCGTTCCCCGAAAAGCCGGGATGGAAAGAGGAGACCTGCTTGGTATCAACGGCAAGATTTTCACCGGGCAGGGACAAGCCATCCAAAACAATGCCGCTGCCGACGCTCGGATCCTCGTGGTCGGCAATCCCTGCAACACGAATTGCCTGATTGCCATGAACAACGCTCCGGACATCCCGCGGGACCGTTGGTTCGCCATGACCCGTTTGGACGAAAACCGGGCCGCCGCCCAACTTGCCGCCAAGGCCGGCGTGCAGGTTTCCGAGGTCTCCAACGTCACGATTTGGGGCAACCACTCGGCCACCCAATATCCGGATTACTACAATGCCAAGATCGGCGGGCAGTCCGCCCCGGACGTCATTTCCGACGACACATGGGCTCACGTCGATTTCATTCCAACTGTCCAACAGCGCGGTGCCGCCATCATTCAGGCCCGGGGCGCCTCCTCGGCCGCCTCGGCGGCCAATGCCGCCATCGACACGGTCCGCTCCCTCGTCAATCCGACCCCGGAGGGCGATTGGAACAGCGTTTGCGTGGCTTCGGACGGGAGCTATGGCACCAAGGAAGGGCTCATCACCTCTTTCCCGATACGTTCGGACGGGGAAAATTGGGAAATTGTTCAGGACCTTCCGATCAACGACTTCGCAAGGGAAAAAATCGACGCTTCCGTAAGCGAACTAGCCGAGGAACGATCCCTTGTGGGCGATCTTTTGCCTGGCTAAGGAACAGTCAGGGACAGGAAGCGGGTAGGGGGGCTTACTGGCCCAACCTATGCTCGTATATTCGAACGTCGTGGTATTCCCCGAACTTGTGCCCTCCCTCGTGAAGGACTCCCGCCACTTGGAATCCGAGTCTCTCGTGTAGTTTTTCCGAACCCGGATTCGGAAGGACGACCAGTCCGTATGCCCGGTGGACGTCTTCGGCTTTCTTCAACTCGTCGAGCAAGGTCTCGTAGATTCTTCCCCCGATTCCTTGTCCGAGATGGTCGGGATGCAGGTAAATACTCGTCATGACGGAAGGCGCGTAGGCGGGCCTTTGGTGAAAGCGCAAACTGGCTGCGTAGCCCACCACTAAGCCCTCTTTTTCCGCAACAAAAAGCTGATAGCGTCCGTCCTCGGTGAACTGGGTAAACCAGGTTTTGCGGTTTTCGAGTGACATTTCCACCATCTCGAAGGTAACCACGGAATTCAAAATATAGTGGTTAAGGATGTCCCGCAAGGCGGGCATGTCGGACTCGCGTCCTCTGCGAATCAATGCTTCCATATAAAAGGATGGGTTGGATGGTACCCGGAGAGGGGGTCGAACCCTCACTCCCTCGCGGGAACTGGATTTTGAATCCAGCGCGTCTACCAATTCCGCCATCCGGGCAACAAAGAAAAACTGAAAATGAGGAAGAACCTAAGGATTGGCAAGTCTTGAGTTACGGAAGACCCGCATCTTTCCTAACATCCTGAAGCAGAATAAAATAATTGTAACAAAAGGGTGAATCGCGCTAATGCTCAGTTATGAAGCCGATCAAGACCCGCTTGCACGTGAGCCAATCAATTACCTTTCCGAAGTCTCTGTTTCTCGCTGTTTTTTTGGCAGCCCTTTGGTTTTTCATGATCCCTCTTTCTGTTTGGGCTGCGGGGAAAGGTTCAAATTCAAAACCGGAGGCAGCCGACGACACGGGAGCAAAACCGGAGGCAGCCGATGACACGGGAGCAAAACCGGAGGCAGCCGATGACACGGGAGCAAAACCGGAGGCAG
>JAYOMW010000227.1:0-3652 GCA_038121045.1 Opitutia bacterium
AATGCTTACACATCTAGGTCAATCTTCCTTACTCGTTAAATCACTTGCCTTTATCGGTTTATTTACCCTTTGCGGAACCGGTTCAATCAATGGCAAACACCATTCGGGAGACAAAGCCAAGTCCATTCTTTTTATTGCAGGGGATACCAAGCACCGCCATGGATTCCATGAGTACAAAGCAGGTTCAATTCTTTTGGCAAACGCCCTCAATGAAAGCGGACTTCCCGTCAAGGCAAAGGTTCACTGGTATGGATGGCCAGAAGACGAGTCGATTTTTGACAACGTCGACGCCTGTATAATATACGCGGATGGAGGAGGAGATTTTGGCGAAAAATATGCCTTTTTGGATAGGAAGGTTAAAGGAGGCATGAGCATCATGTTCATGCACTATGGGGTTCACCCAACCAAAGACATTGCGCAGAAATACTATCATAAGTGGATTGGGGGGTTTTATGATGATGATTTTTCCGTCAATCCATCATGGGTCGCTGACATTCGAACGAGAAAAGGCCATCCGGTTGGTCGAGGTGTCAAAGAATTAACCGCATTCGACGAATTTTATTGGAATCTGAATTTCCCCAAGAATTGCAATCATTGTTACCCCCTGGCCACAGCCACCCCGACCGAGCAAAACATGATACGTTATGGCAGTTCGAAATTTTGGAATAAAAACGCAGAAGAAAAACTTGGGACTCCTCAAGCCTTGCTCTGGTGCTCAGATCCTGAAAAAGGAGCCAGAGGCGCAGGATTCGTCGGAGGGCACTACCATCGAAATTGGGCCATTGATAATTACAGGAAACTAATTCTTAATACGATTGCATGGGTGGCCCGCGTGGAAGTTCCTGCAAATGGAGTTCCCTCCAAATCCGTGACCAAAGCCATGCTGAACCAAAATTTAAACCGCCCTGACTTTCCTGAAGAGATTGAATTGCCTACTCCTGATCTCTTGATTCAAGAACCAAGAAATAACCTTGTTTCAAACCGTTTCGAACAAATGAAACTCACTTTGGCTTCATCCCTTCCTGTTCTTCTCACTGCATCGTGTTTGTTGTTGGGGGACCAAAAAAGAAGTTCAATGTCCTGGCCTCCCTCGAGTGACGCAAATCACGTTCGCGTAGATAAGTTTTCACTGGATTCAAGCTTGGAGATTACGCTTTGGGCAAAAAGTCCTCTTTTTTACAACCCGACGAACATGTCCATTGACCCCAAAGGCAGAATATGGGTGACCGAAGGAGTCAACTACCGCGAAAAACTTGGCATTCGCAGAAATGCCGGAGATCGAATCATGGTTCTGATCGACACCGACAAAGACGGAAAGGCCGACCAATCAAAAGTATTCCTTCAAGATCCTTATTTGGAATCACCTTTGGGTATCGCTGTATTCGATAATCAAATCATCATCTCCCAACCTCCGGATATCGTCATTTACACCGACGTGGATCGTAACCTTGAATTTAATCCGAAAGTGGACAAGCGAGAAGTTTTATTAACTGGTTTTAATGGTCGCCAGCATGACCATTCTCTTCACTCCATTACTTCAGGTCCGGACGGCAAATGGTATTTCAACAGTGGGAATTGCGGAGCGATATTTACCGACAACTCGGGAAAGACTTTCCGCATGAATAGCAATTACCGAGGCGGAGCCAGCGAAAAATATTTCTACACCCCTACTCACGAACTTAAAGGAGCCAAAAGTGACGATGGCCACGTATGGACTTCCGGCTTCAGTGTGAGAATGAATCCAGATGGCACGCATGCGGAAATTATTGGCCACGGTTACCGTAACAGCTACGAGCAGGTGGTGAATTCTCTGGGGGACATGTATCAAAGCGACAACGATGATTATTCAAGTTGCCGGAACTCTTACGTTTTGGAATTTGGATCCGCAGGGTATTATTCTTTGGACGGTCAGCATAAGTGGCAGGCTGACAAAAGACCTGGTCAGGCAATCCCCAGAGCTCATTGGCGACAGGATGACCCCGGGACTTTTGATGCGGGCGACGTATATGGTTCCGGCGGACCCACTGGTGTGACTTTTTATGAGAATGGGGCGTTGGGTGACGATTGGATAGGTACCTATCTATCCTGCGAAGCTTCAAGAAACACCATCTACGGATACAAACCTGAACCGAAGGGAGCGACCTACAGCATGGATCGCTTTTCATTCCTAAGCACTCGATCCACTTCTCCATCCCTTGGCGAAGAAGATCGGGACGAACGAGTGCATTTCAGACCCTCCGACGTATCAGTTGGCCCCGACGGGGCAATCTACGTTGCAGATTGGTATGATCCGGGCTCCGGTGGACATGCCACCCGCGATGAGTCATCGTCGGGAGCCATTTATCGGATTGCCCCTAGAAACTTTCAAGGTCTCGTGCCTAAACTTGAACTAAATTCCATCAGCGGTCAGGTAAAGGCTCTGACCAACCCCAATCCGAACTTTAGGTTTTTGGGTTTTCAAGCATTGCGAAAAAAAGGTGCCGAAGCATACGCTGCCGTAAAGAAGTTACTTAATCACAAGAATCCATATGTCGCTGCAAGAGCGATCTGGTTGCTTCCTCATCTTGGAGAAAAAGGAAAGAAAGAGGTCGTTGAGCTTCTGGACTCTGAAAATTCCACCTATCGCCTAGTCGCTTACAGGAGTCTTCGCAGATCTGGGGACAAACTCCTGCCTTTCGCAAAAAAAATGGCCAAAGACCCCGCTCCGGGTGTGCGCCGTGACACGGCGCTTTCCATGAGAGGCTTCCCACCTCAACTAGCAAACCCAGTTTTGCTTGAAGTAGCCAAGAATTATGATGGTTATGACAAAAATTACGTTGAGTCCATAGGGTTGGGAGCAGCGGGAAAGGAGGGCGAGCTCTGGACGTATTTACGGGATAAACTTGGCATGCGAAACTCCTCAAAGTGGAATCAAGCTTTTGCCCGAATCACTTGGAGGCTCGGAACCAAAGAAGCGCTGCCGGACTTGAAATCCAGAGTCAAAAATTCGAAATTAAGAATGAAAGACAGGCTATTCGCCATCGAATCAATCGCTTTCACCAACCATCCCCTTGCCCCTGATACTCTCTTCGCTTTGGGTCAAAGTGAAAAAGATCCCGAAATCAATCGGGCGATTACCCAGTGGATTTTGAAACGCAGTCTTACGGCATGGAATAAATACGAGCTCCATTCCAGACTCAAAAAGTCAGGAATCTATAATCCTGATGACATGAATATTGTGGCAATCAGCACTCCGGCAGAGACTGAAAAGACTTCTCTGAAAGTCTCTGAAATCGAGAAGCTTTCCGGAGATCCCGTAAAAGGAAAAACAACCATTTTACGTTGTACCATGTGTCATGAGGTCAATGGAGTTGGAGCAAATTTCGGGCCTCGCTTGGAAGGATGGGCGGCCAAGCAGTCGACCTCTGCGATCATTCACGCGATCGTTAATCCATCTCAAGGAATTGCCCATGGATTTCAGGGGACTGAATATGTTCTGAAAAATGGTGAAATTCTTCATGGAATAACCGAATCAAGAGGTGATCCGGAACTGGTTCTCAGTCAAGGTGGACTCACGCAGATGATCCCAAAGTCCAAAGTTAAAAAATCAACCGGAATGAAAAGATCTTTAATGCTTTCCGCGGAACAACTTGCCCTCTCTCCACAAGACGTA
>JAYOMW010000228.1:0-3647 GCA_038121045.1 Opitutia bacterium
GATAAAGGCAAGTGATTTAACGAGTAAGGAAGATTGACCTAGATGTGTAAGCATTTTGCCTTTTAATGTGATTCCCAATGAATGGCAATCCGAAGTGCGGACCTTCAGTTCATGGAAAAAGAAATCGAGCCAAGTTGTATGTATAAGATTTTTCATGCCCCCGTTGGAGCGCATTCCCATTGCAGTCGGTTTTGGGCCCTTGATTCAGATGGCATTCCGGCTTTTCCGTCGAAACGGTTCTTACGACATTAAGGATTGTCGAAAAGGGGCAAGGAAGTGAAAGCGGAGGAAGTCAATTGAGATTGGGCCAAGCCAAGAATTTGAATCGCCGGGATTTGCTGATGCTCGGCGCCGCAAGCGGTTTCGCACCGTTCGGTTTATTGCCGCGTTTATTTGCCAAGAATGAAAAGGGGAAGATCAAGCTCGCAGTCAAATATTCGATGATTCGTGATTCCGTCTCCGTTCAGGCGAAATTCGAGACCCTCAAGGCAGCTGGTTTTCAGGGGGTTGAAATCACCATGGGGCAGCGCCATGAGCTCAAGGAAATCATAAGAGCCATCGACACCACGGGCGTGGTGGTCCATGGTGTCGTTCACGGATCTTCGGACGAGTACGAAGAGCCTCTCAATCTATGCAATTCGGTTGGGGGAGACGCCGTCCTGGTCGTGGCAAGGTTGAAGCCCGAACTTTCGTATGATGAGAATTTCAAACTTGCTCAAGGATACTTGCGCAAGGCGATTCCCCGGGCGGAAAAGCTTGGTGTTCGTCTACTCGTGGAAAACGTTCGTAATTCCTTCCTCAAAAAGGCCGAAGAAATGGCCCGTTTCATCGATGAACTCAAGTCACCTGCGGTGGGCGCTTACTTCGACACCGGAAATGCGATTACTTGGACTGAACAAACCGCCGAGCATTGGGTACGCGTTCTCGGTCACCGGATCGCAAAGCTTGATATCAAAGACCGGGGACACGAAAGATTTGGAGATCCCAAGAAAAGGTCGCCCGATGCCGTGGGTACGGATGACGGAGAAGTGCACTGGAAGAACGTGCGAAAGGAACTCGAGAGAATCAAGTTCGCCGGTTGGGCAACGGCCGAAACGAAAGGGGGAGACGAGTCCCGATTAAAGGGGATGGCTCGTTGGATGCGTGACATTCTTCGCTTGGCATAAAATTCTACTGGGAATTTACCAAGCGATGCGATTGAGAGTAATCACAGAACTTATTCAGAATGTTTCGCTGGCTTGCGTACGAGAATCAACGATTGGATTTGGCTTTTCGACGCGAACGACTCAGTTCGCAAGAGTGGGCATTTGCTTTTGTTTCTTCATCATGTTTGGAACCAACACGTGATCAATTACATGAATAATACCGTTTGATGCTTTGACGTCGGCTTTGACGACCTTGGCGTAATTGATGAACAACTCCTTGTCTTTGACCGAAAGTTTCAATGATCCTCCGCTCAGGGGTACTACGCTCCCAAGTTTCATTGCTTTTTTCGATTTAACCTTACCGGAAACCACGTGATAGGTGAGCAACAATTCGAGTTTATCCTTGTTTTCGGGTTTGAGTAAGTTTTGCAAAGTCCCGGGCCAGAAATTCTTGAAGGCTTGGTCGGATGGGGCGAACACAGTAAAGGGACCGTCTCCTTTGAGGGTCTTCGCCAAACCTGCTTTTTGTACGGCGGTAACCAAAGTCTTGAAACTGCCGGCTTCGACCGCAGTGTCGACGATGTCTTTTTGTGGAGCCCCCACCAAAAGGCATTGGAATATCAGAAACGTGAACGTTGAAAGTAATTTGATTTTCATGAAATTTTGGAAGTTCGAAGTTAAGTTTGATTGTGAGAATAATAATATATTCGTTGGTATTTTGATTTTGGATTTTAAAAAATTTGTTTTGAATCGGTTCTAGCATTGGAAAGCAAAGGTTTGGGATAAGCGTTCGGATTACCGATGACAATCTGATCGGAGAGAATGAAAAACGATATAAGTGGAGCGACTGAATGCTCTTGACATTGAAAAGAAAAACGATGAATAAAACTGATTGGTTTGATAATTAAAATTTATTCATTTGTTGCCCCCTGATTAAGCAAGAATACTTAATACCTAGTAGAGCCATGAAAATACCAAAGAGTTTACTGTCCTTCTTTATAAGCGGGTTTTTGATTTTGAATCTAGCCACCTATGTTTTCGCTGAAAAAAAGAGTGGTTCTTCAGGGATACCTGAGGAATTGTCAGGGTTTCGTGGAATGATGAACGGTAAGCTTATCCAAAAAAAAGAGCTATCCTTCAGTTTCAGGATCGATCGGATCATGAAGACTTGGAAAGCAAACAAAGCGGAAAATCCTAAAAAGGCAGTCGGCAAAACCGTCGTTCTTAATCTCGAAAAACTTTCGCAACGTCATCGCGCCGAAATTATGAAGAATTTCAAGTTGATGAAGAACGGTGACCAAATTGAAGTCGAAGCTTTTGATCTCGGTGCCAATACGCTAAGCGTAAAGGAATGGCTGAAAAAGGCCGGCCAAAAAAAATGATTTGATCTAACTGGGAAACTTAGCTTCTAACCCTCTGATTGCCTTTGTTCCCCAATCCACTAATTTGCTAATTTTTCGCTTTGAGTAGAGCAGGGGTTCATGTTTTCCGATTAGTTTGCCTTGGGTTTACCCTTTGCCTTGCATCCATGAGTGAGGCGAATGAAGATTCCAATCAAGAGGCTTTTTCTTTGCTTCACGAAGCTGTCCGCAATGGATGGCTTGATGAAGCCAAAGTCTTGTTGAGCAAAGGGGGCGACCTAAACGGACAAGTTAAGATTCGAGGAGTTCTCGATCCTAATTATGACTTTTTGGACGATACCCCCACTGATCTTGCCCTCGCATTCGGACACAATGAGCTTTATGCGTTCTTGCGCAAAAACGGAGGGAAAACCTCAGCGGAAATAGAGGCTAATAGGCGCAAAATAATTTCTTGGGGGAAGCAAGTCGATGGTCTTCAACTAGGAGTAGCCTTGGCAATTGAAAAAGACAAAACGAAGTTATGCCCGACTTACCTGAACGTTTACTTTAGAAATACCCGAAGCAAGTCCCTTACGATTTCCTTTTTGGTTTTGGCGAATTCAAGACCTGCAAACGATGCAAACTCAAGGTTAGCTTGCGAACTGTCGCTGTACAAGCTCGGCGGTGGAGAAAAAATTCGTTTGTCGTACCAGAAAAAAAAGGGAAATTCTTTCAAACAAACTTTTACTCTTTTTCCAGGTCAAAAGATCGGACCGTTTCCTGTTCGCTATGCCAACCTCGAGAAGTGGTCAATCCACGAAGGCAATGCGGCACCGGAACGGAAGTCTCAATATTTGGTTGCCTTGTCCGTCGAGACTGAACTTCCTCAAGAGGGAAAATCGTTTGTGCTTCAAGCGACTTCGAGTTGTCGACTTCGTTTTCTCAGTCCTTGACTATCAAGTTTTTTTCTGGAGTGCGGGGTGAAACCTTGTGCCCGGTAAAAGTGGTGGAGTATCCATTTGATTTTGGATCTTTAAGGCATTCTGTTCACCTTGTGACAAGTGCCATTGACCCAACGAAAGGGTCGATGCTTTCAAAAACTCTATTCCTGAGATTCAAGGTAGAAAAAGCTACCTGTAAGATAATCAAAAACGATCGAGGG
>JAYOMW010000229.1:0-3621 GCA_038121045.1 Opitutia bacterium
TAACAGGTACCCGTTAAAAAAAATATTGTCCACGTTCAGCTTCACTTTAAGCTTCTCAGCGGTGGGGAGAAGTTTTCCCATGGCCTCACGGGCCCGTTTGTCGCAAACGTCGTTTGGCGTTGGATCGTGATCCTCACGCCAAGGCATGTGTACGGCGCCTGGCACCACCAGCAGGTTTTCCACCCCGAGATCGTGAGCGGCCCTCGTCATCAGGCCCGCCAACTCCATGCCGCGTTTTCTTTCTTGGGGGTCGTTGCTCGTCAAAGGATAAGGCCAGAACAGGAAGGAACACAAACCGCTTATCGCGATCCCGATCTCATCGGCCATCTTGCGTATGGCATGATACTCCTTGGTCCCGCTTTTCGGGGAAAGATCGTTGTCCAAGTCATAGTTCAATTCGATCCCGTCGAACTCCGCATCTTTGGCCAATTGCATGCACTCCCGAAGGTTCATTCTCTCCGGATAGGGGAAAGCCCATTGATTGATGGACTTCATCATCTTGTAGCGTTTCGATGAACGGCGGCGATCGTCGGCCTTGCCGGGTCCGGCGGTCGCTACGGACGAACTGCTCGCGGTTGCCATGGCCCCGGCCGCCGCGGTGGCGGCCCATTTGAAAGAGGAGCGACGAGTCATGCCGCTCGAGGGGGTTCCCCATGGAGCGTTCAGCTTAGGTGAATCGGGCATGACTGAGGATTTCCTTTCGAGTGTTTCCTAGAGCTTGGGTGCCTTCCACTCAGGGATTCCACCTTCTTTTAGCTGCTTGGCGTGCAAAACGTGGAAGGGGCGGGTGGGGGACATGGGAACGTCCTCGTTTACCATCAGAGGCCGGGTTTCCTTCCAAAACTTTTCGTAAGCGGCCCGCATGGCCTTGACCACCTCGGGGTGCTCGGATGCAACGTCAGTCTTTTGGGAAGGATCCTTCTCCATGTCGTAAAGACTGTTCTCCACAAGCCGAAAACGCTCGTTGCGGACCGCAAACCGCTTCCACATATGATCCGTCGGCTCGGATCCTGTCTTCCAGCGAGCCCCTTGCGTGAAAAGATAGCGGTCGTTCCACTTGGTCTTGGGATTCTTGAGAAGAGGAACGAGGCTTCGGCCTTCGACTTGGCCTTTGGGTAATTGCTCGATTCCCGCAATATCCGCAAGTGTCGGCAAAAGGTCAATGTGAGCGCAAATCCTTTGCACGGCATCCCCCGCTCCGAATTTACCAGGCCAGCGAACGAAGAACGGGACGCGGACTCCCCCTTCGTCAGACGAGCCCTTGGCCCCCTTCATTCCTGCGTTGAAGGCTAGCATGGGCTTTCCTTCCTTTGAAGTTCCCAATTTGGCGCCTTCCCGCACCATTCCACCCACCGAACCGTTGTCGGACATAAAGATAAGAATGGTGTCTTTGCTCAAGTCCCATTCATCGAGCTTGTTCATAAGCCTTCCCATGTTCTCGTCGATATTCTCGATCATCCCATAAAAACCGGCATCTCTTTCGGAGAAACCCAAGTCTTTGAACCGCTTGGCATTTTCGGGCGGAGCGATGAAAGGACCGTGCGGCGCATTCGTCGTAATATAGGCGAAAAAGGGTTTTCCTTTGTCCTTCACCTTTTTGATCCACCCCAGCCCGGCCGTAAAAAACAAATCCGTGCAATACCCCTTGGTCTTTACGAAGGAACCATTGTGCCGGATGGTCGGGTTGAAGTACTTGTTTCCCGGCGCATCGGCGCAAGAGCATTTGTAAGCCTGACCAATTCCTCCCGCACCGTGAATAAAGGCCTCGTCGAAACCGCGCTTGTGAGGCTGATAAGGTTCCTCGTCCCCCAAGTGCCACTTTCCGAAAATTCCCGAAACGTAACCCGCCTTGGCCAAAACCTGAGGAAGGGTCACCGTGCTCAGAGCCATGCGTTCGCGTTCCAGAATCGTATGGGTAATTCCATTCTTCATTGGGTGACGTCCCGACATAAGGGCGGCCCGGGTAGGTGAGCAGGTCGGGCTGACCAAAAACCGTTCGAAACGCGTACTTTGGCCATGAAGTTTGTCCAAGTTGGGAGTCTTGATCCATGGATTGCCATGTTTGCCTATCGGGCCATAGCCTTGGTCATCGGTAATCATAAGAATGACGTTGGGCTTGCTTCCAAAAGGCAAATCCTTGGCCGTCAAAGAGAGGCAGAGCGAGAGAATTGAAAAGGCGAGGAAAGAAGAGAGTTTCATTAGGGTCCGGGTTGATTGAAGATTGAATTTTGATGGCATTGGATGCTTGTCTTGCCATCCCGACAAGACAAAAAAACCCTTCTTGGCATTTGACGGAGGGGAGGGGACGCCCTTAGGGTGTTGAACATGAAGATTTTCATGGTCGCGCTCGCCGTGCTGTTTAGCAGCCTCTCGGTTTGGTCAAGGACCTTCACGAGCTCGGATGGCGTCCGTAAGATCGAAGCGACCTTGATCGGGTATGATGAAAAAACCGACGTCGTGAGCATCCGGCGCGCGGACGGACGGACCTTCAATTCCAAGCTTTCGACTTTCAGCGCAGAAGATCAGGCTTATGTTTTGAAATGGGTGGAGGGAACAAAGGAAAATTATTTATACGTCGGCAAGGAATACCCCGGTCATCTGCAAATGTACCTCAAGATCCTCAACGCCGGCGGAATCGGATATGGTCAAACCGTACTTTACGGACCTGGCTACGCCCCCATTGTGATCGGTAACGGTCCAACGCCTTTTCTTGCTTGGGTCGACGGTTACGATCGATTGGGCCGAACCTATGATCGTTTTAATGCGACCCAAGTCAGTTTCGATCTCGTCAAGGACAATTGGCAGGCTAGAATCGCCTTTCAGGCCGGCTCCAACCGGACCATTACTACCGGGACCACTTATTTGCCATCCGGCAACCTGTATGGCCTTTCCAGCGTGGGCGGACCCATTCTTTATCAGCAACCCCAAAGAATCGTGGTATTAAACGGAAACCCCGCCAACAACCAAGTTCTTGTTCTCCCCCGCGGACCTGCCCCCGTTTTCGTCAACCCGTTTGGTGGTGGAATGAGGATGTCGGGAGTCGGGGTTTCCGGGGCCGGACTCTCCACTTCATCCCGTTCCTTTTCCCGAAGCGGAGGGATTTCGGTCAGAATCAACCGCTAATCTAAGAGGCGGTGGGTTCTCTTTGTGCATATTCAAATTCCGCATGGACTGAAACTTTTTTCGAGGACGCATGTCTTCTTTGGTTGTAAATACCGAAGATTCAACTTTTTCTTGTCCGATGCCCCCGCCTCTTTGTCAGTTCCTGCGCCTGCTGATTCTTATCGCGACTTTGCTGACCGCTTCACATGCGAATGGTTTGATCAAACCCAACGTTCTCTTGATTTGCGTGGACGACTTGCGCTCGGAACTCAAAGCCTTCGGAGCAAACTACGTAAAGTCGCCGAACATCGACAAGCTTGCCGCTCAAGGGCGCCCCTTTCATCGTCATTATGTGCAGGCGCCCACCTGCGGCGCGTTGCGGTACACTCTTTTGACCGGAAAATACGGACCTTCCCACAACAGAGCCCTTTTTGCCCGTTCAAACCATATTCAGAGCCCTAGTATTCCCGCCTGGTTCCGAAAAAACGGATACGTCACCGTGTCAGTCGGCAAAGTATC
>JAYOMW010000230.1:0-2393 GCA_038121045.1 Opitutia bacterium
GAACCAAGTTGACGCCTTTGCCAAGTATCGCAAAATCCCCTTCACCTCTCCCGGTCAAGCGGGCACGGCTTTCATAAGCGAATTGGCCGGACAGGTCGAAGCTTGGAAAGCAGGTGACCCCAATCCGCTCAGCGACGACACTTTGGTTCGTCAGGCTCTCGTTTCCTCCTTGCAGGCTCTTCAACCGGGAACTTCTGATGCCGATACCTCCGAGGCAGTACAGTTCATTCGCGCTGGCGACAACCTGCTGTTGCAATCATCGGCAAGCGGTGCCTCTTCCAAAGCCCTTGCCGTGGGTCTGGCCAAGAACCAAAAAGCGATCGCAAGCAAGGTAATAGGCGGTTACGCTTCCTTGACCGAAAACGGCGAGGCCATTAGTTCTCTTGCCATTAGCCAGCAAGACTTGGAGGCCCAAAGTGCCTCCTTTGCTTCCATCAACGTTTTCCCACCGTCGGCACCTCCATTCAGCGCTTCCATCCGGGCAGGCGATTGGAGCACTGGCAAGCAGCTTGCCAACATCACCGGGGCGGATGCGGACGGGGATGCCATATCTTATTCGATTACTTCAAGAAACTTCGATCTGGACGGGGACGGGACCTTGCCCTTCTCGATTTCCTCCACGGGCGTTCTGTCGATCAGCGACCCCGATGACTTGATCAACTATGCCGCGACAAGGATGGAGGTATCCGTTTCACTCTCCGACGGAAAGGGCATGAGTTCTACAATCAAGGGAAGCTTACTGGTGGATAATCTCCTTAGCCTTACCTCAACCCCGTTGAGTGACAAAATGGGCTGGGCGACCTCTTCCTGGTTGGGCAGCTTTTATTCATCGGGTTCATCCTGGGTTTATCATCCCTCGTTGAGCTGGCTTTACGTCAGCTCGGACAACTCCAACGGTTTTTGGTTTTGGGATTCCGCATTCAATGCCTGGTGGTGGACCAAACCTGACGTGTTCCCACATTTTTATCGTACGGATACGGGATGGAGCTACTGGAATCTTTCGGGAAATTCTCGCCTTTTTTATAATTTTGGTACTAAAACATGGCTCCCCACGCAATGAACCCAAGCATTTCTCAATGAAGTTAAGCCGTTTAATATGCTTATTAGGCTCTCTTTTTTGCGGAGCTTTTCTTCAAGGGCAAACTCTTAGCGTTGCGCTTGACCCGATCAACCAAGTCCTCGTCGGGGAAAATTTTACCGTCTCCGGCTCGGTTTCCCATGACCCGAATTCCACTGCGATTCCAGGAGGCACGCCAGTAAGTATTGCGATAGAAGTTCGGGATCCTTCCAACAATCCCATTCTTATTTCACCGATCATTCAGGATTTTGGAGGTATGAACGGAAGGACAATTAATTTTTCCCAAACTTTCAGCATGCCCTGGAGCGAGGATGACAAGTGGACTGCAGGCAATCGTTGGCAAGCTCGAGCTGAAGCATCTTCGCCGGTTTCCCTGCTGTCCTTTGCCACCACCAATTTTCCATTGCTTATCGCGGACCTTGGACTTGACGTTGACCCGTCGGCTATTGCCCGGCCCGGAGAATTCGTAAATTTAACCGGTACGATTCGAAACTTGGCGGCCGTTCAAACTGAGCCGGGAGTTTTTTTTAAGATCGAGGCATCCGTCGCAGGATCTCCCTATCGTCACAGTATCGTTTTTCCTCCCGTTGGTTTTTCAGCGGGTACTTGGCCTATAGGCCCCAACAGCGCGAATGCTTTCACGATCCCAAACGTGTACATACCCCTTTCCGCACAACCTGGTGCTTTAGACGTTACCGTTACGGTTGATGATCCTGCAAGCGGTATGATTTTTGAGCAGAACGAACAAGGAAACAACACGTTTGATCATACGATCAACGTGGACGGAGGGCAGGCCAACCTGCAGCCTGCCAATTTTCAAATCAACGGGGGTCTGGAAGGAGCCTTCCAAGGGCTTGATGCAGTCCGATTCAGTGTCGTCATTCGTAACGTCGGAACCGGTCCAGTTGCACCTGGAGACACCTTTGATTACCGAGTTTTTCTTTCCAACGACTTGACTCCTTCGACGAATGATTTTCTTCTCAGGCAGTTTGATTTAGGATCCACTGGTCTTGGAAACGGTCTTTTGCCTAACGAATCAATCACGCTGGATTGGGTTCAGATGTTACCCGACAACTTTGAAGGCGATTATTATGTAATTGCAGATTTGAATGGAGCCTTGCTTAGCCCACCCACTACTCCTACCCTAACTTTGAGATCTGAGAATACCGTCGATCTTTCTCTGGAGAGTTCTGTAAACGCTGGCTTCGTTGGAACCCGAATGGCTCGGCCTAGTTCTAGTGAAGACGGTCAAATGATTGCCTACGAGTCTTTTGATGGAACGGTAAACCGAATTGTTCTGAGAAATGTCTTGGCT
>JAYOMW010000230.1:2403-3534 GCA_038121045.1 Opitutia bacterium
GACCGCAACGGAATTGACATTGGCTTTCAACGGGGCTTCTCCGAATGCATCAAGTTATGCTCCAAAGGTATCATCCGATGGTCGTTTCGTAGTTTTTCATTCATTCGCATCCAACTTGGTGGCCAATGATAACAACGGACATTCCGATGTCTTTCGTTACGACATCTTCAATCAAAAGCTCTTGCGCCTGAGTCTCGATAGCCAGGGCGACGATTCAAACGGAGGGAGTTTTTACCCCGTACCAAACGCAGATGCATCAAGGGTAGTTTTCGAGTCCCACGCGGACAATTTGGTTTCATCTGCGACTTACTCTGGAAAAGAAATTTTTCTTTGGAAAGAAAAATTTGGTCTAAGCCAAGGTACCGTCGAATTAATTACCAATGGAAATGCCGATAGTTTTGATTCTTCCATCAGCGGAGACGGAACCCGGATTGTCTTCACTACTTATGCAACGGACTTAGTCGGTTCGGAAAGCGATGCCAACTCTCATGCGGACGTATTGCTTTGGGAAAACGGTAATTTCTACTTCGCGGGACGGACCGAAGAAGGAAACCTTCCGAGTGAGGGAGATACGAAAGAGCCCGAGATAAGTGCGAACGGAGAAGCCATAAGCTTTGTTTCCTCTGCCAGAAACATGGTAAGCGGCAAAGGTATCGCCCACATTTTGATCGAAGATGCCGGGTTGGGATATACAGCCGGCTCAACCGTGCTGATTAACGACGTAAACGGAACTGGAGCCTCTGTGAGCGTCTCAAGCTTGAATCCTTACGGAGAGATCTTGACCTTTGCCATCGACAACCCCGGTCGAAACTATGTGAATCCGACCCTTACCGTGGTTTCTGCAGCGAGCTCACCTGCTCCCGAAAAGAACGCCACGGCCGTACCGCTTCTTGTAAATCCCGAAGGGGATGTTTTCCGAATCACCGTTGATGCCGTCAAGTCAGGCGGTGGATCGGTGCGGGTCAGCGAATCTCCTTCTCTGGACGGAGACCCAGGCAGCGAAACGGGAGGAAACCAGGGAAGTCGTGAGCCAAGCATAAGTAGGGATGGTTCCTTCATCGCTTATTCGACGCGTTCTTCCAACTTGCAAGATCTCAACGTTAGCTCAACCAGCTTAAAGACTTTCGCCAA
>JAYOMW010000231.1:0-3525 GCA_038121045.1 Opitutia bacterium
TAAAAAAGGCTTCTTTTTGAGAAACCCTCAAACTGTATCGTCGTTCATTACCCTGCGGGAGACAAGTTCCGCTTGCCGTTGAGCATGGTTCCGATTGGAGTGTAGCGGATGAGATAGCGGTAGGAGACAAGCAGCAATACGGTCGTTACCAAACAGACGAAGACAAGTTTTAAAACGCTCGGAACGGGCCAATCGGACACCCAAATCTGCACAACTTGAATGAGTGGTAGGTGAGCGATATAGAGCCAATAGGCGGAATCGGAAATGAAGCGAATCTTTGTATTTTCCCTGGAAAAAAACTTCCGGAACAGACCGATTAGACCGAAGATCATGAGCCAGACGAAAAGGGCTGAGCAAAGGGAAATGATTTCATAGCGAAACTCCATGTCTTTCGTCTCGATAAGGCTCAGTGCGGTCAAAAAGACGACAACCGAAACAAAAAGATGGATTGGCCAAAACCGTCCGACTTTCTCATGAAAGCCTTTGTGCCGAAAGCAGAGCGCCCCATACCCGAAAAAGATCCCATAATAGCTTAGCTTGATCCAATCGGGTTCGAGCCAGACTGCAGTCGTAGGTCCGAACAATCCGTCCTCTCCACCGCCACCCATCGAATACTGAGCCCAATAGGTCAAGGGAACCAACCAGAGCAGTCGAAGGGGGAACTCGGCCAACCACTCGGACAATTTTGGCATGGGGACAAACTTGAGAACACTTGCGACAAGAACGAAAGCCAGCACCAGGTAAACCAAGTCGTAGAGAAACCAAAGATGATGGGTAATGAATCTGCCATCCGGCATATAGTTCCGCAAAAACCAGCTGACCAAACTTAGCAAAGGTGATGAGCTGAGAGAGCTGGAAGCAGGCAAGCAACTTAGTTTTTCGATTACTTCCTCTCTTCCTTTCTCAATCTCTCTTATGTCAATATCGAGAAGAAGAAACTCGACGAATCTCTCGGTCATCGATTGATCGAAATAAGCCAATGCGATCGGTTGTATGCCCGAGTCGCTCTCTAGAATTGGGTCAGCCCCCAAGGACAGAAGCGTTTCCACGCTTTCAGCTTGCCCGAAAAGGGCTGCAAAATGCAAGGGTGTGGCGCCATACCAAGAGTCATTCGCATTAACCTTCGCCCCTTTTTCTACTAGAAGCTCGATAACTTCGGTCTGCCCCAAAAGGGAAGCCCATTGAAGAGCAGATATTTGCTTGTTATCTTTTTGATTGGGAAAGGCAGTCCCTTGATCAATTAATTCCGAAACTCTTTCGACCTCTCCTTCTCTTACGGCTTCCCATAGATTCATCTTATCAACAGGCTTGTTCGATCCATGAGGTTTTTTGGCACGAGTCAAAAGCTTCACGATATTTCGCCTCCCCTTTTGGACGTCCGACCACTTGATTGGAATCTGCAGAAGATTTTCAGCTACCTGTAATGTCGTCTTCCGATCGGTCGACATCGCCTCCAAAGGACGGGATTGGTAAACGTTTCTAAGTTCTGCGTCGGCTCCTTTCGCCAAAAGCATTCGAACGCATTCGGCACGGCCCAAAAAAGACGCCACTAAAATCGGTGTCGATTGGGCCTGATCCCTTGAATTCAAATCCGCCCCTTTTTCGGCAAGAAGATTAACCGCCTCTGCTTCACCCATTGCAGCCGCCCAATGAAGCGGAGTAAAACCCTTGTCGTACTTGCCGTCTATATCAGCACCCGAATTCAGAAATTTCACGATCAAATCGAGGTCACCCTGCCTGGCCGCCCCTCCCAAATCATCCGGGACTTCATACTTTGGCTTCTCGATCTCCTTGTCTTCACGAGTCTCGGCTACCCTTTCCTCTCGCCCCTCACCCACCCAGTCGGCCAAAGCCTTCATATTGTTGAGCATCGGAAAAATCAGTAAACCGAGGACGAAAAAGGGAAGAACGATGCGCTTGAACCGATGAACCAACAAACCAGCCGATCCTCGTTTTCCCCACATCATCATGGTAAAGAATCCGCTCACGAAAAAGAACAAGGACATGCGGAACCCATGAATGAACATGACTGGAATCCCATAGAGTTCGGACTGGTTCACGTCTTGAACGGGCCAGACAGACCAACCGACGAAAGAGAGCAGACCGTGTATGACAATCCCCAGGAGCATGGCGAAAGCCCGCAGGGCGTCCAAATCGTGGTAACGATGGGCCTTCATCTCATCCCAAAGTCACAGCCGATCACCCGGAAGGGTTGCCTTTCGAAAAACAACGAGGCCAATCACTCCAAGTCTTCTTCCTCAAAGGCTTCCTCGTCTTCTTCCTCTTCGTCTTCGCTTCTGAAGTCTTCCCATATCTCACGGGCTTCTTCCCGATCAAGCTTGCCCAACCTGACGGCGGCGTCCAAACCGCGCCTGACCGCCTCCCAAAGTTCTCGTTCATCTTCATGGTGCCGGCGGTCTTCACGACCTTCCCGTTCTCTCGAATGATGCCGGGCCTCGTGATGACGCTCACGCCCTTCCCTTTCATCGGAACCTCTGCGCACATTGGATTCCTCATGCCCCAGCTCGACCCGGAACTGCTTGGTCAGACGTTGGCGAACTTCGATCATTTTTTCTTCTGCCTGACTCTTGCTGATCACTCCCGATTCCAACGCCTGCTCAATCCTTCGCTCATGGTCTTGGAGCTCAAGTTCCAAATGCTTGCGCCGGACAACGTAATTCATCTCCTCATGCACCTCACGTATGGCTTGACGGGCTTCCTCATGGGAAATCTCACCCGCTTCCAGTCCCTCATGAATCTCGAGCTCGGTCTTCCTCACTCTTTCGTTGGCCTCGCGGGCAATCTTATCCCGACTATGCATGCGGAGCTCGATCCGCTCGAATTCCTCGTTCGCCTGCCCCCGGCTCATCCTACCTTCCCGAACGGCTCCCTCGATCCGCTCCTTGATCATCTTCCACTCACGCTCCCGGCTTGCTTTTTTTTGACCCTCATGAAACTCGATCAATTTCTTGCGGGCCTCCTCGTGGGAAATTTCACCCTTCTCGATCGCTTCCTGGATCTTCCCGATATCTTGTTGGATCCTCCTCTCAGCTTGGCGCAATTCATGACCTGGGTCTTCCTTGACACGACTACTGGCCTTCTCTCGTTCATCCCCCCAGAGTTTGCCCTTGATCTCGCGCAGTTTCCTCCCCGCTTCATCGCGGGAAATTCGTCCTTCACTCATGGCCTTCTTGATTTCGCGTTCCGCATTGCGGTAACGCTCCATGAGAGAGTCATCATCTCGAATCCGATTTTCCTTGGCTTGCAGAACGGATAGTCCGCAACCATAGAGTATAGCCACAAACAAAGTGGCGAAAGGTAAGCTTTTCATAATCATTCTTTGGGGTTTGATGATAGAACAGTGAAATAGTTGCGAAAGTATCTTCAAAGTCAATGGTATCAGAATACAACCCTTGCATCACTCCGAAAGCCAATCGGCAGAAACGCTCTTCTATTAAGGCCCGCTAATTTTTTTGGAGGGTGATGGTCTGACTGCTCGCATAATCCCAAAATTTGCGCTCGGAC
>JAYOMW010000232.1:0-3479 GCA_038121045.1 Opitutia bacterium
CCCGTAATGACGTTCACGGAGGGTCGCTGCGTAGCAATGATCAAATGAATGCCGGCTGCTCTCGCAAGTTGAGCCAGACGGGCGATTCCAGTCTCCACGTCGGCCTGTGCAACCATCATGAGATCCGCCAGTTCGTCTATGATGCAGACGATATAAGGCAGTTTGTTTTCAGGAATCTCAAGAACGTCGTCGTCACGTGGTACCTCGACCGTGGATAAGGCGGCTCTTTCTTCGGGGGTCATCTCGGCATCGAGCATTTGGGCCTTTTCCTTTTCCTCTTTGTCTTTGAGAATCTTTGCATTGAATCCCGCAATGTTTCGGACCCCGACTTTGGAAAAAATCTGATATCTTCTTTCCATCTCAACCAATAGCCATTTGAGCGCGCCCGGAACTTTTTTCGGTTCGGTAACTACTGGTATGAGCATATGAGGGAGATCGTTGTAAACTTTCATTTCAACGATCTTCGGATCCACCATGATGAACCGAACGTCATCCGGACTGGAGAAATAGCAAAGCGAAGCAATGATTGCGTTGATGCATACCGTTTTGCCCGATCCCGTCGAACCCGCGACCAGAAGGTGCGGCATTTTCGTCAGGTCGGCGACAAGTGGAAGTCCACTTGATTCTTTGCCAAGTACAATGGGTATTTCGGCCCCTGCATCAGCCCATGCCTTCGATTCAAGTATTTCCTTGAGGCAGACGGGGGAAGGCTTGGCATTCGGAACCTCGATTCCAACGCAACCCTTCCCTGGGACGGGAGCGAGAATACGAACGCTTTCAGCCTTAAGCGCCATCGCCAAATTCTTGTCAAGGTTAGCTATTTTTTCAACCTTTACCCCGGCAGCCGGATGAACGTCGTATCTGGTGATGACAGGTCCGGTATGCACCTCACCCATTTCGACTTCTATCTTGAATTGGGAAAGGGTTTCCTTAAGCCTTTTGGCTTTAAGCATATGATCTTCGTCGTCGCTTGACTCCACTTCGGGGGGATCCATGAGAAGATCGGGCGTTGGAAAATGGTAATCGCCTTTTCGTTCGGGAAACAAATCAGCCGCTTTTTCGGTTTTGGCCGCCCGTACGACTTTGAAACCATCCATACCCGCATCCTGATCATCCTGAGGGTCGGGATCCATTTTGACACTTGAGTCGGGTTCGCATTTTTCTTTTGGGGAACCCTCGTCATCAAGCGGTTCGGGGGTTACCGAAAGTTCTTTCGGAAGTGGCTCGTCATTTGCCTTTTGTTTGGGTTTATCTGGCTTGGGTTTTTTGGGAGAGGGTGTCTTCGACTGCGTGACCGAACCGCCCTCGTTTTGAAGCGAGACGTCTCCGAACAGCAAATCGTCCTCCTTTTCTTTTTCAAACCAAGAGAATTTCCACCTTTTTTTCGGGGACATTTTTTTGAGGTCTTCCTTTGAGCTTGAGATGTCCTGGCTTTCCTTCGAGTCCGTAATTTCTTCTAAATCATCCTCTACGTCGGCCTTTTTCGGAAACTGTTCTTTGACTTTCCTGCCAAGGCCAACAAGGGAGCCAAGTAATTTGAGAGGCTCCATCGAAAAGTGAACGCACATGCTGCCCATCAAAAGAAATGCCATCAGTACGCTCGTGCCCAATGCACCCATCCAATCCAAGAAGAATCCATTGTCATCGGAAGGCGTTTTCTTCCAACCATTGGTTTTGCCCTCATCAATCCAACCCCTCTTTGGGTCCCACGGCAATCCCGAATAAACGATTGCCCCGATCGAACCGCCTGCTCCGTGCCTGAAAGTATCAGGGCCAAAATTCTTCGCTCTGGCATCTGGATCCAAGGAATAATGCCTGACATTGGCCAAGACCGAGATGGAAACGATAGCGGCAAAGATCGTAACCAATTTACGCGTTTTCTCTTTGGATGATTGTCTTGTGGCCCAAAGAAAAGATATCGTTCCAAAAAGCCATGGCAAAAGCCACGCGGCAATTCCAAAAACAGCGTAAAGAAAGTCGGCGACCCAAAGGCCCCCTTTGTTCAACAAAAGAGTTTTGTCAACGGGTGGATCTTTGTGCAGGCAGTGGGGATCGTATTCTATCAGCGCCACAAGCAAAAGAATGCCCAATACACCAAAGACTACGGAAACCCAAAGCTTTCTGTCAGGTGTAACGTTCTCCAAGCCTTTGTTTGATTCGGACCCAGTATTAACCAAAATCAGCAGCCTCCCGTACGATTTGCCCTAAAGCAAACATGCTTCCACTTCACACATTTTTGTATAGAAAAGGAATTCATGATGATTTTCAAGTTTGAACCGATCTACAAGGAAAGGATTTGGGGCGGCACCAAAATCCGTGACCTTTTCGGAAGAGAGACCCCCGAGGGATCCCTTATCGGGGAATCATGGGAAATCGTTGACAGGAAAGAAGACAATTCGGTGCTCGCCAACACAAACCTCCGGGGTCAAACCCTTTCCGTTCTGTTGGAAACCGAAGGAAAAAGCGTCATGGGCCCGAATTGGGAACCAGGACGCCCATTCCCTCTCCTCGTAAAGTGGCTTGATTGCTCTAAACGGCTGAGCTTGCAGGTTCATCCTCCCCGCAAGATTGCGAAAAAGTTATCAGGCGAGCCAAAGACGGAAAATTGGTATGTCGCGGAAGCATCTCCAGGCTCCGGACTTTTCATCGGGCTCAAAAAGGGAACTTCCCTAGATGATTTTGGCAAAGCGGTCGAAGAGAAGACGGTTGAAGCACTCTGTCATCGGGTACAATCCCAAAAAGGCGACTCGATTTTGGTGGAAAGCGGTAGGCTACACGCGATTGACGCAGGCAACTTAATCCTCGAAATCCAACAGAATTCTGATACAACTTATCGGGTGTATGATTGGGGAAGACTTGGCTTGGACGGACGGCCGAGAAGCTTGCATATCAAAGAATCAATGCAATGCATTGATTTTAATGATTTCGAGCCAAAACCCACGACTACCATGATCGAGAAAGGCATGGAGGTCATTTCTCACTCCGATCATTTTCGCATTAAAAAATTCAATCTTACAAAAAATAACCCGGTTAAGCTAAAAGACTCTAATTCAGGCCCAATCATGATTCACGTACTCGAAGGCAAGCTGTCGGTCCATGACGAAAAAATGCAAAAAGGGGAACATGCCCTCTGCCCTTTTTCTAGCAATTGTTTGATTTCTCCTTTGGAGAATTCAAGCATTTTGGTTACGGATCGATTTTGCTAATATAACTTCCTTGCCAAACCATTTGCCTGAACTCGAATATTCCCTCCTTTTGCATAACTGCCTGAATTGCTTTACTCAAAACAATGGAAAAAGAACAAAACTTACCAACTCCTGAAAACGAAGATCCCGTTGAATTCGATGCCTCGGAAGCGGAGGAAACCGACGAGCAAACCGACGAAGAAAAAGTTGAATCGGTTGATCGACTGAAATCAAAATTGGACGATGCGTATGGGAAACAAGACGACCTGAAGAGCAAGTATCTCCGAGCCGTGG
>JAYOMW010000233.1:0-3463 GCA_038121045.1 Opitutia bacterium
ATTTTGGTCATTATTGCCGAATGCTTGGTCGTGTGCTCGATCATTGTTCTTTTGGTTTCCGTCGAACCTGAAGCCAGTCTACTGGCAATTGTTTTTGTCGGAGGAATGGGTTGGGCGTTTCACCGATTTACCAAGCAACGAGTTTTGGAGTGGGGGAAAGAGCGACAACGCCGAGAAGCCATGAAGATAAAAAGCTTGCAAGAAGGATTTACGGGAATCAAGGCACTCAAACTCTTGGATGATCATGCCTTTTTGAGGGAAACCTTCAGGGAACATAATCAGTTGGGAGCGGTTGCTGGGCGAAAGCAGTATGCAATGCAGCAAATGCCTAGACTTCTCTTGGAAACTTTGGCGATTTTGGGTCTGGCCCTGTTGACCTTTGCTTCGGTTTATATTGGTGATGACCGTACCCTCTCTCTTCCGAAGTTGGGGATGATTGCCTTTGGTTTGGTTCGCTTGATGCCTTCGGTTGCCCGGATTGTTCATTCCTGTCAATCGGTCGTTTACGGATGGCCTTGCGTCAAGGTGATCAGGGAAGAAATAGGAAATTGGAAACTTGATCGTCGCGATCCGGAAGCAAAGGCCGAATGCTCGTTTGATGAGAGCTTCCAATTGGATGATGTTTCCTTTGCTTATTCAGGAAGTGCTGAGAAATCTTTGAATAACGTGACAATTAAGGTCCGCAAGGGTTTGTCGGTCGGCATTATCGGTGAAAGTGGCTCGGGAAAAAGCACTTTGGTCGACATAGCTCTTGGACTGCTTGAACCAGACGAGGGAAAAATTCTGATCGATGGCAAGAGAATCGGGGAAGACGTCAGTAAGTCTTCGTGGCATCGGATGGTGGGTTATGTACCTCAAGAAATCTTTATGGCTGATGATACCTTGATGAACAACGTTGCCTTGGGCATGGACCCACGAAAGATAAGTGAGGATCGCGTTTGGAAATGCTTGAAAGAAGCCCGTCTTGAGAATGTTGTCAAAGAATTGCCTCTTGGCTTGGATACCATGATGGGTGAACGCGGGACTCGATTAAGTGGGGGCCAGAAGCAAAGAGTTGGGATTGCAAGAGCCCTTTATCATGATCCGAGCTTTGTGGTTTTTGATGAGGCGACCAGTTCGCTCGATTCCGAAACGGAGCAAAGCGTTATGCAAACAGTTCGGGATTTGCAAAAGGCCAAAACTTTTCTGATCGTAGCCCATCGGCTCAGCACTTTGAAGGATTGCGACGTGATTTACAAAATCAGCGATGGCAACGTTGTGGCCAGCGGCAGTTTCAAGAAAATGACCGAAGTTTAGACATTGTAGGTTAATTAAATGAAGTGTTTGAATTTCAGATAAAGAAAAAGCTCAAAAAAATATGTGTGGAATAGCAGGTTTTATAAGTCTCAATGACCAAACCTTGGCTAATGGCGAAAAGGTATTGAAATGCATGGGAGAGCTTTTGGCCCATCGTGGACCTGATGGCGAGGGGACTTGGATGGATGACGATGGCAAGGTCGGGTTGGCTCACCGGCGCCTTTCGATCATCGATCTGAGTTCTGCGGGGGCTCAGCCCATGAAGGGCAGGGACGGTACGATCATTACTTTGAACGGAGAGATTTACAACTACCTTGAATTGCAGGAGTCATTAAGTGGCAACTGGGATTTCTCCTCCGAATCCGATACTGAAACCGTGCTGGCCGCCTACGATAAATACGGGCAAGATTGTGTGGATCACCTGCGGGGCATGTTTTCCTTTGCGGTTTGGGACGATCAAAAACAGAGACTCTTTTGCGCCAGGGATCGCTTTGGGATCAAGCCCTTTTACTATGTGGTTGTCGACGGAGTTTTCTATTTTGCTTCCGAGGCAAAAGCTCTCCTTCCCGTCTTGCCTGATATTGAAACCGACCCTGAGGCAATGGCCGAGTACCTGACTTTCAATTTCGTGATCGGTGAGAACACTTTGTTCAAGGGAATCAAGCAACTGCTTCCCGGACATGGATTGGTGATCGATGGTGGAGAGCTGAGAATTTGGCGATATTGGGACGTGAATTATCAAGTGGATTGGGATCACGGGGAGGAATGGTTTCAAGATCAGCTTCGCTTATTGCTCAATGATTCGATTAACGTTCATCTTAGATCGGATGTTCCCGTGGGGGCTTACCTGTCGGGCGGGATCGACTCGAGCCTGATGGCTATTCTTGCCGCAGGGAAGGATGCCCAAAACCGGGAGGCCTTCCATGGTCGCTTTCTTGAATATCCCGGTTATGACGAAAGCCATTTTGCAGAAATGGCATCCGATCAAATTGGCGGCAACCTGAACCTGATCGACATTACCCACAAGGATTTCGAGGAGAACTTGAGAAAAGTCATCTATCACTTGGATTATCCCGTTGCTGGGCCCGGTTCCTTTCCCCAGTACATGGTTTCCAAGCTCGCTGCGGAGAAGGTCAAGGTAGTACTCGGTGGGCAAGGGGGAGATGAGATTTTCGGGGGTTATGCGCGGTATTTGCTTGCCTACTTCGAGCAGTGTATCAATGCGGCCATTGACGGTACTTACAAGGACGGGAATTTTGTCGTTACAATCGAATCCATCGTGCCCAACCTCGGAATTCTCCGGGAATACAAACCAATGATGCGGGAGTTTTGGAGAGAGGGTTTGTTCGGTAACTTGGAAGACAGGTATTTCAGACTAGTCGATCGCTCTTCGGACATGGACAGGGAGATCGATTGGACTGAATTGGACAAACCCCGGGTCTTTGACTCATTCCGCGAAATTTTCCTGAACAAGTCGAATGTCAGAAAGGGTGCGTATTTTGATCATATGACCCACTTTGACTTCAAAACCTTGTTGCCCGCCTTGTTGCAAGTCGAAGACCGGATGAGCATGGCCCATGGTCTTGAAAGCCGGGTTCCGCTTCTTGATCATGACTTGGTGGAATGTATCGCGACGGCTTCTGCGGACGTCAAGTTCTCGGGCGGAAACATGAAACATCTGATCAAGAAATCCTACGAAGGCTTACTACCTGACGGAATTGTCAACCGTAGAGACAAAATGGGTTTTCCCGTGCCATTGAAGGAGTGGCTTGGCAATGAACTCAAGGGTCTTGTTCATGAGGTTTTTGATGGAATGAAGCAACGCAATCGTCCCTACATCAATTCGGACGAGGTGTTGGCTAACTTTCAATCTGCCGGTCGATTTTCGAGAAAAGTTTGGAGTTTGTTGAGCCTGGAGATCTGGCACCAGACCTTTCACGATCGGGCATTCTATTACAAGTCTTTGATCAAGTAGCTGTTACCCCTTTTTCTATGTTCAGAAAAATTGCTTTCCATCTAGCCCGGAAATGGAGGCGGAAGTTTGCTGAAGGAAAAGGTTCCGCCGCTTATTGGAATGCAAGCATGGTGGCCACGCGACCCTTTGGGTCGCTGAAAGATTCACTTGAGCATTTCCATTGGAGAAACGCCCAGTACCCCGGTTATATCG
>JAYOMW010000234.1:0-2279 GCA_038121045.1 Opitutia bacterium
AGGCCCAAATCGGAACCACCACCCTGACCAGCCGGGGATCCACCGACGGCTTCGCGGCTCTCCTCGCCTCGACCGGAACGGTTTCCTGGGCCCAAGGGTTCGGCGGCGCCTCGGCCGACTCCGTCTCTTCCCTCTCCCTCGAATCAAACGGTCAGTCCTTAGTCTCCGGTTCTTCCCTCTCCTCTGATTTTCTCGCCGGCAACCAAGCCCTCGACCTAAGCGGAGCAAACAACGGCTTCCTCGTATCCCTCGATGCAAACGGGACCTCCCTTTGGGCCAACGCGGCCAAGAGCGCCCCTCAGGCCAGCCCCACCGACAACGCGACCGGAACCTGGTTTAACGATGGCAACGGGAGCGCCCCGCAGTTGCGATTCGCCCAACCGGACGGCAACGTTTCGGTGAGCGCCTCGATCGGCGGAGCCACCCTCGGATCCTTCCAAACCACCTCCGACGGCGGGGCCCTCCTCACCCTCGCTCCGACCGGGTCCACCGTCTTTCTCAACGGCCAAACCGCCTGGACCGGACCGACCCCGTACGGACTCGTCCTTAAACTCAAGTCCAACGGACAACTCGCATGGGTCACCCCGATCAGCTTCAACGGATACGGCCAATCCTCGGCCGGAGCCATCGCCCGGGCCTCCGGGTCCGACCTCTGGGTCGAAGCCCAAATCTCAGGCGCCGCCGCTCAGGTCCTCACTTACGGAACCCATTCGGTTTCCCTCGACGGAAACGACACCCTCCTGCTCAAACTGGACGCCACCGGCGAAGTCATCAGCCTGCTGCGGGCAAGCTCCACCCTCCGGGCCGGGCTCCTCATGGACGGAACCGAAAACCTCTGGCTCACCGGCTACCAAGTCGGAACACCCGGAGTCACCCGGAACCTCTCGGTCGGTTCCCTCGACCTCTCCACCCAATCCGCCGTGGGCAAATTCTTCGGTCGCATCGGACAAGCCGGCGCCCTCTCTCATACCCCCCAAGTCGGGCTGGGACAAACCGTCTCCGGCGTGCCCTTTGGAAACTCCCTCCCCCTCGACGAAAGCAGACAAGTGATCGGAATCGGCGGGAGCGATCAGGACTCCGCCCGTTCCGTGGTCACCGACCCTGCGGGCAATGCTTATTACGCGGGTGACTTCACCGGCCGGTCCAAAATCGGAGGCCAGTTCCTCAACAGCGACGGACAAAACGACGCCGTCTTCGTGAAGTTCAAACCCGGCGGAGAAATCGAATGGGCCCGCAATTACGGCGGGGACGGAGACGACCTCGCCCACTCCCTTTACGCCGACTCCAACGGAGCCCTCTTTGCCTGCGGAACCTTTCAGGGCACCGCCAAGTTCGGCAACTTCACCCTCGTTTCGGCCGGCATGCGCGACGTCTTCGTCGTACGCCTGGACGCAAGCGGATACCCGACCTGGGCCTTCCGGGCCGGTGGACCCGGGGACGACGACGCCCTCGCCTTGGTGGCCGACGGGAACGGTTCGGTCTACCTCGGCGGATCGATCATGCAAACCGCCGACTTTGGTTCCTACCGGCTCACCGCCAAGGGAAGCAAGGACGGCTTCCTCCTGAGCCTTGATTATGACGGAAACGTAAAATGGGTCGGTTCCCTCCTCAGCACCGGTCAGGCCGAATTGCGCGACCTCGTTCTCGATTCCCTTTCCCGGCCCGTGGTCGCGGGCGACTTCACCGACCTCCTCGAACTGCGCGGGACCGGTCCCGCCAACGACGGCAGCGAAGTCCTCTCCGACGCCAACGGACCGGCTCCTGCCGGACCCGACTTAAGCTTCGGCTTGGTGGCCTGGTACCCCTTTGATGGCAATGCCTCCGATATGTCGGGGAACGGAAACCACGGTACGGTTCACGGAGGCGCGGTCTTGGATACCGACAGGCACGGGGTACCCGGAAAAGCCTACAGCTTCGATGGGACGGATGACTGGATTGGAATGGGTTCGGCGGGCGTCGGCGCCAATCCTGTTGATTTGACTCAAGTGGCTTGGATACGAACCTCCAACCTCGCCGGCACCTACGAAGGCCCCGTTCTTACCAAAAGACATTCCGACGGGGGGCCGGATTGGGCGACCTTGGCCATTTCCGGTGGCCGGGCCGCTCTCATCAACGACGAGTCCGGGATTGTGGAACTTGTGCAGGCAAGCACCTACGTCAATGACGGAAGTTGGCATCAAGTCGTCGGTGTGAAGAACAACCTCACCTTTGAGATATACGTGGATGGAAAATTGGAAAATTCCAAAGAGGTCGCCGACCTTTTGGAAGGTTCGATCCAA
>JAYOMW010000234.1:2289-3335 GCA_038121045.1 Opitutia bacterium
GAAATGCGCATTGGGCATCACGGCGCATTTAATCAATTCTTCAAAGGCTCCATCGACGAGGTCCGCATCTACAACCGGGCTCTCTCGGGCGGGGAGATCAAACTTCTTTACCTCCAGGAACTCGGACGCAACCAAGTTTATGCCTTGAACGGCGCCGCCCCCGCCGGATCCACCGCCAGTGGCTTGGGATCGGCCCTCTCGCGCAATTTGCAAACCAACCAGGCGGTCGAACTGCGCGAACCGGGCGATCAACTCGCCCTCCCCGAGTACAACGCCACCTCGGGAAGCTGGACCCTCTCCTCCTGGCTCAAACCGGAGCTCAACGCGACCTCCCCGCAAGCCGAGATCTCGATCGCCCCCGGGCTCGACCTTGCGGTACGCAAGACCTACCGCACGTCCATTTTGTTGAGCCAAAATCCGGCCGCCGCCGGTAGCCTCTGGGCGATGGGAGCAAATAATGTGGGTCAATTGGGAGAAGAAACAAACACAACCCGAACCAGCCCCGTTCAAATTGAACGCTCGAACGTGAGCAGTATATCTGCGGGGGGGTCTCACAGCTTGTATTTGAAAAGCGACGGCAGCCTCTGGGCCATGGGTCATAATGGTGCGGGTCAATTGGGAGACGGAACCACAACCAACCGAACCAGTCCCGTTCAGATCGAAAGCTCCGGCGTGACCAGCGTTGCCGCGGGTTCAAGTCACAGTCTGTACCTGAAAAGCGATGGCAGCCTGTGGGCCATGGGAAACAATGGTTCTGGTCAATTGGGAGACGGTACCACTACGAACCGACTCAGTCCCGTTCAGATCGAAAGCTCGGGCGTGACCAGCGTATCCGCGGGTGGTCTTCACAGTCTGTATGTGAAAAGCGACGGCAGCCTCTGGGCTGCGGGAGGAAATTGGGTGGGTCAATTGGGAGACGGTTCGACGACGCAAAGGAACAGTCCCGTTCAGATCGAAAGCTCGGGTGTCATCAGCGTTTCCTCGATTCTTACCTCTCACAGCTTGTACTTGAAAAGCAACGGCAGCCTTTGGGCCATGGGTCATAA
>JAYOMW010000235.1:0-3334 GCA_038121045.1 Opitutia bacterium
GAAAAGAACCACGATTCCCTCGTAATTCTTATTTTTCTTTTCCCTGACTTTGATCACGGCATCGGCTCCGAATTCGGCGAGTCGATTTCTCATTAGCCAGTACGCTTCCTCCAAGTCTTCGGGACTTCCTTCGGTGTAGATTTTGGCCACTTCCCTGTAATTTCTTGTAAGATCTCCTTCCGTAACAATCACGTTTTCCGGATCTTTGCTTTCATAGTTTTGAGCCTTCCAATAAGGATCATCCCATGAATAAGGACTGACGACAGTTGTGGGGTTCCCGGCGCAACCTGGCAAAAGGAAAAGATAGCAAAGGGAGCAATGAATCTAGGACTGCCCACAATCTCCAACCTAGTGAATTCAATTTAGGAATCTCGATCCGGACTGGAATCAATCTCATCAAGCTTCTCCTGCAGGATTTGAATGGCCTGATTTTGTTGGATGATTTTTGCCCGCAATTGACCGAGCGAACCGCAGACCAGAGCAAGTAAACTCCCCATCATAATATAGGGGCTTGCCTCCGAAGCCATACCCATAGCGATGAGAAAAAATGCTAAAAGGATCGGAATCAAACCGGGTAAATAAATAATGATACCCTGTTTCTTGGAGGCGAATTTCTGGTTATCCTTTTCTTGGGCTCTCTTTTCCAATCGAGACATGTAACTGTTCATACAAACAATTCATGTCACAGACTCAGGATTTATTACATCCTTTTCTTAGCTCAGACCAGTAAGCGTACCCGTACTGCTGGCAAACTTTGATTGATCAAGACCCATATTTTGTAACATGCTGACATACAGGTTGGCCAGTGGGGCGTTGTTGTCTGAACTGAAGGCAAGGTGCTGCCCGTGCTTAAAACCTCCACCCGCCAAAATAACGGGAAGGTTTTTATTGTTGTGAATATTTGCGTCCCCCATGTGGCAACCATAGAGCACCATGGTGTTATCCAGCAGAGTACCGTTGGTCTCCTCCACCTCGTTGAGACTTTGCAACAATTCGTTGAGCAATTCCATTTGGCCGATCTCGATTTCGGCAAGCTGTTTCAGCTTGGCTTCATCTTTTCCGTGGTGAGAAATATTGTGATATCCGCCAATGGTTCGTCCATCACCAAAGTCGACACCTGGCGTACGCACACTTCCCAGAAATAGGGTTATCACCCGGGTGGAGTCAGTCTGTAGAGCGAGTAGAGACATGTCGTTCATCATACGGATCATCTCAAAAAACTGTTTTTTATCAGAGGGATAGTCAGGCATCTGCGCATCCACCTTGGGCTTTGGTAGCGTTTCCCACGCCTGTGCTTCGCTCAATCGTAGTTCCAAACTGCGAACCGCTGTTTCATATTGATCGATTCGCTCCCGATCGGTGGCCGTAATCCGCTTATTGAGGTCCTTGCTTTGGCCCATCACCACGTCAAGAATACTTCCCCTACGCTTCAGACGTTCCACTTGTGCTCGCATAGCCTTCTCATCACCTTGCAAAAACATTTTTTTGTAAAGTTCGGAAGCACTCTTGATGGTAGGAATCTCAACACCTGCCTGGGTGTAAGACAGACTTCTCGAGTCATTAATTGAGAGAGAAAAGGAGCGAAATCTAGTTTTGTGCCCGATCTCGTTGGCCATTAATTGGTCGAGTGAAATGGTATTTCGAAAACTAGCTCGGCCTGGATGAGGCGCTGCGGTGAGAAATGACTTGTCCGCCCGATGTCCACCATCAACCCCCGGATGGGACAAACCACTGAACACCGTGAACTTGTCCCGGTGATCCGCGATCTTTTCCAAGTAACTGGAAAGTTCATAATTATGACCTTCCCCTTTGGGAAAAAACAATTTGGGAATGAAGCCCAAATCCTGATTGATGGCAATCATGCGTCGTGGCGATGGTTGGCCAGAGGAAGCGCCGAATGATTCAAGCATGGGGATTCCCAAGCTTATGCCCGCGGCCCGAAGGAAAGTTCTACGGTTTGTTTTCATCATCATTTTCTTAAAAAGAGCGGGCTCTGCACGATAGCATGTATAATACTACGAACTCCATAATCAGATGACTTCGTCTGATTCAAAATGGCCGTCACCTCATCACGGTCCGAAAATGCCACCGGAGCACCCGTAGCATAAACAATCAATTGATGGACCAGATTCCGGGCGATGACTTCCTTGTCCTGCAGAAGCAGTTTTTTGAATTCATTGATTCCGTCAAAGGCTTCTCCTTTGTACATTCTGCCGGACGAATCGACCGCTGAGCCAATGTAGTGAACAAACTCATTGCCGCTTCGGCCAAGGCCTGCGATGCGTTTTGATCCTTCGCCGAGTGAACGGTAGTTGTCACGCCAACGCCCCATGACGTCAAAGCTTTCGAGAGCAAAACCAGGCGGGTCGATCTTGGCATGGCAACTCGCGCAACTCGGATCCTCACGATGCTTGGCGAGTAACTCCCGAATGGTCGCTGCCCCTCGTATGTCAGGTTCCACGGCAGGTACTGAAGGTGGGGGTGGGGACGGATGATAACCAAGCAGACGCTCCAGCACATAGACACCTCTCAAGACGGGAGACGTAACGGTTCCATTGGCGGTAACTTTGAGCACGGAGGCTTGCGTCAGAATTCCTCCATAAGGACTTTGCGGAGGAAGCTTGGTGCGTTTGAAAACAGGCCCCTGGAGTCCGTCTACTCCGTAATGCCGTGCTAGGCGTTCGTCGAGGAATGTGTAGTCCGAATCGATCAACCCTGAAGCGGGCCGATTGTTGACGATCAAATCGGCGAAAAAGAGCTGACTTTCCTTTACCATGGAATCCACAAGCCACCAATCACCGGCGTACTCCGGATAGAGTTCACGGTCGGGATCGGTGTCGTTGATCTCGTCCAACTTAAGCCAGGAGTTGAGAAATTCTTTCACGAAACGGTTGAACTCGGGCTTATCGATCAATCGGTCAACCTGCTTCTTCAAGTTTCCGGCGTCCCGCAACTTTCCGGTGCGGGCCAGTTCCCTAAGCGTTTCATCCGGCATCGTTTCTCCAAGGAAGAAGGAGAGACGCTCCGCCAACGCAAAGTCATCGAGTTTGCCAGGTTGGCTACATTGGAAAAGAAACTCCGGAGAAGCCAGTACTGCCGAGAACGTGGCAATCATTGCCTCAGTGAAAGAGGTTTCTTTAAGAAGAACTTGGGCATATTGATAAAACCGATCGAATTCCTTTTCCGTGACGGGTCGTCGATAAGCTCGTTCCAAGAAACCGGTGAGCACCCTAGCCGCATCCTCAGACGGGTTTTCAGATAGGGCCACGATGTGATTGGCTCTCTTCTCGAAAGGCAGATCTCCAAACAACACGCGATAGGATGCAGGTGGCCA
>JAYOMW010000236.1:0-3320 GCA_038121045.1 Opitutia bacterium
GCCGTTGGCGGGAAGTTTTATTTCCTCGCATCGGGTAAAAAGCGCATGAAGAAGAAAACGAAACCTTTTTCCGAAGCATCCAAGTCCATAATCCACAAACCAGTTTCTCACGACGCTAGCCTAGACGTTGAGAGTAAAAATGATCAGCGTTCCTCATCAAATTCCGAAGGTGAAAGAAAGTCCGGAGAACCGCTTGGCAGATACACTTTTGCATTGTTCGCCATATGCGTTTTTTTCGTCGGCACAATGTGTGGAACTTTTTTGCTTTCTGGAAAATTGTTAGAATCCAAGGAGGAGCCGACAAAGCCTTTTCATGCGAAACCGATCGCTCGAACGGTGATGGCTTTTTCCGAGCCAGAAGACTTCTACCCGGCCTCTGAGTTTCGCTCGCAAGGTGCCATTCTCGTCGGTTGTCAAAATAATTTGTACATTGATCCTCAATTATATGTGAATATTGCCAAGGCGATTGATCGAAAAGTTCCTCTGTATGGGGTTGCTGCTTCGGAGGTCGAAGCCCTGGCTGGAGTCAAATTAATGAAAGACAATGGTCTCGATCCTGAGGCCATGCGTTTTATCGTTTTACCCTCCAATTCGATGTGGATTCGAGATTATGCTCCGATCATTCTTCGTTACGACAACGATCGTGCCGTTATGGTCGACGCCAAATACAACACCCGCACAATGCGCGATGATCGCAAACAAGACGATTTCATGGGTTTGGAATTGGCCCGCTTGCTTGGGTTGTCAGTCCGTTCCGTTCCTCTTTTGTTGGAAGGAGGAAACCTAATTAGCAATGGAGACGGGCTTTTGTTGACTTCCGCCAAAACATTGGACGCCAACTTGAAAGCTGAATTCACTCAAAAACAACTCATGGCTATGTTTTTCGATTATTTTGGCATACACAGCGTTTACACGGTTGGAGCCCTACAGGGCGAACCGAACGGACATACCGATATGTTCATGACGATGCTGAAAAAAAACCTCTGCGTCATCGCTGAAATTGATCCTGCAGTTGATCCCGAAAACAGTGCCCGCATGAATGAAAACGCCAAATTCGTTTCGACTTTGAACACTTCGTCAGGGCCGATGAAGGTTCTTAGGATACCCATGCCTAACAAATGGGGTAGTGATTTTCGTTCTTACACCAACGTGATCTTGGCTAATGGAATTTTGTTGATGCCTTCCTACAGTGACGTGGATCCCGCCATCGAAGCCAAAGCCGAGGCGGTTTATCGCTCTGCCTTACCTGACTGGAAAATCAAAAAGATCAATTGCGACAAATTGGTCAAAATGCATGGTCAGCTGCATTGTATTAGCTACAACATCCCAAGCTTTATCGAACTAGAGGGACTCCACGATCTGTCTTTTCCAAAGGAAATGATTGATTAGTTTTAATTTTATCGGTTGCAAGCGAAGGATGATTTCTCCCTTCTCTTGATCCATTGTCTTGGCGGGATACATTGGGGTTGGCAATCCATTGCAAACGATACAATTTTCTCTTGGATCAAGATCGTAAAAGGCATCGATCGGAGTACCCTTCGCGCAGTGCAGTGCTTACGCAGACTTGTTCATGACCGAGCTTGCCAAAGATTTTGAGGTCCCATGGGAGATTGATCCTAGGGTAAAACCGGAAAACAGTCCAGAGTCGTCGAAATCTGCAAATCCATCGTTTCGCTAACCGGTAAAATACCCGTCAATCAGGGCCGCTTTTCAAAAGCGGGGTGTTAAAGCTTCAATTTCATCTTGGTCGGCATCCTTGACGCAGCGAAAACCGGTGTGGTTGCTCGGAGCCAGCGATTCCGAATGGTGACGGGCCGCCGGTCGGTAGCGCAGGCAATAGTCGAAATGGCAAAGAAAGGATCCTCCTTTGGTAACGTGAAGGAACATGAGTTCGCTGACCCCCGCTTGTGGCAGTGGACAGGTGCCGGTTGCGCGAAATTGCTCCAGTTCGATCTGCGTGATCGGCGATTCGGGCCCCTTTGGATTCGAGTGAGGGTTTTGGAGAAATTGTTTGTAGTAGGCCGGGTGAAAGTAGTCGCTGCAAATTTCCCAGACGTTTCCCGCCATGTCATAAAGTCCGTATTCATTGGGTGGAAAGGAGCCAACCGGGGCCGTGTACAAGTAGCCGTCCCGGGCCGTGTTTTGGGCGGGAAACTTTCCCTGAAAACAGTTCGCCATCCATTTGCCGTTCGGTCTTGATTCGTCGCCCCAAATGAACATTTGACCCTCCTTTCCACCGCGGGCGGCCAGTTCCCATTCGGCTTCGGTGGGGAGTCTTTTGCCTGCCCACTTGGCATAGGCTTTGGCGTCGTCGGCGTTCACGCAGACGACAGGGTGATTCATGCGGTTCTTGATCGATGAGCCTTCCCCGTTGGGGCGTCTCCAACAGGCTCCTTTGCGGTAGGCCCACCAATGCCAAGGGTCGTTCGAATCCCGTGGATTTATGTTTTGGGGAGGAGGAGCGAAAATGGTTGCCCCGGGAACGAGTTGTTCCGAAGGGGCATTGGGAAAAACTTCCTTGCTGAGCGGCTTTTCGGCAAACGTCACGTAACCGGTGGCGTCGACGAATTCCTTGAACTGAGCATTGGTCACTTCGTATTTGTCGATCCAAAAGCTCGAAACCTCAACCCGGTGGGCTGGACCTTCCTCAGGATAGAAATCACCGTTCCCCGGTGGTTTGTCGTTTCCGCGGAGATAAATCCCGCCCCTGAGCAAAACCATTCCGTCCTCTTCCTTGATTTTTGCGGGAGGAGGAGGAAGGGGTTTGCCGGTACTCGAAGAGGAATGCTCCGGATCCTTGGAGCAAGATGCGCAGAGCAGGGAAATCACAAGCCCCGTCAAGCAAAGGAGTCGTACGTTCACGTCAAGTGCTCGCGGATGCCGAAGCATAACGTTGCCTGTTTGGCAAAAGTCAATACATCGGTGAGATCGTCAGGGACCTCATTCGATCAGCATTTCTTTGGCCGACTTGCCCTGCGGAATCATGGGCATGACGTGCTCGGAGTAAGGCACGATGATTTCGAGCAGGAAAGGTTCGTCGGCCTCCAACATCTCGCGGATACCATCGCGCAATTCTTCGCGCTTGGTCACTCGCCGGGCTTTCACGCCGAAGCCTTCGCACATCTTAACGTAATTCGGGTAGATCGCATCCAAGTTATCCGGTCCGCCGAGGTTTTCGGGATCACAAAGGATGGTGTGACCGCGCACGCTTTCGTAAAATCGGTCTTCCCACTGCATGACCATACCGAGGTGCTGGTTGTTCAAAAGAAGGCACTTGGCGTTGATCTTTTCAATCTTGGCGGTGGCAAGTTCCTGAACGT
>JAYOMW010000237.1:0-3281 GCA_038121045.1 Opitutia bacterium
CCTGAAAACCTGTCCCCCGCCGGAACTTCGCTCCTCAACCGTCGCGATTTCCTGCGCCGATCAGGAACCGCCTTCGGTGGCATGGCTTTGGCCAGCTTGCTTGCCGATGATCATTTGTTGGGAAACCCGATCCGGCCTGAGATCAATCCCGACCGGCCCTTTTCCGCGCGGAAGACCCATTTCCCTCCGCGGGCCAAGCAAGTGCTTGTCATTTATTGCACGGGAGCCGTCAGCCACGTCGATACTTGGGAACACAAGCCCGAGCTTTTCCGTCGCCACGACACCCCGATGCCCGGAGCCGTAAACACTTTTCAGGGCGAGAACGGCAACTTGATCAAGCCCATCCGTGACTTCAAGCCTCGAGGCTCTTGCGGTAAGATGACCAGCGATCTCCTCCCCGAACTTGGTTCCCTCGCCGACGACTTTGCGTTCATTCACTCGCTGACCAGCAAGACCAACACGCATGGCCCGGGGGAGACCTTTATGTCGACCGGTTTCATCCTCGAAGGCTTTCCCTCGATGGGCTCCTGGGCATCCTACGCCTTGGGTACGGAAAACGAAAACCTACCCGCCTTCGTTTCGATTCCCGACCCGCGAGGCAACCCGCAGGCTTCCATCAACAACTGGTCCAACGCCTTTTTGCCCGCCCAGTTTCAAGGCACGCCCTTCAGTGCCTCCAAGAAAATCCGTCACCTGTTTCCCGAGGAAGAGTTTTCCGGAAAGACCGATCTCGACGGGCGCAGGCTTCTGCGGCGCCTCAACGAGCGCCACCTCGAGCAATACCCCGGAGACTCCGAATTAGCCGCCCGCATTGCCGGATACGAGTTGGCTGCCCGTATGCAGATGTCCATCCCTGAGGTCACCGATCTTTCGAATGAACCCGCATCCATACTCAAAGCCTACGGAGCAGACGATAGCAAAAACAAGGACCGTGCCGGCTTCGCACGCAACTGCATCCTCGCCCGACGGCTCCTTGAGAAAGGCGTGCGCTTCGTCCAGCTCTTCAATGGCTCCTACGCAATGGGGGAAGGCGTCGGCAACTGGGACGGACACAAGAAGATCGAAGCCCAGTACCCCGGTCACGCCCACATCCTCGACCAGCCCGCCGCCGCCCTGATCCGCGACCTCAAGGGCCGAGGGTTACTGGACGACGTCCTGGTAGTCTGGTGCACTGAGTTCGGGCGCATGCCCACTTTCCAGAAAGGAGCCAGCGGTCGGGACCACAACCCCTTCGGCTTCACGGCCTGGTTGGCGGGAGCGGGCGTCAACGCACCCTTCACCTATGGAGCCACCGACGAATTCGGTTGGAAGGCGGAAAAAGACGTCCTCAGCCTGCACGACTTTCACGCCACCATTCTCCACTTGCTCGGACTTGATCACGAGCGCCTTTCCTATTACCACAACGGAATCGAACGCCGCCTCACCGACGTGCACGGTCACGTCGTCAAGGAAGTCATCGCCTGAAACCCTTCTGTCCTCCCATGAGAAAGATCATTACCCTCTTCTCTCTTCTTTTCCTCGGTGCTCAACTTTCCGCCAAGACGGACACCTGGCCTGTCTTCGCCTTTCAGAACGGGGTCCACTTCAAGACCGTCAAGGAACGAATCAAAGTTCTGAAGGAACTCGGCTACGACGGAATCGGATCGGCCAAACTCTCTCAAAGCGATCTCCCATTGCCTCAAAGACTAAAACTCTACGACGAGGCTGGCCTCAAACTCTTCAGCTTTTACGTCGGCGGTCAGCTGGGAGCCAACGGGCACAGCTACGGCAAAGAAATCAGTCAAGCCATCAAAGATCTCAAAGGTCGTGACACCATCCTCGAGCTTTATGTCCAAGGAAGTAAGAAAAACAACACCGACGAGCAGGCCGTTGCCTTCGTCAGGGAAATCGCCGACCAGGCCGAGGAGTCCGGCTTACGCATCGTTCTTTATCCCCATGCCGGCTTTTACGTCGACACCTTGGGCGACGCCGCACGGGTGGCCCGCAAGTGCAAGCGCGATAACGTCGGGGTCATGTTCAACTTATGCCATTACTTGAAGGTCGAGCCGAAAACCGACCTCAAAGCCGCCCTCACCGATGCCAAGCCACTCCTTTGGCAGGTCAGCACCAGCGGGGCCAAGAAAGGGGGCAACAGCTGGGGACATCTCATCCAGACTCTGGATCGCGGAGACTACGACCAAAAGGCCCTTTTTCAAATGCTCCGCGAGCTCGGCTTCCAAGGTAGCGTCGGCTTCCAATGCTACGCTATCGGCGGAGACTCCCGTGTAAACCTAAAGCGCTCCATCGAAGCTTGGAACAAACTCAACTCCAACTGACTTTACATGAAAAAGTTTTTCTCCCCGCTTTCTCTTTTTGTTCTCTGCTCTCTCTCCTGCCCCGCCCAATCGGAATGGTTGGAAGTCGGAGCAGCCTGCGTGGACGTGACCCCTACGGTTTTCCCCATTCAACTGCGCTCAGGCAAATCCGATTACGTGCATGACCCCCTTCATGTGCGGGCCGTGGCATTCCAAAAAGGCGAGGGACGGGCCGTCATCTGCCTGATCGACGCCATCGGGATCGGGAGGGACATGTCCGATCTGGCCAAGGCGCGGGCGGCCGAAAAGACCGGTTGGAAGCCCGAAGAGATGCTGATTTGCGCCACCCACACCCATACCGCCCCCAAAGGTGGCGAAGGAACGCCGGGCAAAGAGGCTTACGAGAAGCTCAAGCACGAGAAACTCGAGGAAGCCATCGTGAAGGCCATCCAAGCGCTCCAACCGGCCCGGGTTGGCTTCGGTTCGGACGAGGAACCGAGCGAAGTACGCAACCGGCGATGGTTCCTCAAGGAAGGAACCATGCCACCCAACCCCCTTGGCGAACAGGACCAAGTCAAGACCAACGCCAACCGCAACCACCTGGTCAGGCCGGCCGGTCCGGTCGACCCAGAGCTTTGCGTTATCGACGTCCGGAACAACCGGCACAAACCGCTCGCCCTCATAGCCAACTACGCCCTCCACTACGTCGGAGGCATCCCCAAGGTGAAGGAGGAAAACGGACGCTTGGTCGGAATGGCGTCAGCCGACTACTTCGGCGAGTTCTCCCGGGTCATGCCCTACCGAATCGGGGGAAGCAACCCACCTGAAGAGTTCGTCGCCCTCATGACCAACGGGGCCAGCGGAGACATCAACAACTTGGTCTTTACCGGAACCCGTGCTCCGCGCTCCCCCTTCGAACAAGCGCGCATCGTAGCCTCCAAGACGGCCGACACCGCTTGGCGTGCGGTCAAGAAGATCGAGAATTAC
>JAYOMW010000238.1:0-3264 GCA_038121045.1 Opitutia bacterium
GGCACGGTTTCCATGCCTGAGTTTTTCAAGCAGAACGGATACTGGACCGCGGGTGTGGGTAAAGTCTTCCACAACACCAAGAGCGATCATGGAGAAATAGCCTGGGACGAAAACCTGCGCTTTGAAAACGACGAACTTGCGGTCGTCCGCGAAGCACGCGTGAAGTTCGAAGCCGAGCACGGCTCGATCGACAAACAACCCAACAAGAAAAAATGGAAAGAGCTCAAAAAGAGCGTTTCCGCGAAGCTCAACGCCCAAACTCCGCCCGGCAAAGGGCGAAGTGGTCTGACCGACGCTCAACACAAAGATGGCAAGAACGCCCGCCAAGTCGTCCGTTGGATTGAGAACAGGTCTTACGGAAACAAACCCTTCTTCATCGCCTTGGGTCTGCAAAAGCCGCATGTTCCCTTCCTCGCTCCCGATAAGTATTTCGATCTTTATCCATTCGACAAGATCAACTACGAAATCGACCGTCCCAACCTGTGGGACTTCTTACCCAAGTCGGCTCTCTCTAAGCGCTACGAGGCTTTCGGGTTTGAATTCGCCAAGGAGAATCATCCCCTTCGCAAGGAGTACATACAGGCCTACCATGCCTGCGTAAGCTTCATTGACGCGCAACTCGGACTCGTTATGGACGGTCTTAAGAAGAATGGATTGTGGGAGGACACGGTCATCGTCTTTACCTCCGATCATGGTTACCACCTCGGCGACCACTTCATCTGGGGCAAGGTTACTCTCTTCGACATTGGAGCGAAGGTTCCCTTCATCGTGCGGGCGCCAGGCTTGTCCAAGTCGGGAACCACCTCGGAAGCGATGGTCGAATTGATTGACATCTACCCCACCCTCGCCGACCTGGCGGGGTTGAAGGCTCCTAATCATCTACAGGGAATATCACTCCGCCCCCTTCTTGGGCATCCCGAGAGATTAGGTAAAAGGAAATATGCATACAGTGTGGTCACACGGGGACCCCAAAACCTTGGATACGCATTACGGAACCAAAACTGGCGCTACGGCAAATGGCCTGACGGCGAGGAGCTCTATAACTTGCGCAACGACCCGCAGGAAAAGAACAACCTGGCTCAAAAGGAACATCTTAAGGACAGGCTCGAGGAATTCAGAGAGATTTTGACGGACAAACAAAAGCTGCCGAAAAAAAAGGACTAGCAATACGCAATTCGCTTACAATCAAACAATTAATTCTCCGCTCCAAGTCCTTGCCCAAAGAGAAATTTTTTTACTTTTTTGTCCAAAACAAGCTAGTCACGGCAGAGATGTAGAAGATGATGTCAGATTCGACAGAACCCAATTCACCAAGCTGTACGCACAAGGATTTCATCAGGCTTTTTCTCGAAGCCGAGAAGGACTTGTTGCGCTATGTCATGGTACTGATTCCAAACGTGGCGGATGCCCGTGACGTGGTTCAGGAAGCCGCCGTGGCCCTTTGGGACAAAATCGAACTTTACGACCCCGGCAAGCCCTTCGCTCCCTGGGCTTGCCGGTTCGCCCTTAACGAAGCAAAAATGTTCCTCCGAAAGAAAGCTCGGCAGAACCGATTGGCCGATGAAGTCGTTGACCAGCTCGAAATCGAGAGGATGGAAAACGCGGACCACTTGAACGCCCGCAAAGATCACCTGAGGGCGTGCCTCCGGACCTTGCCAGACAAAAACGCCGAATTGGTCAAGGATTACTATTTCAACGAATTGTCGGTCGAGGAGTTGGGCAAACGGCTGGAGCGCAGTGTCGATGCAATTTACAAAACCTTGCAACGCGTCCGCCAAAGCCTCCATGACTGCATCGAAAAGAAAATTCAATTGGAGGCCGGGCTGTGAAAGAAAAAGAACTCCGCAACCTGATCGAGTCGCATTTGCGGGAAAGCTTGGATCTTGCCGGAGCCAAAAAGCTTTCGGATCATCTCAGCGAGAACGCGGAGGCCAGAAAGCTCTACCTTGAAATGAGCGACTTGCATGCCAGCCTGGCGGTCGACGAATCCATGTGGCTCAAGCAACCCGAATGGGTCGAAGAGGAGGAAACCGAAAACATCACTTCATTCCGTTCCTATATCCCTTGGGCTCTGGCTGCATCCGTAGTCTTCCTGCTGAGCCTCTTTCTCCTTCCCAAGCCCAAAGAGGACCCAACCTTTGCCTTGATCAAGGATTCCTATTCCGCAACTTGGGAGGGAGGAGACTTGTCCACCGAACAAGGCAGTCGCCTTCGGGACGGCACACTCCGTCTGAGCGAAGGACTGGTGACCTTGCTGTTTGACTCAGGGGCGGAGGTAACTTTGGAAGCTCCCGTTTCCCTTAAACTGATCGACTCGATGCAATGCGAATTGATCAACGGGACCGCGGTCACTTACGCCCCCCAGTCGGCCCTCGGTTTCCGGATCATCACCCCCGAAGCGGACGTGGTGGATTACGGAACACGCTTTTCGGTCACCGTTTTCGAAGAAACCGGAGAAACGCATACCCGTGTGATGGAAGGAAAGGTTCGAGTGGAATACACACGCACGGGTGAAATCGTCGCTTTGAGCGCCGGAGAGCGCCATACGGTGAAAGGAAATGGGTTCGCCATCCCGCCTGCGGAAACTTTTCGCGAACTCGGCACCATCCCCGACAAACCTCTCCAACACGGACCGGAGTGGACTTTTTTCGAATCCTCAAAGGATGCCTTCGTAGGCCGAAGACCCAATCATCTTTTCGTCACCGACGACAAGGAAGTCGTGGACCTCCTCAAGGATTCTTACGCCTCGGACGTCCACAACCATAATTCGAAGGTTTTGTTGCTGATTAAAAACGCAATTAGCCAAGGCCCGATGAACCGGCAGGCGTACCTAAGTTTTGACTTGAGCGAGATCGACCGGGCCCAAATTGAGGAGGCCGACTTATTGTTGCAGTTCGCCCCAAGCGGATGGGGTTTGGCTTCGCATTTGCCGGACTGCACCTTCAACGTATACGGCTTGGCGGGTGATGTTCCCGACTGGGACGAATCGGGCATCCGTGATCAATTTCCCGGCAACCCGGAAAACGTTTACCTTGGATCCTTCGTGTTGGCCAAAGGCGTGCAGAAAGGTCGTTTCGGGGTACGGACCGAAGACCTGACCAACTTCCTCAAGACACACACTCATTCTCAAGTCACCTTCATGGTTATGCGCGAAACCAAAGAAACCGAAGACGGTGGTCTCGTTCATGGGTTTGCAAGCCGGAGGCATCCCACGCTGCCTGCACCCACTCTTGCAATACGCTTGAAAGCTCCCTGAGGCAAAAG
>JAYOMW010000239.1:0-3263 GCA_038121045.1 Opitutia bacterium
TTGTGCATCATTGGCTCCGATTGCAGAATATTGAGAAGACAGTCGCCGGTTGGTCGTTGTCTTCGTATTATGTTGTCCATTCTCACGAATGGAACTGAGGTTTATGAGGACCGATGTTTCGATAATCGACTCGTCGAAACTGTTGTCCAAACTAGATGAACTGGCTCTCTGAGAGTACAAAAACGAAGACGCAAAACAGGACAATGGGATAAAGAGTCTTGTAAGCAGGGTTTTCGTCATTGAATGAAGGGGCGGATTTAATTTCATTCAACCTGGTATCCAATGGCAACTTAATTCTTCGAATGAGTACGGGAGTAGGTTAATTTTGAATATTTTAGGGAGAATCCCAAGGTTGAGGTGAAGAGAATGAGGCAGGCCGGTGATCTAGAAGGAAAATCGACTAGAAAATACAGCAAGAAACCCATGCATCCTATGAGTGCGATTTTAGGGAAAGGGGAGGGGTTGTGAACAATTCTGGCAGTGGCGAGGATCGGCAAAATTAGGAGTAACATGAAGAAAGGAATCCCGAATTCAGAGATGAATTCGAGAAAATCACTATGCCCTCGACCAACTAAGGGAGTATAGGGATTGTGTGCATTGTCCAAGCCTATGGACCTTCTTTCCCGCACCTCTTTGGATTGGTGAATCGGATTGATGGCAGGGTAGGAATTATATCCGTATCCCCATAGCGTTTCGTTGCCAATTTGATTCACCAAGTCGGTCCATAACAAGACTCTCATCGGAAGTTGCCGATTCGATGCCTCGGTAATTTGGCTATTGGTGTTGATCAGCATTTCCCTTGTGGTATCTCGATTTAGGTAGAAAGAAAAAGCAATTAAAAGTAATGAAAGTATAATAGCGGGCGTAGCCACATACCAATTGAATTTTCTTCCGGATTTTTTGGATATGATTAGGAAAACACAAACAAGGCAAGCCAAGTTCAAAACCAAGATGGCAAACCCGGATCGCGACCCGGAATGTGGTATGCTGATCAGCAAGCAAACGATAATGGAAGACAGACAAAGAATGCTTTTGCTGTGAATAATTTTTTTGGAGGTATGTTGGAATTGATAATACAGCAAAGCAAGAACGGAGAACAACGAAAGGAGAGCAAAAGAGCACCAATGGTTCTTGTAAGTAAAACTCGAGTAAAAATATCTTGGTTCGGGGGCATCCCAAAGACCGAATATTTCCTTCAAGTGGTCGGCGGGTACGTAAGTAAGCTTTTGGATGATGCCGATTAAGGCCAACAGACCTCCGTTTGCTCCGACTACCCAGACGAAATTACGGATCTCATTTCTAGTGTGCAGGCAAAAATAAGTGGCGATTCCGAAAGTCAGTTGAAAAAGAAAATGAATGGATGCTTGCATGGACCGAGAGTTACTCAAGGGTACGGAGGGCAAGAATTGGATGTGTTCGCGTCCAATCTTTTCTTCATACGCCTTGAGAAAGTCAGCGCAGGGTGAATCAGTTTCGCTGAATTGATCGAAAAACCTGTTCTTAAGATCAAAGAACAAGGTTAAAGCCAAATGGGCATCCTTATCCCGAACCGCGTTGATATTCCGGAACCCATTGCTCAAAACGGCGATCTTCTCAAGGTTCTTTTCTTCGGAGAAATACTTGCCTGCGTTCATTTCGTTCCATTCTCGTGTGGTGAGGGTATCGTATCTTGGGTTCAAGAATGAAAGAAAAACAAAAAGGCCAAATACGAGAATGGGCGCCAAAGGAAGAGCGAAATGCCTCCCTCTGGCTGAGCGGGATCCAAGTACTGAAACTACTGCAATCAAAACGACCAAATCAAGAGCCCAGAGAATCCAATCATATTCAAGGCCAGCCTTGGCCCACGAGGTGAAAAGGAGTGCGGAAAGCAACAGTTTTGCCGTGTTGTTCATGCTCTTGGAGCTTCGGCGGTTGCTTAAGCAAATACGTAGTTGTTGACACTCACAGTTCTCAATGGTCTAATTGACTTGCCCGCCAAAAGACAATACCCAAACTACCCCACTATGATAAATGAGTAGAGCTAGTCTTATAATTCTCTTGTATTTGACTGTTTTGGCACCGCAATTTTCCTTCGCCCTCAAGGAAACTGCAATCGGTCAACTCGGAGTTTCGGCAAGCCTCTCGGGAACCTATGATTCGCGGGTTTTTGGAATTTCATCCTCCGCATATCAGGCTTCCAGGAATTCTTCGTCTTCGCTGATCGCCTCCGAGGAAATCAAGAGCGAAGATGATTTCATCATAAGTTTTTCCCCCGCTCTTCATCTTACTAAAAAGCTTAGGTGGATTTCGGTTTCTGGCTCGGCCGGTGTGCAAATCTCGCAATACCTCAAGAACGATGATAAAAGTTACGTCATTCCCATTACAACTTTGACGGTCGATTTTGACGAATCGCTCAAGAAAAGAATTTCCAACAACGCCAAGATCCGTTTTTCAGCTACCTTTGACTTGGGGCAGCACGTTGACACGAGCGTCTTGGAGCAAGATTTGGTTTCTTACTCTTATCTATCGCTTGGATTAGACGTCAGGTACAACCATAGCCCCAAGTTCGGAGTTTCTGCAGGAACCTCTTACACCCACAGAAATTACCAGACGGGGTCTGTATCGGAAAGACCTTACCAAGATCTTACTACCCTTCCTTTGCAAGCAAGCGCCTTCTACATATATTCGGAAAAATTGGATTTTTTCACACAGTATGGCTTCAGTCGTTCGAAGGGTAGCGGAAGTTCGGGGCCTTCCTTGACCGATAGTGATTCCCACTCGATTTCATTTGGAGCAAATGGGGACCTTTCACCAAAGTTGATGGGAAACGCGCAAGTCGGCTATACCGTTCTTAATTTTGAAAACCCGACGAGTCCAAACCAGAGCAACCTGACCATGGGAGTTGCTTTGAATTGGAAGTTCAATGAAAAGACATCTTTCAATTTCGACGTCGACCGTTCCTTTTCCCCTTCCGCTCAGGGTTTTTCAATGTTCAGTACAATGAGCAGGATTGGAGCGACTCACCGGTTTACCCAAGATGTTTCGGGCAACGCATACCTAAGTTACGGCGTGGTTGACTACACCTACGCAAACCCACCTTCTTTCCCGTCCAGAGATTCGTCCTCCCTCGACCAATTCGGAATGGGTTTTAGTGTTCAAAGGGCCTTGAGCCAGCACTTCACCACAAGCGGGGGCTATGATTATTCTTATTCCAATCGCGATATCGATTCCTTCGGCAGGCATTTGTTAATGGCTCAGATAACCGGAAGTTTCTAGATCATGCG
>JAYOMW010000240.1:0-3258 GCA_038121045.1 Opitutia bacterium
TCCAGATACTGATCCAAGAGAAAACCGGAAGTGATCAAAGCATGCCCCTGGTTGTCCAGATGATGAACTTCATTGTCCGAGGGAAAAGATTGAGTGGGATCAAAAGAATCGGTTTTGAGGTGAAAAAGATCGCCAATGGTATGATGATATTCTCTCTTGTTTAAGCGCCGAAGAACGGTTTCGCCTCCAGTACTGAGTTGTTGCTTTTGAGCATCGGATATGGCCAAGGTGAGCCATTGGATAATTTTCTTTAATTCTTTGGGATCAGGACGGGCTTCATCTTCGGGAGGCATTTCACCCAAGTTGAGCTGATCCAAAGCATCCTGAAAATCGACCAAGTGATCCTCATTGGAAATGGGATAGGACAAGAGGTCAAATCGGCGATCGGCCTTTTGTTTGTTCTCTCCGTGGCATTTGTAGCAGTGTTTTTCAAAGAAAGGCGCGACCTTTTCATGAAAATCTACCTGAGTGAGATTCGCAGACGCATGCAGGGATACGGCGAGAGTCGAGAGCAGTAGGGTACTTACGACTTTTCGCATGAAAATTTTCAGGATACGGTCAAAGGGTCAAAGTACCACTAGAGTGAGCAAACGCCTCGTCCTCGATTCCCATATTCTGCAAAAGAGAGAGATAAAGATTGGAGAGGGGCACCCGTTTGCTTTTGTTGCCCGGAAGGATCTCGTGCTTGCCAGTCTGGTAACCATTGCCCGCGACCAGGATAGGCAGGTCCGAATTCGTATGGGCGTTCCCATTGCCCATTCCGCTGCCGAAGAGAATCGTCGTTTCTGCGAGCAGTGATTTGCCCTCCACTGATTTACTGTTTGCCAGTTGATCAAGAAAGTTGGCAAAGCATTCGACCTGATATTTCTCAAGTGTGAGCAAGGCATCGATGTTCTCCTTTTTTTGACCATGATGGGAGTAGGCGTGGTATCCGTTTTTGAGACCGAGCAAACCGGTCTTAAACTGCGCGCCCGCCATTTCGAAGCTGGCAATACGGGTGGAATCGGTCTCAAGCGCCAATCCAATCAGTTGATAGAGTACGGGGATATCCTCCACCAAGTTTTTATTCGCGGGCTCCTCGATGGAAGGACTTGGCTTTTCTATGGACTGCCATTTCTCGCGTTGATGAATTTTCCTTTCAACTTCCCGAACCGAAGTAAAGTACTCATCGAGTTTATCCCGATCCCTGCTACTGAGGCCTTTGCTCAGACCTTTGGCGTCCTCCAAAGTGGCGTCCAGAATTGATTTTTTCAGATCAAACTTCTGACGGAAAATCTTTCGATTCTTTTGATCATCCTGCAGGTAAAGCTTTCGGAAGAGTTCGCGCGGGCCTTCGATGGGGGGAACCCGCACGCCGCTTCTTGTCCATGACATTTGGCATCCCCCGTGAAGCCCGTTTTCGGAGCCAACGACTAAGGAGGGGAAGCGGGTTTTGGAGCCCAAAACTTCCGCAGCCCTTTGATCCAGAGAAAGGTTTCCGTTCGGCATGGATGCCGCCTGCGATTGCTTGACTCCCGAAAGAAAGGAATGAACGGCAAAGTGCCCGCCTTTCACGCCGTGATCCAAATGGGAAAAGAGGGTCATGCGCTTGAGGTGTCTCTGGACGGGAGCAAGGGCCTTGGGCAGAGAATGGATCAGCCCAGCCTTTGAGGGAAAGAAGTGCGGGGCATGAAAACCGAAGGAATTGCCGATGCAAACCAACCTCTTCGACGCGCCGTCCGCGACCCGAACACTCGCTCCACCCTGCCCTTTCGGCAAGCCGAAGGATTCCAAAGCAGGCAAAGCCAAGGCACCCATGGATCCACGCAAGAACATTCTACGGTTCATGCCTGAAAATCTTGCATCCTTTCATCGCTTAGGCAAACGTTATGAGATCCTTTTCGATCAATTTCAAACGAGAGATTCGGCCTAAATGTCATCCCGAATCAGCGTCATGGCGATTGGATGTTGATTTGCGCCGAACAAGTTATCTTTGTTCCCAAGTAAAAATTTCGTAAGATCGATGATTTGCCGAACATATGCGAAACGTAATGAACAATGGTCCTGAAAACTTCGATCCCGATTCCATCGTCGAGCAAGTGCTCGGGGGTGAGAAGGATCGTTTCCGCCTGCTTGTTCGCGAGTACGGGTTGTTGGTCCGCGGATACTTGGCGGCCCGGGTCTACCACCTGGAAGATGCCGAAGACCTCGCGCAGGAAGCCTTTCTCGTCGCCTTTTCCAAACTCTCGACCTATGAAATCGGCACGAATTTCCGGGCTTGGCTTTTGAGCATCGCGAAATTCCAGCTCAACAATCACTGGCGCAAAACCAGCCGGCGGGCCAATGCCATGGATCGTTTCCGTCACGACATTGCCGAAGCCGTTCAGCCTGAGTTGCAAAAGGCATCCGACGAGCTCAAGCAGGAAAACGTAAGACGGCTGCTCGACTGCATCTCCAAGTTACCCGACCGCACCCGTCATTTGATCCGCGCGGGCCTGGATGGGATCCGTATGGAAGCCCTCACTGAAGAACTGAATTTGAAACCCAACGCCATTTATCAACTCCGCCACCGGGCCCACCTGACCCTGAGAAAGTGCATGGAGCAAAGAACACCCGAATCATGAGCAATTACGACAAAGACCCCGATTTCCTGGATTTGCTTGCCGCTTGGCACGAGAACAAGACCGTGTCTCCCGCACGAAGGAAGGAACTCCTCGAACGACTCGAGCAAGACGTGCAATTACGGCTTGAATTGGCCCGTGAAATTGAGATGGCAGGACTTACGCGGGCTGCCCAAGCCGGAGAGCCACGCTGGCTCGAGCTAGAAGACAAAATCGGGGCAAAAACGGAAAGCCTCCCGGACTTCGAGTCCGAGGTCATGAAGAAGTTGCAAGAAAACAGTCCTGACAACCATAGGAAGAATATCCTTACCTTCCCCAATCTGGCATGGTTGGGCATTGCCGGCGCCTTGGTCTTTGCCTTCCTGAATTTTTCGAACAAGGAAGCGGTGGATTCAGGCGTAGCCAAGCTCATACGGCTCGAGGGAGTTACCAAGCCCATGGACATTGAAAAGGTTTTGCAAAAGGATGAGGAGTTCGCCATCGAAGATGGATTGGTTGAAATGGCCTTCCGCGAGACTGGGGTCAACCTTGTGGGAATAGGTCCTCTTACTATGACCTTAATGGGCAAGGATCGTGTTTTCCTTAAAGAGGGTGAGATTAAATTGGTGGTCCCCCCGCAGGGAATCGGTTTTGTGGTCGATACCATGGAAAGAAAGTT
>JAYOMW010000241.1:0-3239 GCA_038121045.1 Opitutia bacterium
AACGTCGAGGTACTTGGCGTCCTTGTGAGCCAGAAACATTCTGAAATTGAAAAGGACGTTTCCGACGGCGGCGCAGGTTTCGTTGAAGGCGTCTGCGTTGGGCAACAGATATTCGGGTCCGAAACCTTCGATTCCATGAACGGCCCCCAAACCACCGGTGATGTGCATTCTCGTGTCCGTGATGTTTCCCCAAATTCTGTGCAGAGCCCGGGTGTATGAATTCTTTTTCTTGAGATGGGCCAAATCGGCCATCGCGGAATACAGGTAGGTTGCCCGGACGGCGTGTCCGACCGCTTCGCTTTGCTTGTCGACCGGGGCGTGTTGCTGGGCGTAGGTCGGAGACATGACGCCTTCCCCATCGGGGACGTAGGTTTTCCCTCGGATATCGAGAAACTTCTCGGCCATTTCCAAATAAAGTTTGTTCCCCGTCACTTTGGATAACTTGACGAGGGCGAGCTCCATTTCCTGATGGCCGGGGGCCTGACGTACAGGCTTGCCTCCGTTGTATTTGGGGTCGCCCTGGAAAAATACTTGGTTGACGTGTTGGGCATTCTTTTCCGCAACCTTGAGCAACTTGTCCTTGCCGGTAGCCAAGTAGTAGGCGATGGCGGCCTCGTAGAGGTGGCCCATATTGTAGAGCTCGTGACTGTGTACGACAAAAGTATAAGGTTCGTTGCCCATCATGTTTTTGTCCGAACCTACCTTGGTCGTGTGAGAGGGGTAGAGGTATCCATTCGGCTCTTGGGCGGCTTCAATCACCTCCACGATCCGGTCGAACTGAGCTTCCAACTCGGGGTCGTCCTGCAACTGGGCCAGGTAAGCCGCTCCTTCCATAACCTTGTAGAGGTCGGAATCAATGAAACGGTGGGGGCGGTGCCCCTCCACTTTCTTGCCCGCGAGAAAATCAGCGGCCGCTTGCAAGTGCGCGACTCCCGACTCGGTCTTCTCGAAAGCGAATGGTACCAGGACCTTGCGCTGAGTGACAAGGCGCGGACGCCAGAATTCGCTAGTCATCTCGACTTCGTGAAAGGGTACCGGTTCGATTGGCTCCTTGGCTTGCAAGAAAAACGCAAGGAACAAAGAAAGAATGGCTGGGCAAGCGATGAATTTCATAATCGATGAGTTTAGCAGAAGGTGGTCTTAAATATCAACTATATCCCATATATCAAAAAATACCTGAATTGGGACATGTTTCCAACTTCGTCGGCCAGTTTATTCGAGGGCGTTGGTTTTGAATCGAATGGTTGGTCCGACGGGAATCCGGAATGCGGAGTAATCCGAATGCAGATCGGCGAAGGAGGGGATGGCAAGAGCTTGTTTTACGTTTCCATTTCTGAAAAGCAGGCTGCGAATGATCCTGACTGAGGGGTTGATGAGGGGGGACAGACCGTCATAAGCTGCAGGATCATGAAAATGGTCACCGTCGCCGACTTTGGTGGTCATGGTCAGCAAATACCTCATTCCTTTGGGTAGCTTGACGGGGCGGTCGAGTTCGAGGTATCGAAATTCACCGTCCAATTCTCCGGGGCTTCCCGGTTTCATTTCCGCCCAAGCCATTTTGGCAGGGCCCTTGCCCTTTACTTCCCAAAGCGTAATGGTGTGATGACTTTTGAGCGTTCTCGGTTTTTTCCCTGCCCGGCTTGGCTGGTCCCGTTCATTTTCCGATGGAATGCCCCGGGCTGGTCGAAACGGCCGTTCGCGGTCATGGTCATCCCACATACCCAAATGGGTCGCGACTCGTTCTTCCAAGACTTCGAACTCGAACCCGACCGAGCCAGTCAGGTCATTTCTCAGGTTATGCCAACCATCGTCCAAGATCAAATTTCCGTCGACATGCGTTGCAAGGGGGCGCGAATAGCCTTGGTTGTGGATCTTGAGTAACTCGTTGATTAACTCCGACGCTTCCGACCTTTTTTCGTCTTTGAAATCACCTTGCTCATAGGGGTTTTGGTTCAGGTCGTAAAAGACAACCGATTCGGATGCCCCCGACGCTCCTTCCTCGGACCATGGGCGGGCCAAGCCGCCACGGACGATCAGTTTTTTCGAGCCTTTTCGAATGGCGATGGCATCGTTCTCATAGGGGGGGCCGAGGTGACAAAAAAAATAGCGGGTTCGCAGGTCGGGTTGACTCGGGTCATTCCAATGCGCAAGTGAATCTAGGCTGTCCTGAGCCTCGTTGGGCTTAAGTTCTTCTCCCACTGTTTGAGCCAAAGTTGCGAAAAGGTCGGTCAGCGAGAACAAGTTGCGGTTGATTTGACCGCCTTCGAAATTTCCCTTCCAATACATGACAAAGGGGACGCGGTGTCCGCCCTCCCAAATCTTTGCTTTCTTGCCACGCAACCCTCCGCTTTCCTGATTTAGACCGGTGTTGTCCCCTACGTTTGGTCCATTGTCGCTGGTAAAGATCACGAGTGTGTTGTCGATCAGTTTGTGGCCGGGAGAACGCGGGTCGTCCGTTTCGCGCAAGGTCTTGAGCAAAGCTCCGAATGCGACGTCGTTTTCCAATACCATGTCTTCGCGCTCTCCTCCCTTTGACCCATCGGTATATCCGCTCTTCCCCTTGATCGGGGTGCCGGCAATGGCATCGGGTACGGCGTAAGGTCCGCTTGGGTTTTGCTGGAGGTGATTCGCAGTGGGAACATAGTAGAGAAAGAAAGGGGCCTGACCTTTGCCTTGTTTTTTTAGAAAGGCCGTTGCTTCGCGCAGGAAATCGGGACCGAGTTGAGCCAAGTCCCAATCCGGCGCGGCCAGAATTCTACCTTCGCGGTGTTTCATGCCGATCCGCTTCATTTTCGAACGATCGGAAAAGGTCCACCGGTCGTTACGCAGGTAAATTCTTGGCTCGGTGTCGAGCGGATCTTCGGTGTTTCCGGGTACGCCGAAGAATTCGTCGAAGCCGTGATGGGTGGGACCGTCCAGGATGGGTTTGGTGAAATCGACGTCCTGGAAATCAAACTCGTTGGCAGGCTCTCCGTAGCCGTCGTCGAAATCCATGCCGACATGGTATTTTCCGATAGCCGCGGTGACGTAACCGCTCCTTTTCAGCATCTCGGGAAGGGTAGTGAGGGCCCGGTGAATCATCGGGCGATTGGGACCATGGGGAAGCCAGCCTTGCTTTTTTAAGTAGGACCGGTGGGAAAGCCTGCCCGTCAGGAGCGAATAGCGGGTCGAACTGCACATGGAAGCCGGGGCATGAGCATCCGTAAAGATCATACCCTGCTTCGCGAAATTCTCGAGGT
>JAYOMW010000242.1:0-3207 GCA_038121045.1 Opitutia bacterium
CTATCCGGGTTCGCGGGTTTGGTTCGGGGATCGTTTTCATCGGGTGGTCGATCCGTTTCGCCACCCGATCGACGGCATCCTGTCGCTTGGGAACCCGATTGGTTCCCTCTTGGACAAGGTCCGCGTCGGGATGATGCGGACGGGCTTGCTCTCCACCCGTTCCATACCTGATGACCTGTCTACCTTGGATGCCTTGTCGAAGCTTGGTTTCGGGCCCGCAATGATTGATCGTTTCTGGAAACCTTTCATGCGGGGAGTTTTTTTGGAAAACGAGCTTTCCACCACCGTGCGCAAATTCGAGGAGACCTTTCGGCTGTTCGCCCAGGGAGATACCGTCTTGCCCCGCTTGGGGATCGGAGAACTGCCTGAGCAAATGGCGGGTAAACTTCCAAAGGATAGCCTGGTACTTGGTACGGAGATCACGAAAGCGGAAACCCGGGTCATCGAGTCGGCGGATGGCAAAAGGTTCGAGGGCAGGGCCGTCGTCTTGGCAACCGACTTGGGCCCCGCGAATCGACTGCTTGGGGTCGAGAACAAGCCCGGGCAATGGAATGCGGTCGATTGCCTCTACTTCAGCTTGCCTGAGAACCAGTTGCCGACGGGCGAGCCCATTTTGCACTTGGATGGTACGGGCCTAGGGCCCGTCAACAACCTGACCTTCGTAAGTACACTGTGCGATTGCGCGCCTTCGGGTAGGGCGCTCGCCTCGACGAGCGTGATCGGACGGCAGGAAACTGAACACGAAGAACTGGTTCAGGAAGTTCTCGGGCAACTTGAAACCTGGTTTGGCGAAGGAATCGAGTGGGAATTCGTAAAGGGCTACCGGATTCGTCAAGCGGTGCCCGCCTGTCCCGTTGCCACCGCGCCCGATCCTGTGGTCAACGGAGTCCATCGCTGCGGGGATTATTTCGGTCTGCCCTCGATCGATGCCGCGATGCGCTCGGGGCGCGAAACAGCCGAACGGATCATCAGGGAGCATACCAACTAGTTCTTCCGATCCGGCCCGTTTTGAGAATGGGCTTTAACGGGATAGGATGACGGGTTTATGAAGAAAGGCTTGCTGTGGCTTCGTAACGACCTTCGCCTGGCTGACAACCCTGCGTTGCATCGGGCCTTGGCGGAGTGCGGTGAAGTCTTGTTCGTTTACGTTTTCGACGAGCGGACTTGGAACCCAAAGCGCATGGGCCCGTTCCGAGCTCAGTTTCAGCACGAATCTCTGAGCGCCTTGCGGGAAAAAATTACCGGGCGGGGTGGAAAAATCGAGTTTGTCCGGGGCCGGGCGCTCGATGAAATTCCCAAGCTGATGAAGAGTTACGGTGCTCAGGTCTGCTACGCGCAGAAGGAGGATGCCCATGAGGAGGTTTCCGAGGAGCGGGCCTTGGCAAAGAAGGTCGACTTGGTTTTGACCCCAGGCAAAGGACTCTTCGAGGAGGAGGACTTGCCCTTTGCTCTGGATGAACTCCCGCACGTGTTCAGCCATTTCCGCAGGAAGGTTCAGAAAAACCTCCGCGTGCGAGACCTTTGCCCTGAACCTCAGGATCTAGCTTGCTCATGGAAAGGAAAGAGTCCGTTACCCAAGCTTACTTCCTTGGGGTTTGAGGAAACCGTTTTGGACGAGCGGGCCGTTTTGGTCTTTCGGGGAGGGGAAGAGGCGGGGTGGAACCGTATCAACGAATGGATGTGGGACCGGGCTTGTTTGCAGCGCTACAAGGACACCCGTAACGGGTTGGTGGGGGCGGACTACTCATCCAAGTTGTCGCCCTGGCTGGCCAACGGTTGCCTGTCCGCGGCGCAAGTCTTTTGGGAGATCCAAAGATACGAGGAGGAACGGGTGGCCAACGACAGCACCTATTGGCTCTTTTTCGAACTTCTCTGGCGCGAGTTCTTTCGTTTCGTGGGGCGCAGGTTCGGGCATCGACTTTTTATCGAGGGCGGGATCAAGGGGGAGGAGACCTATGATTCGCAGCGTGATTCCTTGAAGCTCAAGAACTGGAGACTTGGGCAAACCCAAGACGACTTCGTAAACGCCAACATGGTCGAACTCGTGCTGACCGGATGGATGAGCAATCGGGGCAGGCAAAACGTAGCCTCTTACTTGATCCACGAGTTGGGACAGAGTTGGTTGGACGGGGCCCGTTTTTTCGAGCGCAACCTGATTGATTTCGACCCTTGTAGCAACTACGGCAATTGGGCCTATCTAGGGGGCGTGGGGAACGATCCCCGTCCCAACCGGGCTTTCAACCTGCCCAAGCAAGCCGAGATCTACGACTCGGACGGAAGCTTTCGGAAGCTTTGGCTGGGTGCGTTCGAAAACCCTTCTTAACCTTTACTCCTTTTTCCCCAAGCCAGGCATTTGCGAGAGCATCATGCCGGCGAACATAAGGATGCACCCCCAAGACTCGCGTGAGTTCAGCAGCTCGTCGAGCATAAGCCAACCGGCCAAGACCGCAAAAACGGCTTCGAGGCTCAAGAGGATGGCCGCCCGGCTGGGATCGACGTGCTTTTGGGCTACGATCTGCAGGGTATAGGCCACCCCGACCGAGACGAGCCCGGCGTAAAGGATGGCTCCCGAGGCGTCGAGGGTGGCCTGAACGGTGAACTCCTCCAAAAAGAGGGCGAGGAGTAGGTTGAGCCCTGCGCAGATTAGATATTGCAGGATGGCCAACTTGAGGGCGTCGAGTTTGTACTTCGCGGCATAGCCCACCACTTGGACATGCACGGCCCAGAAGAAGGCCCCGATCAAAACGAGGGTATCTCCCTGTCCGATATTGAAGCCTTCGGTGATGCTCAAGAGGTAGAGTCCGTAGGTGGCGATCAGGGCGCCCGCCAGGGTAAGCTTGTCGATTTTCTGGCGAAGGCAAAAGCCGAGAAGGGGCACGATCACAAGGTAGAGCCCGGTGATGAAGCCCGCCTTTCCCGCAGTGGTGTAAAGCAGGCCGACTTGCTGGAGGGTGGCTCCGCCGAAGAGGACGAGACCGGCCAGTCCGCCGATGATCCAAAAGGGTTTCCCCGCTTTGGCTTCTGCGGTCTTTTTGCGTCCGAGAACATAGACGAGCGGGACGAGGGAGAGGGCGCCGAGCAAAAAGCGGAAGACGTTGAAGGAGTAAGGCCCGATATGATCCATGCCGAGACGCTGGGCGATGAACCCGAACCCCCAGATCACGGAGGTGAGAAGGAGGAGCAAGTTTGCCTGGAGCTTCACCGCAG
>JAYOMW010000243.1:0-1013 GCA_038121045.1 Opitutia bacterium
CAACCATGGCCGGTCGAGTTCAATGCAACCCGTTACTCCGCATCCAATACCAACCTTCATTCCTTTTCTTCGGGTACTTCCGTCTCCCACAGGCTTGAGCTGAATGCGACCGTCGATCCGTCCATTGTTCAACTTAGCCTTCTCGATGGATTGGGTGTGGACGGTGAGGGTGAGTTGAGCGTTCCCGTTTCTTTCTCCATTGGATTCGGTCGCCCGATCGTCCGGATGGATGCCTTGGAGGCTTGGTGGACTTTTGACGAAGGCTTGACCGATCCTTCTGCGCTCGAGGTGATCGATTACCTAAAGGGATACGTCGGAACCTTCGCCGGAGACGGAGATTCGAACGTTACCTTCGATTCAACCGTCGCCAAATTTGGGTCCTCCTTGCGTTTTCCTCAAAACGCGTGGGTTTCAACGGATGCCACGAGCACGGCACTTCGGGTAAATGGTCGTAGGCCTCGAACTTTCTCTTTTTGGATGTATGCCGAAAATGGCCAAAAAAATCAGGCCGGCCCATACGGAATCGGTCAGAGAAGTTGTCCCAACGGTACTCACAGAGGGTGGGCGATTCGCTCTTTTTGGGATGGGAACTATCGCAAGTTTCGTTCCCAACATTGGTGTTGGGATCCGGAAGTCTACGTAAGCGAAGGTGTTCGCGACCGATGGGTTCACGTTGCCCACTTGTACACAGGTTCCAACGTGCAGGTCTTTGTGGATGGAAATATGCGAGCGGATTGGATGCGGGAAAGTATCGATACGGGTACTTTTTATCCTCTGCAGATCGGACGGTGGACTGAGGAGGACAACAATCTCAACCGAACGTTCAAGGGGTGTATCGATGACTTTCGCGTATATTCCACCGCCTTAAACCAGAGCGAAATCAAACTGCTATACGGCGGAGGCCTCGGTGATTTCACCGTACTTCCTGTTTTTTCTCTTGCTCGAGTGGTGGATGGCGATCCGGTATCCGCAGAAGTTCGTTTTCTCAGGGGCGGACAAGAAATCGAAGTCTT
>JAYOMW010000243.1:1023-3207 GCA_038121045.1 Opitutia bacterium
CGAAGTCTTTGGTTTTGAGGAATCCGATCTTTCCTTGACAAACGGTTCGATTGAAGGGGGTTCGCTCTCTCTTGTGCGCCCTGGCGTCTACAGCTTCCGACTGACTCTTGACAACTTTAATCAAGATGCGGTTCTCTCCATTGGGCAAGGTCTGCTCACGGATGATCCCCGCTACGCTCAGCCAAATGAATCTGCACAGGTCACAATTCGGAAAATGCATCGAGCCGTCACGCGAGGCGAGGATTTGTTAGCTTGGTGGCCGTTTGATACGGATCCTCTTGGCGGTTCGACTGTTATCAGCCAAACACCGGACGCAGATACCGCCACCCTTTACAATGCAGCGGTCTCCTCTTACGGCCGGTTTGGTTTCGGAGTGAAGTTCGACAAAGACAAAACCAATGCCCGCATGAGGCACGATAACAACGGTGTCGACGTAACACCCAATAGTTGGACTTTGAGCGTCTGGGCCAAGGATTTGCTTCCTCCTCAATCCAGTGGTCTTGCTACACTCTTCCGGGGGCAAGACAAGCAATCAAATCGAGATTGGGACCGATACCTCGTAGTGAGGGGAAGCAATCGTCTCCTGCATTCCTATGACGGAGCGGATGGCAATGGAAACAATCGTTACCGGTCGACCGGTTATGAGATAGACTCACTGACTTTGCTCGGATGGCATCACTTTGTGATTGTCGGAACGGGGAACCGGACACGATTCTTCTTGGATGGAACTTTTGTTGGGGAAGCCGACCGTCAGGAACAAAGCGACGTCTTTTACGTAGGTAATTCCAGTGACAACGAATTGTTCGCCGAGTTTTTGGACGACGTTCGTATCTACGGTGTCAGTCTTAACGATATGGAAGCCAAAGCCATTTACGGAGGTGGGTTCGGAGATCAATTCACCTCTGTTTTGATCGGCGATAATTCGACCGTGGATTCCCTTCCCCGTACTTTTTCCGTTCGTTTCGGCAAGGATTACCAAAGCGAGGCGGTGAGTGGATTGGTTCCCGCCGATTGGTCTTTGACCAATGGAACCGTGGACGAGGTGAACGCTACGGGTGTGACCGGCGGTTATTTGGTTTCGGTCGATCCGAACTCTTCGGTGAGGAATTACTCGTTGAGTCTTCCAGCTGGAGCTAAGCGGGACGATGCCGGTAATTTCGTGGAAGCTTTCCGTTATGATTTCAAGGCTCACGAACGAGTTTACAAAGATAATGATTTGTTGAGTCGTTGGTCTTTTGACGAAGCCAATGGATCAATAGTTCGCGATCTCGGACCAGGTAGAAATGACGGCTTTCTCAGAGGCGATGCTCAATTGGGTGACGGGAGATTCGGCCAAGGATTGGTTCTTGATGGAACAGGGGACTTCCTGGAGATTTCACGATTCAGGGGCTTGTACCAAGAGGGGAATCTCACGATCGCAGCTTGGGTCAAGCTCAACAACCTTGGCTTTTCCAATGATCTTCAGGATGCCGGTTTGTTTGCTTCCAACGGCAACAATCAAAACAGTCTTCTTTTCTGGTACAATGTGAACGCCTCGGGCACGGGTAACAGGACTTTCACTTTCAACGTGGGTTCCACGGGGACCGGTTTGAACCGGTTGGATGGGCCCGACGGCATTGCCCATCAAGGCAAATGGCAGCATATCGTCGCGGTCATGGAAGAGCGAAAACGATTTTTGTACTCCGATGGTCAATTGGTTGCCGAAATCCCTCTTTCCAGTTTGAGTTCCGTCCAACTCGAGGGATCCGGTGTTCGCATCGGAAGCTGGGACAACACCGCCAACTTTGATTTGGATGGAATACTCGATGAAGTCCGAATCTATGCTACCAATTTTTCCCAATCCGACGTCTCCGTCTTGTATGGGCAAGGATTTGGTGATCTTGGCGTTATCCCCATCATTTCCGTTGATTCAAGAAATTCGGCATCCACCATGAAGGGAAGCGTCGAGTTTTTCAAGTTCGGGGTCTCGCAGTCCGTTTCCGGTTTCACGGTTGATGATTTGAACGTGAAGGGGGGGAGCGTTTCGAATTTCAATCAGGTGGGTAACCTTTATGTCTTCGACGTCACGGCAAATAGTCATCCGTCCGCCCTTTCGATTGAAATTGCCAACGGAGCCGCCTTTGCAGGTTCCACCTTGACTTCCGAAACCTCTTTTTCTTTTCGTCAGCATCCGCCTGTCACCGA
>JAYOMW010000244.1:0-1658 GCA_038121045.1 Opitutia bacterium
AAGTCGACGATCATTCGGGCTTGGCGGACGTTCGCATCGGGGATGAGCCGCTCGATGATCCGGTTGGTTTCGGAAAGGGTGGGGGATTTTTTCCTGACGTATTCGTTCAAGCGCTTTTCAAAACCGATCCCCGCGGCTTCTTCGGCAAAAGCCCGATGGGAGGCTTGAGCAAAGGAAAGGTTTCCCTTCTCGAGGGCGGGTCTCCAGAATTTCTCCAATGCGGTCACCGTTTGGGGCAGAGCCAGATCAATGAACTTGTCTCTCGGGTGATCAAGCGCCCCGAGGGCCGCGGAAAAGGCTTCCGCGCTTGGGACGTACCCGGCCGACAGAATGGCTTCCATGCGTGTCCGGGGAAAGGGGTCGGATGAGGCCTTGGCAAGCAGGGAGACCGGGTCACTCAACTCACCATGCCAATAGCGGATGACGCGCGCCCCGGCCGAGCGGGCGTTTCCATCCTTGCTCCCGAGGACGAGCTTCAGGATCTTCTCGCTCGGTCGCTCGACGTTCTGGCAGGCCCACATGGCTTCCACAAGATGATGAGCGTGTTCCGGATCCTTCGGGTCCAATCCGTCCACCCAGTTCGAGATGGCTGCCGAGACCGTGTCCGGATCAAGTTCCGAGAGGGTTAGGCGGGCTTGATGCCTGGTCCATGCTTCGGGGCTTTTCAAGTGTTCGAGCAATTCGGACAGGGGAGTTCCGACCAATTGGGGCTTGGGGGCCAAGGGGCGGTTCTTGGCCGTGATCCGCCATATTCTGCCATGATCCTTGTCACGCCGAGGATCACGGAAATTGTGCTTGGCATGGTTGATGATCGGGTTGTACCAATCGGCGACGTAGACCGCTCCGTCGGGTCCGATCTTGCAGTCGACCGGCCGGAAGTTCGGGTGCTTGGATGAGATGAGAGGGGGGAGGACGTTGGCGGAGAAACCCGCCCCATCATCGGTGAATTCATAGCGAATGATGGCCCGGCTTTTGAACCGGCAAGTAAGCAGTTGTCCGCGAATGTCTTTGGGCAAGTGGGTTCCGGTGGCGAGGTCTCCTCCGCACTGCTTCTCAGTGCTCAGGAGGTGATTGAGCCGGACCCTTTGGCCACTGTTCCCTGTTGCCGGAGAGAGGTAGAGCACGCGCGGATTGTCCACGAAGAAGGACTGTCCCCATTTGGTGAAGACGTGCCCCCAGGGATTGCCAACTCCCACGCTTGCGAAAATCCGCAAGTCACGGGTGCGCGGGTTGTACTGATAGACCCCGCCGTTGTAGTTGCGCACCATCCCGTGGGCCGTTTCCACTTGCGTATGCAAGAAGATGCCTTCCTGAAAATAGATCCAACCTCCCGGTCCCCTCCGCCAGGCGCTGACCGAATGGTGGCTGTCTTCGATGCCAAAACCGGTCAAGGGGAGTTCCTTGACGTCCGCGACGTCGTCACCATCCGTATCCTTCAAAAAGAAAACGTCCGGGGTCTGCGCGACGAAGCATCCCCCATTGGCCAATTCGATTCCCGTTGGCATGTACAAGCCGTCGGCAAAGACGGTTGACTTGTCGGCCCGCCCGTCTCCGTCCGTGTCCTCGAGAATGATGATCTTGTCGTTGGCCACTTCGCCTGGTTTGAGCTGTGGGTAAGCCCATGAGCATGCGACCCAAAGGCGACCGCGGTTGTCCCA
>JAYOMW010000244.1:1758-3202 GCA_038121045.1 Opitutia bacterium
CGGACGGGTTTCCCGTAATTCGGCATCCTTGAGGATGGCCAACTCGTTGAAGCGTATGACTTCGTTGGGAAGAGCCGCTCCGGCAGGTGATTTCTTGCGCTCGCCCACGATGTGCACTTGGTTGAGAGCTTTCCAACTGTAGGTGAACTGGAGGTTCTTGTCATTGATCTTCAACCGGAGCGCCTCGGTTTCCTTGTGGGCGGGGGATTGATCGACGGGCAGACCGTTTGCCCATTGCTCGTGGTTTCCCGAGACAACGTCTTGGCCGTCGACTTGCAAGAGATATTCTCCCGGGACCAAGCCATTGACGATCATGCGGTCACGGGCGGATTGGAGAGACGGGTGGATGTTTCCGGAAAAGGGGGGAGGTAGACTGGCGCCGCTTTTTTCGTGGACTTGAAAGCGAATCTCTTTTCCTTCGGTCCGAATCTTCCCGACACTTACCCCACGGGCTTCCGCTTGGCCGGTTTTGGCATTGAGGTTGATCCACCAGGAAGGAGTGGGCGGAGTGAGGGAATCAGCCAGTGTTCTGGAAGTCGCCCAGTATCCGTATTCATTCAAGCGGATTCCGTTCTCGGTGATTTTGGGCGCGTTTTTGTCTTCCATCAAATAGATCGTGGGGTCGTAAAGATCTACGAAGGGAATGTTTTCTTTCAGGCAAACGGCCTGCATTGATTCGACGTAACTTTTCAAGTTCCGGTTGCGCTGACCTGACTTGGGGGTCGATACTCCCAAGTCTTCCTGTGCGATCGGGGAGATCATGGCCAGGCGGACTTCGGATTGTCCGTTGTATTTCTTTCCTTTGTGGGATGCGATGAAGGCCTTGAGGTTTTTCTCAAAATCCGGAATCCCTTCGGGGCCATCGAAGGATTCCCCCATCCCGAAACAGGCGATGATCAAATCGGTCTTGTGATTCGTCAAGGTGGATTCCTCGCTCGGGAAATTGGTCGGGCGATCACGGGCAGTCAGTACGTCCCCGCCCCATCCGAGATTCCGGATGGATACCGGTTTTTCTTGGGTTCTTTGCAGAAGAAAAGTCTCCAGGTAACCATGAATGCGCAACTGGTCGGCATAAGTATTCCCGACCAGGGCAATCCGGTCGCCCGGAAGAACAACTGATTTGCCGAACAGGTTGAAGGCCAATGAGCAAATCAGAGCTAACAAGAGCGGTTTTGGAATAAAAGACATGAGCATAGATTCTATCAAAACCTCAGCCTCTTCAAGAACGAAGCCTTATATTGAAAGATTTGAATACCAAAGAGCCCGAATCCTTTTCCCCTGCGCTTGACGGTTTGGTTTCCCTAAATAAGATTTGCGTATGAAACCTCACTGTCTCACCAAGATTTTGTTTGGGTCGTTCTTCTTTTTTTTCCCCTCTTGATCGTTCCTGAATCGGAAGGCGCGAAGAAAAAAAACAAGAAAAAGGACAAGGAAGAAGGTGAGG
>JAYOMW010000245.1:0-3139 GCA_038121045.1 Opitutia bacterium
CTTGATCTGCCTCGGGTCTAGCTTTGCAATCGGAATTTCTTCAATCATTTATGGAACAGGGGACTTGGAAACGTAAGAATCGGAAGCTGTAAAACTGATACACCCCATACAAAAAGCGGGAAATTACAATATTTTTTCAATAGTAGTTGAAAGCAGAGAAAAAACTTCCGTAACCAACCTGCTGTCTTCCCCTTCGACCAATAGCCTGATTTTGGGCTCCGTGCCTGAATATCTGACAAGAATGCGCCCCCTGTTTTCAAGGCGAACCCTAGCCTCGTCCAAGGCTTTTGCCAACTCGGGTTTTTCGGAAACCGGAACCTTTTCCTTGACCTCAAAAGAACCACCTTTACTAGGCCAGAGAGAAATCTCCCTGGCCAGTTCACGGAGTGATTTTTGACTCCGAACGATTGCCTGTGCTACACTCAGACCAGTGAACAAGCCGTCGCCGGTAGGGAGGTAGTCGCTTGAAACGACGTGTCCGGATGACTCTCCACCCAGGTTGCAACCCTTTTCTTTCATGAGTAATGAAACATTGCGGTCACCGACCTCAGACCTAAAGAAATCAATGTGTTCTTTGGCCAAGCTGGCCCCGAGTCCGGAATTGCTGTGTTCGGTTGCCACCAAGCCATTTCCTTTCAAAGTCTTGCCCAACTTTGAATCCAGTGCCAGCAAACCCAAAACTTGATCGCCGTGAACAAGGTTTCCTTCTGTGTCGGCAAAGATCACTCGGTCCCCGTCCCCGTCGTGCGCAAGGCCAAAGTCGGCTTTTTTTTCCCGGACTAGCTCTTGCATAAGTTCGGGGTGCTCCGAGCCAACCCCGTCATTGATGACCCCTTCTCCCTTATGGATTGCGCATACTTCGGCTCCAAAGTGAGAAAGTGCTTTGGCCGTCGTGTCGCTTGTGGCGCCGTTGGCCAAGTCGACGACGATCTTGAGCCCCTCGAGAAAGTGATCGGGAAAGAACCTCGTGAGTCGATCGAGGTATCCTTGCAGGCCAACCCACTTTTCCAGGCAACTCCTGCCGTTGTCGTGAAAAACAAGGGTTCGGTCCAGTTTGGATTCGATTAACTTTTCTTGCTCGATCGATAACTTCTCCCCTTTTCCTGAAAAAATCTTAAAGCCATTGTCCGAGGAAGGGTTGTGGGATGCCGTAATCATGACTCCCAAATCAAATGGGCCGTCCATCACACCGAAAGCCAGGGCCGGTGTAGGCAGAATCCCAGCTTCTAAGGATTGTGAACCGCCGTCTTCCAGTCCGCTGCTCAAGGCGGAGAGGAGACTTTTGCCCGAGGGCCTGGTGTCTCGTCCCAAAAGCACCTTTTTGTCTTGATGCGGGGATTCTTTCAAATACTCGCTCAAAGCTCGTCCCAAGGAGTAGGCAAAGTCTTGATTTACCACAGGGCCCCCGTAGGGACCACGGATTCCGTCGGTGCCGAAATAGTTCACTCGATTGTCTCAGGCGTAAAAAGAAGAAACTCGATCGATCCACTCCTTGACTTTTCCGTCGGAGATTAGGGATTGCGTCAACTCGAGTCCTTCTTCCAAAGACTTTGTCTTTCCGCAAGTCAGAAAAGCCACTGAAGCATTCATGGCAATCGTGTCCCTCAGCCCCTCCGGCCCTTCCCCGTCGAGAAGGGACCTCATGATCTCAAGGTTTTTTGCAAGATCTCCACCCGCCAAGTGCTCGAAGGGATGTGTTTTCATGCCCCATTTGTCTGGATACCAAGACTCGGTTTGAGAAGTTGAGATTTCACCAAATCCGAAAACCAAGTTCTCTCCGCATGCAGTGAGTTCGTCGACCCTCGAGTTTTCTTCATCTTGAATTTTTCCGTGCCCGATCAAGGCTCCGGTCAAGCCATTTTCCTTTAGCGCCTGCCCCATCTTTTCAATGTAAAGCGGGTCGTAAACCCCGAGTAGCTGAAAGGCGGGTCGCGCTGGGTTGATCATCGGTCCAAGACGATTGAAGATCGTGATGGTTCCGCGAGCGGCAAGCTCTTTGCGGATCGGAGCGACATGCTTGAACGCAGGATGAAAAAAAGGAGCGAACAAAAAGGCAAAGTTCAACTGCTTGAGCCCCTCTTTGATACGCGATAATTCGGGTTCAAGGGGGATTCCGATTGCTTCGAGCAAGTCCGCGCTTCCGCATTTCGAGCTGATCGATCGATTACCGTGCTTAATTACGGGCACCCCGGCAGATGCGATGACGAAAGAAACGAAGGTGGAAACGTTGAAACTGCCCGCCTTGTCTCCGCCCGTACCGCAAAGATCGATGGCCCGGGGGGCGAATTCCTCCAATTCCGGATTTTTCGCCAATTCACGAAAGATTGACACAAAGTGAGTGATTTCCTGCTGGCTTTCACCTTTGTCGGCCAAGGCTACTAAGAAATCGATCTTCGAGCTTGTGTCCCCGCCTTCTTGGATCAACAGGTCAATCGCAGTTTGAATGTGATTGCGGTCAAGATCTGATTTTTCCCGGAGGCGTGTTGTAAGCGAAGAAAGTTCGTTTGTTTCCATTTTAAATTGTCATATGGTAATCCTTTGCTCGATCAAAGATAGGTCTTGATCTTTTCGGAATCTCGTCTTGTAGACCTTAATGTGCGCGTTGGACAACATTTTTTATCCCTCCTTGGCTTTGCCGGTATCTTTCTTTTATCTTTTCAGTCTTTCGGGGAAGAGGCTGGAACGGGTTCGGCAAACACGGACGTCAATAGCGGCATGGGGTATGGGGATGCCTTGGTCTATGGTCTGGTTGAAGGCGTTACCGAGTTTCTTCCCATTTCATCAACCGGGCATTTGATTCTGACCAAGGAGTTGCTGACCGATATTGGAAACCCCCGTGATTGGACCGATGAGAATGGAACCGCGTTTCGAGGAGGCTTCCTTGGGCTCAAGGCGGAGGAAGGGTGTGACGGCGCTCAGGCGACTCATAGAGATGGTTGCGATTGTACGGTGCTAATTGAGTCTGAGGCGACGAAGGAAATCAAGCTGCAGGAACTGAGTGCGGAGTCCCGGAAAACTGCGGTTTCACTTTTTGGCAAAAACAGTGCCCTGGATGCTTATCTCATTGTTATTCAGGCTGGAGCTATCTTTGCCGTAACACTTCTTTATCGAAAGCAGGTTTGGTCGGTCCTGCTTGGCT
>JAYOMW010000246.1:0-3046 GCA_038121045.1 Opitutia bacterium
GTCGGAGAGGGCGGAGGGTTCGCCCAAGTCGAGTTCGCCGTTGTTGTTGTAGTCCAGGTAGGCGGTCCATTGGCTGAGGGCTTCCTCGCCGGCGCCTTCCTGGGTGTCGTGGTTGCGGTCGAACCAGAACTTGCCCTTGATTTCGGAGGGTCCGTAAAGGTGGCGTACGGGGACGGGGGTCTTCAGCTTGTTGCCGGGCAGGTCGGTGGCCAGGTCGGTGGCGTAGAGACGGTAGTAACCGGGCTGAAAGTTTGCGGGTAAGGTTGCGTAGGCGGATTGGGTCGCGTCGTCGTAGGTGACCGAGGCGAGGTTGACGGGTGTGGCGGTGGATACGTCGTCCGCGGTTCCGAGCAGGCCGTCCGCTCCGGCATCGGTCACGATCTTGTCCAAGCGGATGGAGCGCAGGTGAATGGAGTCGGGGGCCATCCGTTCGTTGAAGACGGTGACGATGGTTTCGTTCGGAAAGACGACTTGGTTTTCCTTGGGGAAATAGGTCAGCACTTCGGGCGGAATCAGGTCGTCTACGATCGGCAGGACGAATTCGGCGCTTGAGTCGGGACCGGGCCAATAGGCTTCGTTTCCTCCGGTGTCCCGGGCCACCACGCGGAGGCGAAGGGAGTCTTGGCTTTGCCGGAGGGGAACTTGCAAGCCATAAGCGAAGGGATAGCCGCCGTCGGTCGAGGCAAGCCGGCCGTCGACGTAAAACTCGACGTTTCTCACTTGGATATCGTCCTCGACGAAGGCCCGGATGGTCAGGTTGGTCGATTCCTCGGCGCTTTCGTTTTGATCGAGGCTGACCTGAAGGGTGGGGCGCACCCCGTTGATGTCGAAGGATTTGTAATTGACCACCTGGAGGCCACTGCGTCCGTCCGCAACGTAGGCCAAACCGTTGTAAATGGAAATGGCTCCGGCGTTACCGGGGGTGATGAAACGGGTCTCGAAATTTTCCACGGCTCCGCCGGCCCGCAGGAAGTCGCCGTTTTTTTGGATGGTGTAAACGCTCGGATCGGCCTGGGCGAATTTCGGGCTGAAACGGTGTTCGATGGCAAGGGCGAGGCCCGAACCGTTGGCCACGGTCTGGCGCCATCCCCGGGACCTCGTTTTCACGCGTTCGGCCCGAATGGGGTCGGACGGGTCGGTCAGGTCGATTCGGTTGAATCCCATCAGGCTTGTGACGTAGGCGAATTCATCCCCCACGAAGAGGCGTCGTCCGAGGCCGTTCTTCAGGCCCCATTGGCGGTAGCCCGGAGTGTCGACTGATTTGCGGGGCAGGAAGGGGCCTTCGTCGTTGGAAAAGCGTCCGTTGCGCGTCGGAATGGAATGGGTGCGGCTGCGGGAGCTCAAACGCCTCGAGTTCCCCCGGGCGTCTTCCAACACGATGAGGTTTTCCACGAGGATGCCGAGGTCCTCGATGATCCCGTCAAAGGAGATCGAGTCGATCAACTGACCGCTGAAGAGGTCGTAACTGTTGACCGTTCCGTTCTCCAGGCCGACGAAGGCGATTTTGCCGACCGCGGCCACCGAGTTGGCGTTGGCGGATTGGCGAATGCTCCAGACTTGGGAGGGGCTTTCGGGGCTGGACAGGTCGAGCACGGTGAGCCCGGCATGGGCGTCGGCGATGACCAAATAGTTGTCCGCGAGGACCGCTTTGCGGACCGAACCGGGGGTGTCGAAGGAGGAGAGTTTGACCGGGCGCACGCCCGATCCGACGTCGAAGATATCCACTCCGTGAGGGCCGTTGCCGAGGATGGCGAGGTCGTTTCCGGTGGTCACGAAGTCCGAGAAGGCTCCGCGGCGAGGGGGGATGGTGGCCAAAATGCCGGTGAAGACCGGGTTTCCACCCGTCGGGTCGCTCCCCATCAAAACTTCGAACCCGTCCGGCACGGCGTCCCCGTCGGTGTCTGATTGATCGACCCGGGTGCCCACGATCCGTTCCGAGCGGTCGCTCAGGTAATCGGAGTCCGAATCCCCTTTGTCGTCGTGACAAAGGGCGACCGGAGGGACTTGGGCGTTCCCACCGTTGCGCGGGGATACGAAGGTGGCCGAGCCGATCACCAGGGTGGTCGGTTCGAGCATCCAGACTTCGTAGTAACTGTTGGGGCGGACGATGACCCGGTAGGAACCGCCTTGGCCGACTTTCACCCGCTGGGCGAGAATGGGGGGCGTGCGGTTCTCTTCGGCTTCCGAGCCAATCCGTTTGATGAAAACGAAGGCTTCTCCTTTGTAGGGGTGGAGGTTGCCACCCATCGTTTGGAAGAGAAATTTTTCCCACTCCCGGGCGAAGTTCATCAATTGACGGTCCAAGCGGGAACGGGAACGTCCGCCCGGCAACGCCCGGTGGGCCTTGGCGGTGGCTTGCAGTTCGGCCAACAGTTTCGAACGGTCGCTTTGGAGGGTCGTTTGCCGGGCGATTCCCTGGGTCTGGCCAAGCAGGCCGTTCAAAGCGAGAGAGTAGTTTTCCCATTTTTTAAGCTGGGGTTCGATCCGGCTCCGGGAGCGTTCGAGGGCCTTGGTGAAGTTCGTGTGGGCGGTGGTAATCCGCGTTTGGGCCTGGCTGTTCATGGCCGCCATGATCGCTTTGTCCCGGATGGTCAGGGCGGCCGTGGTGAAACCGTTCCAAAAATCGTTCCCTCCCAAAAGAGTTCCCGCTTGTTGAGAAAGTTGGGCGTGCAAAAGAGCGTCTTTTTCGGCGTGCTTGCGGAAAATTTCCCAATCCTTCCCGCCGGAGTTTCTCCCGGAGGCGAATCGGATCCCCGCAGGAAGAACGTGTCGGGTGAAACTCAAGTCGCTCTCGTTGGCTCCGAACACCGTTTCCTCGATCCCTTCGGAGAGTTGGCCCAGGCTGATGAATTCGTTTTCCGAAATGCCCATCGAGGCATGGCTCACCGGGCAGGCGCCCTGCATGGTGTCCTTGAGGGTCGGACCCGTCAGGACCGCTTTGCCGAAGATTTCGGCTCCGGGGCTCGTTCCGTGCCAACCGGGTTGTCGGATGCCGACTCCCGGATCGGTCTCCAGGTAAAGCCCGTCCGCGCTGACGGTCATGGGA
>JAYOMW010000247.1:0-3042 GCA_038121045.1 Opitutia bacterium
CGGATGCGTGGAGATGAGCGTCAGCCCGGTACCCAGGTGGTGGTTTACAAGGGGCTGGATAAGGAAGTGATCAGCAAGAATGCCAAACAGATTCAGCAAATGTACGATCAGGCGGTCAAGGAAGGCCGGTTGCAAAAAGGGGATACCTGGAGCGGCAAAGCGATGCAACCCATCCGCAGTAGGAAAGGGAATGTAAATCATATCTTCGGTGCGGATTCAACCGATGCAGGCACTCAAACCCAAACCAACCTGGCCGGCAGAAAATCGGTTCTCCGGATGCTCAAATTCCTCAAGACAATACCCGGCGGTGAGAATGCCAGTATCGACAGGATGATGAACGAAACCGCGACCCGTGAAACTTTTCGCATCAAAGGCGAAACCATGATCACCGTTCATGACTACCAAACCGGTCGAAAATTTCAGGACGCCTTGTCCTATTCCTTCTATCCGATCGACTTGCACACCAAGGAAGGAGTGGTGCCCAAGCATTTGAAGCGGGGAGTCGTCCCGACCATCCCACGAGGGGCGCTGATCCCAAAAGGTTCGAAGAACATCCTAGTTGCCGGGCGGTGCCTGTCCAGTGACCGCTATGCCAATTCCGCGGCCCGTGTCCAGGCATCCTGCATGGGTATGGGCCAGGCCGCTGCCTGTACCGCCGTGCTTGCCGCCAAATCCTCTACTACTCCCAAGGAAGTTCCCTTGGGCGAGATCCACTCGCTCCTTCGGGAACAGGGAGCGATCGTTCCTGCTTGAACCATTCTTTAACCCAAACATACCATCCCTTATGAAAAGACGTTCTTTCCTTAAAACTACCTCAACTGCTTCAGTTGCTTTTGCATCGCCGAACCTTCTGACCGCCAAATCGAAAAAAGCCCTTGTGCTCGGCAAAGGGGACTTTCAATACACCGTGGAGCATGGATGGGGAAAACTCCCCGAGAACCACACCTATGGCAATGCCTCGCATGGCGTTGCCATCGACAAGGCGGGCCGCATCTACGTTACCCATACGGGCAAACCAGGTTCCCTTTTCGTTTTCGACGAGAAGGGACGATTCATCAAGTCCATGGGCCAAATCCATATCGGGCGCGGACATGGCATAGACATTCGGGAGGAAGATGGTACGGAATATATCTACCTGTCTCCCAGTCACGCCGGATTGAATTTCACGAAAATGACTTTGGATGGAGAGGTGGTCTGGCAAAAAGGACAAAAGCTCTTGGGGGAACTGAGCGGCAAGTATCCCGGGCGCTACCGCCCGACCAATATAAGTTTTTCACCGGACGGGGGGTATTTCCTGGGTGATGGTTATGGCGGAAGCTACATCCACCAATTCGATGCCAAAGACAACTACCTTCGCACAATCGGAGGTCGCGGATCGGCGGACGGCCAGTTTCAAACGCCTCACGGTCAATGGCTCGACGCCCGCGACGGCACACCGAAACTCGTCGTCTGCGACCGGGCCAACAAGCGCCTCCAATGGTTCGACATGAACGGGAAGCATCTCCGGACCCAAGGCGGTTTCCTCTTTCCCGCCGACGTGGACGTCCAGGGGGATATCATGCTTGTACCCGACCTGCACGCCCGCATTACCCTGCTCGACAAGGAAAACCGGGTGATCACTCACCTTGGGGATGATAAATCATGGAGAGAAAAAGCTCTGAGCAAGGGTTTTCGTACGAAAAGGGCCGAATGGAGGGATGGGCGCTTCGTTCACCCTCATGATGCATGCTTTGATAAAAACGGTAACGTTTTCTGTGCGGAATGGGTCATCGGCGGTCGGGTGACCAAGCTTACTAAAGTATGAAGCTAATTTTTAAGTACCACTCAAAACCCGGTAAAAGCCTTTTACCATGAAACTAATGATCCGCACCCTTGCTTTCGTTTCCTTTTTTTCCGCCCTTGTTATGAACTCGGGTGCCGAAACGAAAAAAAAGAACGTTCTGTTTTTGGCCATTGATGATCTGAATGATTGGATCGGTTGCTTGGGTGGCCATCCGCAGGTCAAAACGCCCAACCTGGATAAGCTGGCGGCGAGGGGAACCTTGTTTACCAACGCCCACTGCCAGGCACCCGTCTGCAACCCGTCACGCACATCGGTCATGCTTGGGCTCAGACCATCGACTACCGGAATTTATTCCCTCCAACCCTCTTTCAAGAAGGTTCCGAAGTATGCCAACCAGGTTACGATTCCCAAGGCGTTCAAACTCAACGGTTATGCCACTTCGACCCTAGGCAAGATCTATCACGGAGCTCTGCCCAAGGGCGAGTTCGACAAAGCAGGTTACCGTCCTCCCCTCCCAAACCGGTTTCCCGATAAAAAATTGGTGAACACCCCTCAAAATCACAAGCTGGTTGATTGGGGAATTTGGCCGCCCAAGGATTCGGATCAATTGGATTACAAAACAGCGGACTGGGCGGTTGGAGAACTCTCGAAAAAGCCGAAGGATCCCTTTTTTATGGCGGTTGGCTTTTTCCGTCCGCACGTTCCCCTCTATGCATCGCAGAAATGGTTTGATCTCTATCCCGAGGCGTCCTTGACCCTTCCTCCGATCCGCCGCGATGATCGTCAGGACACCCCTCGTTTTTCCTGGTATCTTCACTGGTCACTTCCCGAACCCCGTCTCAAGTTTTTGGATGAAAACAAGCAAGTGAAGAACAAGGTTCGCTCCTACCTGGCCTCGGTAAGCTTTGTCGATTCTCAGGTAGGACGGGTGTTGGACGCTTTGAAGGAGAGTGGTTTGGAGGACAATACCATCATCGTCTGTTGGTCGGATCACGGATACCACTTGGGTGAAAAGGAAATCACCGGAAAAAACACCCTGTGGGATCCGACCACCCGTGTACCCTTAATGTTCGCAGGACCGGGAATTTCCAAAGGCGCCCGTTGCGGGCGTCCCGCCGAGCTGCTCGATATTTACCCGACTTTGGCTGAATTATGTGGATTGAAATCAGTTCCGCAGGAGATCGAGGGCCTTAGCTTGGTTCCTCAACTGAAGGATGCCAAGGCTCCCCGTTCCCGTCCCGCCATCACCTCACATGGAC
>JAYOMW010000248.1:0-3041 GCA_038121045.1 Opitutia bacterium
CCATCACGACGAGCAGCGTCAACCAAGCCTCGTCATGCCCTTGGTCGAGAAATTGCGAACCAAGCCATATCGATGCCCCGACCATGCCCAAGTTAAGCATATGTCTGCCGGGAAGCAGAAGAGGTTTTCCACTGAGTGAACCGCGAAGCTTGCCGAATGCAACGACCGAACCAGTAAAGGTAACCCCGCCAATAAAGACCCCGAGTAGAATCTCAATCTCATGGATCAACTTTTCGTTTCCTGTCATCTGAGCATGTGAAGGGTCAAGGAAGCTTGCCAAGCCAACAAGTACCGCGGCCGCTCCGACGAAGCTGTGCAGAATGGCAACCAGTTCGGGCATGGAGGTCATCTCGACTCTTTTGGCAAGTATCGTTCCAATCACCGCTCCACCGATCATCAGCGGAGCTAAGAATTGAAAGTTAATTTCGCCGCCGTCCAAGGTAAGTTGGACGAAGGTAGCGAGAATAGCCAAAGCCATGCCGAGGATGCCGTAGAGGTTTCCCTTGCGGGCGCTTTCCTGCTTGGACAGACCGCCCAGGCTCAGGACGAAGAGGATTCCCGAAACCAAGTAAGCGGTTGTTACGAGACCCGTCGTCATTCCTTGCGAAACATCTTGAGCATGCGGTGGGTCACGAGAAAACCGCCAGCGACGTTAATGGTAGCCAAAAAGATCGCCACCCCGGCGAGAATGCTCTTGGTATCGGCCCAGGGTTCGGCTCCCGTAACGAAGAGCATGCCTCCGACCAAAATAATACCGCTTATGGCGTTGGTCACGCTCATGAGGGGCGTATGCAGGGAGGGCGAGACGTTCCAGACCACCATGTACCCGACGAAGCAGGACAACACGAAAACCGTCAATTGATCGAGAAACTCGTTTTCACCCTTCCACCCCAAGGCCAAAAGAACGACGGCCAAGAGCCCGAGCATCATGCCCGGGGAAAAGATTGATGATCCACCGGCATCCTTCTCCTCGGAAACCTGTGCCCGCTCATCCTTTGGCTTGGCCGGTTGCTGGCTGACCTCGACCTTGGGTGGCGGCCAGGAAAGCTTGCCTTCGTCCAAGACCAAGGCGCCGCGTATGACCTCGTCTTCCTGATCGATTGAAAATTCATCGGCCGGGCCAAGCAAGGTTACGAGTTTGACGAGGTTGTTGCCGTACAGGCGGCTGGACTGGGTGGGCAGGCGGGAAGGCAAGTCGGTATACCCGAGAACATGCACCCCATGAAAAACCTTGGCTTCCCCCGGTTCGGTTAATTCGCAATTCCCTCCGCCCTCAGCCGCCAGGTCCACGATGACCGAGCCGCGCTTCATGCTCTTGACCATATCCTCGGTAATCAGCAAGGGGGATTTTTTTCCGGGAATCATGGCCGTGGTGATGATGACGTCGACTTCCTCGGCTTGCTCGGCAAAGAGCTTCATCTCCGCCTCGATGAATTCCTTGCTCATCACTTTGGCGTATCCACCGGAACCGGCCCCATCCTCCTCGAAATCAAGTTCGAGAAACTCGCCACCCAAGCTTTTCACCTCTTCCTTCACTGCGGGACGGGTATCGAAAGCGCGTACGATGGCACCCATGTTGCGGGCCGCCCCGATGGCCGCCAAACCGGCAACCCCCGCACCGATCACAAGAATTTTGGCGGGAGGAACCTTGCCGGCGGCCGTGATTTGCCCCGTGAAAAATCGGCCGAACCGATGAGAAGCCTCGACCACGGCGCGGTAACCCGCGACGTTGGCCATGGAGCTCAAGGCGTCCATGGACTGGGCCCGGGAAATTCGAGGCACGCAATCCATGCCAAGGAAATTGATCTTCTTCTCACCAAGAGCCTTGAGCAAGTCCTCGTTGCGGGCCGGGTAGGCAAAGCTGATCAGGCTTGCCCCTTCGCGGATCATGGACGCCTCTTCGATGGTCGGTGGATTCAGCTTGAGAAGCAAATCCGCCCGGCTCCAGATTTCGGTCGTATCCGACACGATGGTCGCACCGGCCGACTCGTAGGCCGAATCAGGGAAATTTGCCGTATCGCCCGCCCCGGATTCCACTCGCACGTCATAGCCAAGCTTGGCGAACGCAGCAACGTTATCAGGGGAAATCGCAACGCGTTTCTCCGAAAGATCGGATTCTTTGGGAATGCTGACGTTCATATGGGCAAAGAAAGCATTTGGCTTGGATCAAATTCTTGATTCTGTAAAGAAAAACTTTCGGCAATACCTCATCTCCTTCAACGCGAAACTCTGGAAAACCTTGTCGATTTCGTTTCTCAAACGATCGGATGATTGGGAGTGTAGACGCCCGGCCCTCTTCTCCACATGAATCTCGGTGCGGGCAAAATCCGTTTTCCTTCCGAGTCCAAGAGGACACGGTTTTCAGGAGAGGATGGGCTTGACCACTTTGGCCTTCTCGACTCCGGTCAGGCGCATGTCCAGACCCTGGTATTGGAAACTGAAATTCTCGTGATTGATTCCAAGCTGATGGAGCATGGTGGCATGCAGATCGCGCACGTGAACGACGTCCTTCTCCGCATGATAGCCGAGTTCGTCCGTCGCTCCGTGGCTGACGCCACCCTTGATTCCCCCTCCGGCCATCCACATGGAAAAGCCTTTGATATGATGATCCCTGCCAGCTCCACCTTTGCCTTGGAACATCGGGGTGCGCCCAAATTCGCCACCCCAGATGACCAAGGTGTCTTCGAGCAGGCCGCGTTGCTTGAGGTCGGTCAGGAGAGCCCAAGTGGGTCGGTCGGTCAGGCCACAACAAATCTTCATGTAATTGGCCAGGCCTCCGTGATGATCCCATCCGCGGTGATACAAGTGAACGAAACGCACGCCACGCTCCACGAGCCGGCGAGCAAGAAGACAATTGGAAGCAAAACTCCCGTCACCCGGCTTGGCACCGTAAAGCTCGAGCGCAGAGGCGGGTTCGTCGGAAACGTCCATGAGACCCGGAACACTCGACTGCATGCGGAAAGCCATCTCGTAGGCGGAGATCTTGGTGTCGACCTCGGGGTTGGCCCATAGGGCGTTTTTCTTGCGGTCCAAGGCGGTGA
>JAYOMW010000249.1:0-2932 GCA_038121045.1 Opitutia bacterium
TTTTAACTTCGCCACCATAGCAACCAAGGTCTGAGTAGCCCATGTCATCCACCATGATGAGGATAAAGTTAGGACGGGTGCGGTCAGGTTTTGACCAAGCTAGAGATGTCGCAAAGAAGAGAGAAAGAAGAAAGGAAAGTAATTTCATTCAGCGAAATGGTTGGTCTTACCGGTTGGATTTATTTTTGAGCCCCATTTTTCTACCTTCTTCGCTAGCAGTGGAAAGCCGGGTCTTGGCCATCTTGGCAAGGATTCCTTCAAATTCTTTTTTAATCGTTTTTTCAGCTTTGGTTAGCTTTCGGTTATCCAATTCCTTACCATCGAACTGACCACTGTACCGGGTGAGCCTGGCATTGCTTCCGTTATGTTTGGCGAGAAGGGAATATTTTTTATTACGGACCATGACCTGATCACGGTACCAGATATAGATCCAATCTTTTTTTCGAACAATCTTCTGGTTGGTAAGGACGGGAACGATACTTGCGCCATCCGCAGGGTGATTCTTAGGTAGACTTGCGCCGGAGATTTCACAAAGGGTGGGCATCATGTCCGTGAATTCGACAAGTTCGTCGGTTGTCCGACCGGGCTTTTTGATACCTGCTGGCCAGTTGACAATTAAGGGAACTCGGGTTCCGGTGTCCGTCATGCTTCCTTTGCCTCCCACCACCTTTGTGCCGTTCCATGGCGTTACGATGGGTTTGTCGGTTCCATTATCGCCCGTGAAGATCAGGACGGTGTTGTCACGAACTCCTGACTTTTCGAGCTGCTTTACGATCTGACCGACCATTTTGTCCGCATAGGCAACCATATCACGGAAGTGCCGTTGCGGATCATTTTTGTCACCCTTGTAGGTTGTCGAACCAAGTCTCTTCGAATCCCAATCGGTGGAGTCCGGAGTCGGATCGAAGGGGCAGTGGGTAAGAATCATCGGGTAATAGACGAGGAAGGGTTTCTTTTTATTCTCGTCGATAAAGTCGCAGATAAAGTCCGTGCAGATCTGCGGACCATATTCGCCGCCCGTGTAGTCCTTCTCCCTTCCGTTGAACTCAAGCATTGGATTGACGAAGCGGCGATCTATGCGTTTCCCGTTTTCATTGGAGCGACCCGAGCGTGTGTGTTGCCAAAGACAGGATTTTTCAAAACCGAAATGCTGGGGTGAGTCGGGTTGATTGCCCAGTTGCCATTTGCCGGCGATACAGGTGGCATAGCCAACAGCTTTGAGTTGATGGGCAAAGGTCGTTTGTCCTCGGTCAAGCATGCCGAATTTCACGTAGTTTCGGACATTGTATTGTCCGGTCATGATCTTGGCTCGTGAAGGCGTGCAGATTGGATTGGAAAAACAGTTGGTGAAGCGTACGCCTTCCGCCGCCAACTTGTCGAGGTTGGGCGACTTGCAGGATTCGCTTCCGTTGGAGGACAGGGCTTCGTAGCCCATGTCGTCCGCCATGATGAGGATGACGTTGGGCCGATCGTTGGCTTGGACCTTCGCCTCGCCGCAAAGAAGCAGGGCGGAGGCTATGCAAAAAAGTGAGGTTTTCATGATTTGAAGGGTTTTGGAGCTTGATTTAATCGAACTGCAGTTCGCTACGCTTGATCTCGAGCGAGTGAATGGCTTCCCCGTCGATGCTGATGACCGTGTATTTGAAGGTCGGATCCTTGACCGTAAGGTCGAAGTCGACTCGCCCGAAGGACTGCTTCTTGTTGTAACCGAAGAGGGAGTGCTTGATCAATCCGTGCACGTGCTGGTTGGTCAGTCTTGATGATTGGCACTCGTAGAGGGGATACATTCCTTCGATCCCGGTATCGATTTTGTACGCGTCCGAGCGGTGACGGTCGGCGGATAGGATGACGACCCCCGGGATCTTTTCCTTGGCGATAAAATTAAAGATCTTTTGGCGTTCACCGTCGAACCCGTCCCAAGTGTCCTTGGAACCGGGCTTCACTTTGGGTGTGACGGGAACGTTGGTGCAGAATACGGTGAAGGTTGCGGGTTCCTTGAGGGTCTTCTTGAGCCACTTCATCTGGGCGGGTCCGAGCATGGACGGGTTTTTTCCTTTGGGGGACTCGCGGTAGTAACGGCCGTCGATCAGGACGAAGTGGACTTTGCCAATCCAGAAATCAAACCAGCAACCGGGTTGTTTTTCGCCCCCTCCGTAGTAAGGGTTGTCCCAATTGTCCTTGAAGATTTGCCATACCTCTCGCTTCCACTTGGGTTCCTCGATTTCGGGGCCTCCCCATCCGTCGTTGGTGGTGAAATCGTGGTCGTCCCAGATCGCGTAGATCGGGACCTTTTTCGCTAACTTGGCCCATTCGGGCTGACTCTGACGCCGGTAGTAATGGAAGAGCTGCATCTCCGGAGTCTTCGGGTCGTCGATGTAGACGTTGTCTCCAAGCAGAAGAAGCGCCCGTGGATCGATGGCTCCTATTGTATCCCACATCCGCTCGTGCGGGGGGACGTAACCAGCCCCTCCGCCAAAAGCGATGGTGAACTTGTCCGACGGAGCGTCCTTTTTCAGGGCCGTGTTGGGCAGCGTACGTTTCCAGGGCCAAGTCTTGGCATCGAACTTCCAGGCGTTCGGCTTGTCGAGGGCCAGGTCAATGAGCATTTGCGTTTGCTCGGGGTTGACCTTGTCGTCCTTGTGCTTGTTCAAATAGGCAATGGCTTCCTTCTTTTTTCCATGAAGGATGAGCTTGAGGCCGTGCGGGTGGATACGCTTGGATTGGCCGCCTTTTTCGGGTTTCTCATTGTTGACCCTCAGGTTGGAGGCTTGAGCGAAGATTTTGGGGCCGATCGTATTCACGGCAAACATGGCGAGAAAGAGGAGAACCGGTCTTCGGGGTATATTCATTTTTTGGAAGGTAGTTGTTTTTGCAGCCAAGATCGAGCTGTTTTCCGGGTTTCGCTATCGCGATGAGCCCAAAGGTCGGTGTG
>JAYOMW010000250.1:0-2895 GCA_038121045.1 Opitutia bacterium
TTTTCACGACTGTGGCTTGGGCCAAGCAACCCAACGTCGTCCTCATCCTCTCGGACGACCAAAGCTACACCGATTACGGCTTCATGGGGCATCCTCATATCGAAACCCCGCACCTCGATAAACTGGCCTCCGAGAGCGCCTTGTTCCGTCGCGGATACGTCCCTACTGCCCTGTGCCGCCCTTCCCTCGCCACCTTGTTTACCGGTCTGTATTCCCACCAGAACAAGATCACGGGAAATAATCCGGCTAATACTCCTGAAAACAAGGCCCATGCCGAAAGAACAGGAAAAGACCCCAGGGAGTTGATCATCTCGAATATAGACAAGCATGGCGGCCTTCCTCATTGGCTGGGCAAGCAAGGGTACGTTAGCCACCAAAGCGGGAAATGGTGGGAGGGCTCCTACCAGCGCGGAGGTTTCACCGAAGGCATGACCCGTGGGTTCCCCAAACCCGGGGGCAGACACGGCGACGACGGACTTAAGATTGGGCGGGCGGGAATGGATCCGGTCTTCGACTTCATCGATCGGTCGGTCCAAAAGGAGAAACCCTTCTTTATTTGGTACGCTCCTTTCCTTCCCCACACTCCGCACAACCCGCCCGAGCGCCTGCACGAGAAGTATCTGGCCAAAGGAGTGCAGAAACGCATCGCCCAGTACTACGCCATGTGCGAATGGTTCGACGAGACCTGTGGAGCCTTGATAAATCATATCGATCAGGCAGGTATCGCCGAGGACACTCTTGTAGTCTATGTCACCGACAACGGTTGGATTCAGACCGAGAACGGTGGCTATGGTCCCCGCTCCAAACGGAGTCCTTATGAGGGAGGCACCCGCAACCCCATCATGTTTCGTTGGAAAGGAACCATTCCCCCTTCGGATCGGCCTGAGCTCTGTTCCTCACTCGACTTCGTGCCGACCGTATTGGCGGCCGCAGAAGCCAAGGGACCTCATGACTTTCCGGGCCTTAATCTTCTCCCCCATCTCAAAAGCGAAAAGAAAATCAAAAGGGATACCCTCTTCGGGGAGTCCTTCGCTCATGACATTGCCGACGTCGAAAACCCACAAGCATCCCTTCTTTACCGTTGGGTAATCAAGGGGCACGACAAGCTCCTTCTGACCTACGACGGCGCGCCCGGAAAAATGAAGTATCCCCCACAGGGAGGGGAACCCCAACTCTTTGACCTCAAAAAAGATCCGGCCGAAAAAACAAACCTCGCCCCAAAGAACCCAAAGCTGGTGAAGGAACTGAGTGCCCTGTTGGACGGGTGGTACGTACCCGAACAAAGAACAGTGGGTAAGGTGGCCCTGGTGACTCCGGGGCCAAAGTCCGGTCGGAAACCTCCTAAGAAGCAAAAAGGAAAAGAAGCGCCCGAAAAAAAAACTCAGGCGACCCCCATTGAATTAAGAAAACGACCCAATTTTCTTGTTCTCTATGCGGACGATCAGCGCGACCATACTTTAGGATGCGCTGGCCATCCGATTGTCAAAACCCCCAACATCGATCGGCTTGCCAATCAGGGAGTGCGATTTGAAAACGCCTTCGTCTCGACCTCCACCTGTTGGGTGGGACGGTCCAGCCTCTTCACCAGTACCTACGAACGAAAGCATCTCTATAGGGTTGCTCCGGGCCCCCTGAACCCGGCGCTCTGCGAGAGTTCCTATTTTGCCGTTCTCAAAACGGCAGGCTATCGCACCGGACACCTTGGCAAGGAACACGTCAGCATTGCCGGTGAATCCGCCGGACTCATGTGGGACGTGCGGCAAAGGATAGGACGGAAGCCTTTTTTTAAAAAACAGCCCGATGGATCGATGCGTCACGAAACTCAGATCCTCGGAGACTGGGCGATCGATTTCCTCAAGGAGCAGCCTGAAGATCAGCCCTTCTGCCTGCAGGTCAGTTTCAACGCCACTCATGCCGAAGACGGCGACAAGCGGCCGGGCATCGGACATTATCCATGGCCCAAGGTCGCCGATGGCATGTACGAAGGCCAACGGATGCCGCTCCCCCCGCTCAACGATCCTTCGATCTACGAAGCCCAACCCGATTTCCTGAAGAAGTCGATCAACCGGCAACGCTATTTCTGGCGCTGGGATACCGCGGAGAAGTACCAGACCAACATGCGGGCCTACTTTAGAATGATCAGCGGAATCGACCATGTCGTAGGCCGCCTCGTAAAACAACTCGAAGAGCAAGGGCTGGCTGACAATACGGTCATCCTATACACCGCCGACAATGGCTATTATCTCGGCGATCGCGGATTCGCGGGCAAGTGGACCCATTACGAAGAATCTCTGCGCGTACCCCTCGTGGTGTATGATCCATGCCTGCCAAAAGCCAAGCAGGGCCGCGTTCTGTCCGAGATGGCCCTCAACAGCGACATCGGGTCCACCCTGATCGATCTCGCCGGACTGCCGGTTCCCGAAGCCCACACCGGACGAAGTTTTGCTTCGCTTATGCGGGGCGACGAAACATCCGGATGGCGAAAGGACTTTCTCTGCGAATTTTTGGCTGTCCCAGGATCCATCCCCCGTTGGGAAGGCGTACGCGGCGAGCGCATGACCTATGCCCGCTACTTCGTTGATGGACTGGAAAAGCCGCCCTATGAGTTTCTTTTCGATCTGAAGAATGACCCCAAGCAATTGACCAACCTTGCACGGGAAAAGAGAGATCACCCCCTACTCCAACGGATGCGCAATCGTTGTGACGAACTTGTCGCCGAGACCGGACCGGCGATGCAAGAAGTGGGAGAAACTCAGCGTAAATCGAAGAAGAAAAAATAAACAGCTGTTATGTTGAAACTGCTCATGAGAATGGTTGTAGGACTCTGTTGCCTGTTAGGCGCGTCCTCCGCTTTTGCGGCCAAAGTAACTTTCCAGATATGAATAAAAAGAATAT
>JAYOMW010000251.1:0-2892 GCA_038121045.1 Opitutia bacterium
ACGGGATCAGAACTTTGAGGGTTGGCAACGTCATCGTGCAATGCGATTAGCAAACTCGAGCATCCACCGGCGGATCCGCCGGTCGCCACGATTCGACTGGTATCGACTTTCCATTCCTTGGCTTTGAAACGAATAAACTGAACGGCCCGCAGAGCCGATTCCAACATCGCAGGTTGCAGGGCGCCTGCGTTGACCAAAGGATAACTGATCGAGGCAATATGATAGCCTTGCTTGATTTGATGAGGTCGGAGCGCTTCATCTTTTTTCCCTCCCATCCAACCTCCGCCATGTATTTGCAAAAGAACTCCGACCGGTCTATCGGATTCGAACTGCCAAAAGTTCATCAGTTCTTTGGGATGAGAACCATATTCGACGTCTTTGAAAGTGGGGGCAATTTGATTGGTTACAGTCCGTTGGGAAGAAGCGGACTGCTTGCCTTGAGCAAACGCCGGGAGGCTCAGGCAAACCGTAAACCTGATCAAGCTGAATAGAATGTCGTTCATAAAGTCTGTTTGTTATCTAAGTAAGAAGCGCTCCAAAGGAAAGATTGATTCCAACCTTCCGTTTTTTCCGAATTAAAAATGCGCTTTCGAATTCGCTTCGTAAGCGAACAAAGTCAATCTCCAACGAATTGGTAAAGTCTTTGGTTGCTGGAAGCATCCATCAAGCCCGACCGGGAGGATACATTGCGAAACTGAGGCCACAAGCCTTTGGCCGGGCCTTTCGAACTTCCCCTGAGGGCATAAACCTTTCCGTCCCAGGACCCGAAGTACACCGTGCCGTCCAGACCGACAAGGGGAGAGGAGTCGACTTTTCCTTCGGTTTTGAGGGACCATTTCTCTTTGCCCGTTTTGGCATCCAAAGCGTAAAAAGTAAAATCATCGGAACCGACGTACAGTACGCCGTCCGATCCGAGGGCCGGGGTCGAATAGATATTGGCCCCGGTTTGGAACTCCCAAAGCTTGAGGCCGGTCTGACCGTTCAAGGCATAGACTTTCTTGTCCCCGGACCCGAAGTATACGGTATTGCCGGGACCAATCGCGCAGGAACCCTCGACGTTCCCCCCGGTCTTGAATTCCCACTTCTTGGCTCCGGTTTGCGAATCGATCGCATAGATCTTGTCGTCCGTCGACCCGAAGTAAACCGTTCCGCCAAACCCTGCCGATGAAGCGGAGTAGGATCCAATCGCCGGAGAACCTCCGATTCGACCTCCCGTGGTAAATTCCCATGTTTTCTTTCCTGTTCTGGAATTCAGGGCATAGGTTTTCTTGTCCATCCCCCCGACAAAGAGCGTTTCATCGAAAGCAAGAGCCGCCGAAGAATTGATCCCTCCCGAAAAAAGTTTGGGATCGGATTGCCATTTCAATTCACCCGTTTCTCCTTTCAAGGCGTAAAACCGCCCGTCGGCCGATCCGATAAGAACCACGTTCCCTTTGCCGATCGCAGGCGAGGAGTAAACCTTTCCGTCCGTTTCAAACTCCCATTTCTTTTCTCCGCTTTTCCCATCGATCGCATAGATCTTTTTATCGTGGGAACCACAGAAGAGAGTCCCGTCCGTACCGAGAGCCGGGGAGGAGAGCACCTTGTCTCCGGTCAGAAACTCCCATTTCTTGGCCCCCGTTTTCCCGTCGATCGCATAGATCTTCTTGTCCTCGGATCCGACGTAAAGGGTCCCATCCCTACCCAAAGCGGGCGACGATCGAATGGCCGCCCCCGTTTCGAAGGTCCAAATCGGTTCTCCGACCTCAACGGCGAAGACCCCGAGGTTAAAAAGCAGAAAGATCGAAAGGAAAAAAAGAGGGGAGGACATCAAATCGGGGCTGAGCTTAGTCCTTAAGCTCGACAACCCAAATATTGCGGAAGCGTACCGGATTCCCGTGGTCCTGCATCTTCAACGGCCCCTTGTCCCCATGCTTTTTGTATTCGGAAATGGAATGCGGTCCACGCCAACCGGTTCCACCGCTGAGTTCATGGTTGTCATGAATGACGTGCCCGTTGTGTACGACGTGAAACTTGGCCTTGCGCGTAACCTTGCCCTCGTCGTCAAAAATCGGACGATGGAAGGTCACGTCGTAAGTTTGCCATTCACCGGGCCCGCGGGAGGCGTTTACGAGGGGCTTGGCCCGGCCGTAAAGAGCGCCACACTGTCCGTCCGGATAGGTGATGTTGTCGTAGGAATCAAGAACTTGAATTTCGTACTGTCCCATCAGAAAGACTCCGCTGTTGCCCCGCCCCTGACCACTTCCTTTGGCTACCTTGGGTGTTGCGAATTCGACGTGCAAGCGACAAGAACCGAACTGCTCCTTGCTGATCAAATAACCTCCCCCGCGAACGGACTCGAGGGATCCGTCCACCAACTTCCACTTGGTCGGCTTCCCGTTTCCCGCCACCCAGTTCGAGACGGTCTTCTCGGTGCCGTCAAAAAGAACCTTGGCGCCCTTGGGGGGCTTGGCGGCCTCGGCGTCATAGGGCTTGGGCTTGACGATCTTGGGTTGCGGCTGCTTTTTCGGGTCAGTCTCATGGACCTTGATTCCGTTGATGAACATATACTCCGTTTTCCCGCGCATTTCCTTGCGGATTTCAGGCTCTTTCTGCTTAGCCCCGAAGGACAGAAGCACGGACGCGAACAAAGTCAAAAGGAAGGTGGTATTCTTTTTCATGGACTATGATTCCTCCCGTAATCATCGGACTTGTCAATGTCATAGAAGAGGGGGCCATCACTTTTACCCTGCCCGAAGAATAGAACGGACTTGCAGGAACGAAGAGGCCCACCAAGATGATGGTTCACCCGATTCCGATGAAACCCAAGATTCTTGCCTTCTACCTCATCTTTTGCCTGCCTCTTTTGGCAGGCAAGGCTCAATCAAGCAACGGACTGGCTCCGGAGGTAAC
>JAYOMW010000252.1:0-2879 GCA_038121045.1 Opitutia bacterium
TCCAAGGATGCCTTCCCGAAAAGCTCGGTTTTCTTTAGGATGAGGACTCGTTCCGATACGATCATAGCGAGTCAGGACAGAGCGAGTCCCTTTTGGGCAAGTTGTGAAATCCGACTAGAGGAGTCTTCGGAAAACCTTCGGCAGGTTTCCTCGACGGCCCCGACATCTCTCTCAAACCGGAGGTAAACTTGCAAGGCGGTCTCGCGAACAAGTTCATCGCCATGCGAAAGGCATTTGTGGACGAAATCTTCATTTTCAGGGTAGTCGTCAAAGTTAAACGCTAGCAGTAAACCAGACAAGATCCAACGACAATCATGCCCCTCCTGGGAACGAATCAAATCCCTCAATTCATCTGGCTCTCCATAATTCGGCTTGCCTAATTGAAAAAGCGAAGAGAATTCATCTGTCCGAACTGGGCCCAACACCCCCTTTAAGACCTCGAGAGCCTCCGACTTCACGCTAGCCTTGGTAGAGTTGATCAATCCAATCAATCTGTAAAAATTGACTTTGTCGTCCATGGCAAAGAGAAGAGCCGTCATATGGTCGATTTTTTGGTCCAGATCGTTGCCAAGGGCCTGCCTCAAGAAATCGAACCGATCCTCTCGACTTAGTTTGGCAAGCTTGGCGTGGGTGGAAAGAGCCCCAGAAAGAATCCGCCCGAACTCCTTTTTGGCATTGGAAGTGGATCTTTTCGTTCCCGGAAGTTCAGGAACCTGTCTCCCCATGAAAACCCTGCCCGCACGTAAATTCTGAATCAAGGAAGATAAATATTGCCTGTAGTTGAGGAAGGAAGCGACGAGCCAAAAAAGGCAGAGGCAAATGATGATGGAATTAAGGCGAAATACAACGTCATCCCCTTCCCGCCAAAAGGCCAAGGTATAAGTAATAAGAAGACTAATGGCTGCAATGGTTGCGGGCCGCGTCAAGCCGTCCACCGCACTGTTCATCTGACCTCTCAATTTCTTGGGCACGGATAGAAAGAGCATCTGCAGGCCGACGTACTCGATGGTAAAGAAAACAACCTGCGTTATAAACTTGCTGACGTAGACGACCTCTTTCTGACCGGCGATCAAGGCGAAAACCGACGTCAAAAGAAGAAGAGCGGGAAGAATTGAGATGGCCGCAAGGACGCCGCCCCTCGTTAGGATGGCCCGCACGACCAACAACTGCAGGATCAATTGAGCTATGCTTGTATAAGTGTAAAACTGACCAAAAAAGTCATAAAGTTCAGCTCGCGGCTTCTCGCTGTAGTACTCCCTAACCTCGAATTTGAAATTGATGTCAACAAGCGACAGGACGACGGCCGAGAAAACGACCAATCCCGTCATAAGGACTGACTGACGACTGCTGATCAAGACAGCTAGTTTTCGAACGATACTAACGCTTTGCACCGGGGGTCCGCCCTCATCGTCGTCGATGGTCAGCAACTTGGCTCTCGCCATCAGGAGGAAGGAAACGACGAGCAGAACCACGGCCACAAGACCGAGGGAAAGCTCGTTGACTAATTCTTGCTTGCTGACAAGCGAAATGGTGTATCCGGCAAGAATGCATCCACAAGTACCCGCCGCACCGATCATGCCCATCCATTTCTTTGATTCAGTAGGGTCAAGAACACCCACCGCCATTCCCCAAAAAAGAACCATGGGCAAAATGACGATGACCTCGCAAAGCATGTAAGCAAGGACGTAAATGATCTTCGTCTCTCCACTGTTGCCGAACTGGTAGACCAAGCCAATGATCCCAACCAAGCTCAGAACCAACCCTGCTGTGGCGATTCTCATTGCTCCGAAAGCTTGGAATCGACCGCACAGGTAGGTAGTGAAAATAGCTAGAACGATGGAAAGACTGGCCGCGGCCATAATCATAAGCGGAATGCTCTCTTGCTGAAAATTGATATCCTTGCTGAGAAGGAACGAATCGGAAGTTGCCCGAGCCATCATGGAACTCTGAGCCACCATGAAATAAACCAAACAAAGAAGCTTGATTTTTCCATCCATGTGAAAAATTTTCATAGATTCGGGGCAATCCTTGCAATTCCGGGGTTTATTTGATGAAAGGCAAACGAAACGCGGGCTCAGCCAGGGCAAAAAAAGCTTGCTTTTGCATAGCCACGTAAGTTTTGATAATAAATGGCCCTTGGCTACTACACAAGATAATTCCCAAGCAATGCCCTAATCGAATCACGTTCATTACCCTTCCTTGCACTCACATTAAGCAATGATTTCTTCCATAAGATTCGAAAAAACAGTCCTTTGGCTCAAGTGCTTCGCACGATCATGTTTTCAACCAAAACCCACACCAAACAACCTATGAAAAAATTCATGCTTTTGCTGGTAATACCAGTAGCCAGTGCTTTGGCTCAAAACACAGCGCCACCAGCGCCACCTCCGGGCGGGCCTGACGTTGCTCCGCCCGCTCCAGGTCAACCTCAGCCTGCTCCCCTTCCACCCGCAGGTTTCGTTCCCGGACAACCCGGTCCCGCTCCTCTTCCACCCGCAGGATTCGCTCCCGGACGCCCCGGTCCAGCTCCCTACCCACCAACCGCCGCTCCGGTTCCCGGACAACCTGGTCCAGCTCCTTACCCACAGACCGCCGCTCCGGTTCCCGGTCGCCCCGGTCCTGCTCCTTACCCACCAACCGCAGCTCCGATTCCCGGTCGCCCTGGTCCAGCTCCCTACCCACCAACTGCCGCTCCGATTCCCGGACGCCCCGGTCCAGCTCCCTACCCACCAACCGCAGTTCCGATTCCCGGTCGCCCTGGACCCGCTCCAGTTCCGCACGCAGGACCTCACCATCCTCAACCAGGACAACCCGGACCCGCTCCAGTTCCGCACGCAGGACCTCACCATCCGCAACCAGGACAACCCGGACCCGCTCCA
>JAYOMW010000253.1:0-2856 GCA_038121045.1 Opitutia bacterium
GCAGTCACTCAAATAGAAGGCATTCCCGTTTCTTTTTATTCCCTCCATATCTGCCGGTCGACAGACAGTCAAAAAACGGGCCATGCGTATCGGTTGGTCAATGAGGTCTTGCCCAAAGACAAAACCGATCGGATCATTCTGCTCGGTGATTTTAATAACGAGATGGGTGATCATGCTCTTCAGGCAATCGAGAAAGCGGGCATGCGGGCAACATGGGAGGATCTGAAAATCGATGTTTCCAAGGAATTTACCTACAATGCACTCGATCCCAAAAAGAACCACGGAGTGATTGATCATATTTTTTACAGCGCCCAATCCAAATCCAAGGTGACGGAAGGCGGTATCATCGAATTGAAAAAAGCCCTGTCCGACCATAAACCCATCTGGGCGGAGATCGCTTTTCCCAAAGATTCAAAGGAAGTGGAATAACCTAAATAATCGAGTTTCCATTACCTAATCCTCATGCTCGATTGATTTTAAAATTTCATGATGGAATATTGCATTTATCGCTTAGTCGTTTTGTAATATCGAAGATTTTTGAAATAAAGAATAACCTATGTCTGAAATGAGTGATCCATCTCCAGGTTTTCCTTCGCATAATGTTGATTCTCCTCAAAAAATTACCGGCTTTATTCAAGTCCTGCCATGTAATGAGGCTGAAAAACATATCATTTACTATGGTCCGCAAGATTTGAGCACGCGAATCATTTCCGGAATCATTTTCTCAGTATTTGGAGGTGTTTTTAGTGGAGTACCCTTATATTTTGGAATTCGGGGTTGGTCCAAACTGTTTGAGCGACCAATGGATGAAACTGGATACTTGGTTGGGGGGGCATTATTGATTGGAGTTGCCTTGCTGATTTATTTTGGACGCGAGATCTTGGGGACCTTATTTGGAAAGACTTTCTTCGTAGCATCCAAACAAGGCTTGGAAATTAGGAAAGAGTTTTTATTTCTATCTACCCGAAAATTCATCGATTATCGGGAGATCAAACAATTTGTTTTGGACATGAAGCGGGTAAGCGGATCCAAAGCAAGTCGCAGTTCAAGTTGGTATACGTTATCAGTTCTTGGACGAAAAAAAATTTCAATGGCCTCCAAAACACCCAGTCGTGAATCCGTAATTTGGCTTGGCAAGACCCTTTCGGATTGGTTTGGCGTTCCTTTCGAGTCAAGTCATTGAGGTATTGAGAAACCTGAAACTTGCTGCAGTAGCGGGTTGCAGAGCCAATCATCCGACCTTAGGATGATTTAAAGATGCCAGTCACTCTCCCACCGATCGTACGCCGCCAATTCATCAAGGCTTCCCTTGCTTTTGCCGGGAGCGCAATAAAGACTCCTACCGCCTTCGCCAAAGCGGGAAGTCGTTCCGCTGGATTGGATCAAAACCGGGTGGCTTTGCTTGCGGACACTCACATAAGCGCCGATCCGGACCTTGCCTACCCGGGTACCAAGTGGCCGGGCTCGCCCGTCAAGGAGAGCGAGCACGAAAAAGTGAACATGGCGAAATCCCTTGCCGATACGGCCAAGAACCTAATCGCCCTCAATCCCCTGCCCGCTCATGTGATCATCAACGGAGACTGCGCCATGAGCAGAGGAACGATAGCCGAGTACAAAGAACTCCTCCGGCTTATTGAGCCAATTCGTATTGCGGGCATCACCGTTCACGTGACGATCGGCAATCACGACAACCGGGAGAACCTGTGGAAGTTGCTCCCCTTCCTGAAAAAGGAACAAATGGGAATTCATGCGGAGGTGATTGAATTGCCCCACGCAAACTTGATCCTGTTGGATTCAGGAAGAAAGGGAATCCTAGGGGAGAAGCAATTGAGTTGGCTCGCTCAAGAACTCGACGGGCGAACGAACAAACCAGCCCTGATCTTCGGTCACTTCAACCCCTACCCCAACCGGGGCGTGCGTCCGATCAAGGGCATGAGCGATGGGTCGGCGTTGTTGAAACTCCTCGCCAAGCGAAAGCATGCCCGGGCCTACTTTTACGGACACACCCATGAATGGCAGCAGGATCGGCGAGGTCATCTCCACCTTATCAACCAGCCTGCAGTTAGTTATTACTTCGGAAAAGGCCACGCCCACGGTTGGGTTGATATGAAGCTCACCAAAACATCCGCCGACTTAAAACTGCACTGCATAAACCTGAAGCATCCTCAACATGGAGAACGCAGAGAGATCGGCTTGTCTGGCTAAAACTTGGAAGGTGACATACATGAAAAAAGCAAAATCCATTGCCGCGTTGTTTCTAATGATCTGGATGGCGGGGCTATCCTTTGCTGACTCACCCTCAACGGTCATTCCCGTTCCGTCTCCGCTTAAAAAATTCATGCCCAAGCTCCACAAGGAGAAGCTCAAGGAGGCAAAGAGCAAAAAGATTGATTTTGTGATGATCGGGGACTCCATCACTCATTCCTGGAGTAAACATCCTGAAATTTTGGATGGGAGCAACCTGCTGAACCTAGGTTTCCCCGGCGATCGAACCCAAAACGTTCTCTGGCGGATTGACAAGGGAGCCCTCGACGGAATTTCCCCCAAGCTCGTCACCCTGATGATTGGCACCAACAACTTGCATGAGGGCAAAAAGGCCTACCCTCCCGACAAACCAGAGGATATTTTTACAGGGATCCGAGCCATCTTGAGCGAAGTGAGGAAACGCCTGCCGAATACTCCAATCGTGATCTTCTCGATTTTCCCCAGGAAGGCCGGCCCCGCTTATGAGAGAGTCAAGGCAGTCAATGCCTTGTTACCGCAACTGGCTGAGGACAAACGCGTATATCATCTTAACCTCAACGGACTTTTTCTAAACGACAAGGGTTTGCAGAACCAGTCCCTCTTCGACAAAGA
>JAYOMW010000254.1:0-2821 GCA_038121045.1 Opitutia bacterium
TCCTTGTTACTAGCCAGATGCAAGGGGGTATGGTGCGTGTCATCGATTGCCTTTGCGTCGGCGCCCCGTTCGATCAGCAATTTGACTATCTCGAAGTTTTTCCCTTTCCAGTTACTGTTGACGGCATGGTGCAGGGGAGTCATGCCCGGCTCGTCCTGCAAGTTCACGTTGCCGCCTTGGTCAAGGAACTCTTTGACTGCGTCTATGTCTCCGCGGTTTACGTCACCGAGCAATTTCGCTTCCTTTCGGCCAAGGTAAACGGAATCCGAGTGATAGTCGCAGCCTAGTAAGAGGGAGATCCCAAGAAATATTGAAAGGCTTGGTATCCGTCTTTTGTTCATGGCTTTTGACTTTCTTGTTTGAGAACGGGTATTCTTTCAGTGATCCGCTTGAGGGGAACCCATGGGCCACCTCCGCCGTTGAAGCCAATTCCTACCTCTAGTTCTCCATTCTTGCCTTCGCGAATGGGGAAGCGGTTGTTGTAAGTGGAATGAAGGAGATCCCCATTGAGGAACAGGAGGAATCTTTCAGAGCGACCTCCAATCACTACGCGCAGGGGGGCGATCTTGTCCGAGCCGGCGTATCCATAACCCCTGACTGATTTTGGAGGAACGAATTTACCTTTGGCGGAGCTATGCTTGTATACCGCGTTCACTTTGATCTCTCCATGTCCCTTCTCGTTGAAGCGGAGGATCGTAGCATCCACGATGGTGGGGATCGCCGGGTTGGAGATAGCGTGCATGAGCCCGGGAGGAAGCTCGTCACCACCTGCTTTCCCGCCCAAGCCCGGAGGTAACTCATCGGAGAACGCAAAGAGAACGGAACCAAAAAGAAGAAAGGTTGCGAGCAACGGACGAGAAAATAATCTAACCTTCATGGTGGGTTTCTATTGAATTAATCACTTTCCGTCCATGATTTCCTGAAGCACCTTCTTGGCGGCATTGTGTCCGGGTATGCCGCTGACCGCGCCTCCGCGTTTGGCCGACGAGCCACATAAAAACAAATTAGGATGTTCCGTTTCCACGCCCCATTGGCCAATCTGCTCATCGGTTTCTGCAAAGGGCCAGCTCAGATCCCCATGAAAGATGTTTCCTCTAGGCAGGTTAATTTTCTTCTCCAGGTCAACGGCACTCATGGCTTCGATACAGGGTTTGCCATTGGCATCCGAAGCGAGGCATTCCTCGATCGGTTCGTCGAGGTGTCGGTTGATTCCGGCGAGGTATCTTTGCAAGGCCATGTCACGGGCCCTTTCGTTGTCGTTTTCGAAAAGACGGTAGGGCATGTCTAGTCCGAAAAGCGTGAGGGTCTGAAACCCCTTTGCCTGCAGTTCGGGAGAAAGAATGGATGGATCGGTCAGGGTATGGCAGTAAACCTCCCCGGGCGGGGTTGAGGGCATTTGGCCCGAGCGGCTCGAATCGTAACTAGTCAGCATTTGTTCGTATCCCTCGTCGACGTGAAAGGTTCCGGCGAATGCCTCAAGAGGACTACAATGCTCGGAGCGAAGGCGGGGCAGACGTTTCAGGAGCATGTTGACTTTGAAGGCGGTGCCTTCGTCAACGATAACCGAACTTTCCGCTTTTCCCGTAAGACGGGCCAATTCTTTTGAGGATGCGTTGCACAGAACGAACCGGGCGTCGACCTCGGCGTTTTCCCCCTCAATATCGAAAGCCAAGGAGGAATGCTTTTGCGTTGGCTCCAAGGAGTGGACGGTTGCGTTGGTGGCGAAGGTCACCTTGCCCGTCGATTGGGCAACCCGAATGAGTTCCCCGACGAGGGCACCCATCCCTCCCCGGGGGACTTGCCACTCGCCGGTGCCTCGGCCAATCACGTGATAGAGAAAACAACGGTTTTGAAGCAAGGACGGGTCATGAGGGTAGGTGGATATTCCAATCTTGGCGTCGGTGAAGAGAAGTCCACGGATGAGATCGCTTGAGATTTTCTTTTCGATCACCTTTCCGAGCGGTTCTTCGACGAAGCATTGCCAAGCCTCTCGTCCTTTGTGGTTCAATCGCTTTGCCATGTCCGATTTTGAAACCATTGGCTCGGTTAGGCTCGGCCACAGGACGGAGGCAAGGCTTCCCTGCATGGATTGCAGGTCCTCGTATCCAAGATAATCCGAGTCCGACCCGGTCAAGTCGACGAATGCTTTGCGGTTATGGTCCGGGTCATGATTGAGGAGCAGGAGTTTGTTCAAGAGTCCGTTTGCAATACGGGGCGTGTAAGATGCGGTTCGACGTGGCAGGAGATCGAGTTTGAGTCCGAGGTCGGAGATGATCTGCTCAGGGAAAAGGCTGACCAAATAGGAATAGACGGATAAGCGAGCTTCCATCCCGTCGAACGTCTTTGCGGATCGGGTGGCCCCTCCGAGTTCTGGGTTCTTTTCGAGAACAAGTACGGATAAGCCGGCTTTGGCCAGGTAGCAGGCGGAGACGAGTCCATTGTGTCCGCCTCCTATGATCACGACGTCGTACTTTGCAGAGAGGGAGGGCATAAGGTGCAAAAACTATCAATCCCTAGCTTTGGCGACAAATTTATTGATCTTCATATGAGCGAAAAAAACTCTCTTTTTTGCGACATCACAAATTGACAGGTTGCGTATTCTGTAGAAGAAAGTTCGGAAAATGAAATCAAACCAACTCAAGGAGCCGAAAAGAGTGGCCGTATGTTTGGAAATGGAGTGGGGACACAAACGCCACTTGGAAACTTACGCCGGTGTTCACAAATATGCGGAAGAGGCAGGATGGGAATGCGTCACCACTCCAAGCGCCGCTCGCGTATTGAATCCCCGGTCTGCTTTCGCTCCTTTTGACGGTGTCCTTGG
>JAYOMW010000255.1:0-2777 GCA_038121045.1 Opitutia bacterium
GCTCCTTGCCCAATTCGGTGATTTCATCCTCATGCTTGATCGGACGCAGTTCGAGTTCGGCGATTTTCTTCTGAGCCCAGATTCTCCGGGCAAGACCGCTGTCCGAGGCATGAGCCTTGCGGTCGAGGACGATCTTCTCGGTATGAAGAACTTTTCCGCCCGATCCGAATTCCAAGGTTAGCTCTGTAGCCTTGCCCTTGAGCATGCCGGCCAAAGAGAAAGAACCGTCGACTGGGACGGCAGTTCGCGGATAGGTCTCGATGACGCCTTCACCGGTTTCCTTGATACCGAGGAAAGAATAAGGGACCGAGGCAAGCTTGGCCAAAGCTTCCTCGTTTGTCAGGTTGGCGAGGTTCAAGTAAGAGCCTGCGGTGGCTTGGGAAAGGTAGCGCAAGTAGGCGTGTTCGGCTACGGGGGAGGAATTCAAGGTGTAGATTGGGGATTTGCCATGAACGAGTTCGGATTGACCGAAATTGGAAACCCCGTCGGTGGAGAGGAGGAACTCGTCGCAGGCATATTTCGTCAGGTCGATGACTCCGAGCTGGGTTGCGCCGTCATTGGGCAGTTCCCGCAGAAGCTTCGCCAGTTTTTTCCAGTCCCCCTTTTGGATGCTGAATTCGCGGGGCTTCTCAAGTTCATTGCGGAATACGACCAAGGTGACCGTGAGGTTTCCGATTTTCGAGAAGTAATTCTCCAGAACGGTGAGCTCCTTCTCCAAGTTGCGGTTACGGGCCGAGGCGGAGGCGTCCCAAATCAGGCCGATCTTTTTGGGCAAGGTCTTGGGTTTGCGGATGACTTTGGGGTTCATCGAGAGGTAGAAGTAGTTTTTTCCGTCCTTTTCCTCGAGAAAGATACGCTGCCTGTCGCCTTGTTTGGGAAGCAAAAAAGCGAGGCTTTGGTTGGGCAGGTAGTTTTCCTTCTTGGTCTCGGCGAGAAAGGATTCGTTCCATTTCTCGAAGCGCAGGTTGGCCAGTTCGTTGGAACCGAGGTCGGGCGCAACCTCCTGCTTGAAAACTTCGGCCCGGAGGTGAAACCGGGCGACCTTCGCCTTGAAGTGAAGGGGCAGGGAGTAAAGAAAGCCTTTGCCCGCATCCTTGAGCTCCTGCTCATAGGCGATGACGATCTTTTTGTCTCTCTTTGCGGGGATTGGATAGACGCGTGCCTTGAAGACGTTGCCCTTGGTCCATTCGAGCAACCCCGGGTCGATTCCTTGGCGGACGATGCTCTCGAAAACCTGCCGACCCTTGGCCTTTTCCACCACCACGCCCTCGCGCAGCTTGCCGTTGACGGTCATGGCAAAGCGGGAAACGGTCTGTCCTTCCCCAAGAGGAAAATTGAGCCGTCCCTCGAGCACGCGGTCGAGGTCGTTGTGGAAATTCATGGTCATGGTGGTGACCGCGAGGTTGGCCACCACCTTGACGTCGATCGTCAGTTCGTCCATGCGGAGGGGAACGTACTTATCCGCTCCTCCTCCCTCGACGGCTTTGAGCATGACTTGGGTCCCCTTGGGAATTGCTTTCAAACTGGGGTGTCCGGGCACGGGCTTGGCCAGACTGCCTTTTGCTTTTTCTTCCGTCACCTGGATGCGGGTGATTTCGCGCTTGTTCACCAAAACGGCATAAACCACTCCTTGCTCCAGTCCGCCTTCGCGGGTGGGCTTGAAGGAGACCGTCCCATCGTCCAATACGCGGGTGATTTCACACTCGATTTGGTTGACCTCCGCGCCCTTGATCAGAATGGCCGGGAAGCGGGCGTCCTGAGCGTTGGCAAAGGCGGCGCAGAGAGAAAAAATTATAGTGCGGAGGAGAAGACGGAAGAGCTTGAAGGTCATTTTTTTAGATTGTTTGAATAAATTCCATTTTCTTAGACGCGCGTAACCTGATTTCATTAGAAAATTTTTTCGTTTGGAAGAAAACGTCCTGATTTCTCGTGAAGGATTTGACCTAGGTTCTCTTTTGAAGCTATCTTGCCTTCCTTGAAAAACCTTCTCTTTGTTTTCTCCCTCATCCCTCTTGTTTTTGCTTTTGGGGCTTACGAGCCGAAGGAGGGCGACCTTTATTTTCAGTCTTTGCCCCGAAACGCGGTGGTCAATGCAATCGAGGGGGCTTCGGAGTCTCCCTATTCGCATTGCGGAATTCTCGTTCGAAAGGGTGAGGGATGGTTCGTGCTCGAAGCGATCGGGCCGGTCAGGGAAACCCCCTTGGCGAGATGGATCAATCAAGCCCGTGACAGGCATTACGACGTTTTTCGCCTAGGAGCAAAGCATGCGGAGCATATTCCTGACTTTATCAGGGCGGCGAGGAAGTACATGGGCAGACCCTATGACATCCGTTACCGTATGGATGATGAGAAAATTTATTGCTCGGAATTAATCTTCAAAGGCTATCGGGACGCAACGGGCGAGGAATTGGGGAAACTGGTCAAGTTCGGGGATTTGAAGTGGGTCCGGCACATCCCCGTCATTCTTGCCATCGAGGGAAGCCTACCGCTGAACCGAATCATGATCACCCCGAGGCACTTGTCCGAAGCCAAGCAGCTGGAAAAGGTTTTCTCTTCCAAGGAAAAGATTCGCAAGAAGCGCTAGGATACAGAATGGATTTCCCTGATCTCGCTTGCGATCAGGGACAGGCCTTTTTCCACCACCTCGTCGTCTTGAGCGTAGGTTACCCGGATGCATTCGTTCTTGTGAGGCCAGTTCTCCTCGAGTCCGGGGAAAAAGTAATGTCCTGACACCACGAGCACGCCCTTTTGCTTGAGGCGCTCGTAAAGTTCCCTCG
>JAYOMW010000256.1:0-2735 GCA_038121045.1 Opitutia bacterium
CTGGTCAAGACCTCCGAAGATCTCGGCGTGCAAAGCGAGTACCCCCTTCACCTCGACCTCTTGGACTGGTTGGCCGTGGAATTCCAGGACCTGGGTTGGAGCCAAAAGAAAATGCACCGACTGATCGTGACGAGCTCGGCCTACCGTCAATCCAGTAAAATGAACGACTGGCAACGCGAAAACGATCCGGAAAACCGTCTCGTCAGCCGGGCCAGCCGTTTTCGCCTGCCCTCCATGATCCTTCGCGATTGGGCCCTCGCCAACTCCGGTTTACTAGTCAATCGCTTGGGGGGAGAACCCGTTTTTCCCTATCAGCCCAAAAAAGTCTGGGAAGCCCTCCACGTGGCGAAAAACCGAAGTTTCGAATACCCCACCTCCAAGGGGGACGACCTGTACCGCCGCAGCCTCTACACCTTCTGGCGACGAACCATCGGCCCGGTCAACATGTTCGACTCTTCCGACCGCCAGGCCTGCCGGGTCAAACCCGGTCGCACAAGCACGCCCCTGCACGCCCTCACGACCTTGAACGATCCGACCTGGGTGGAAGCGTCCCGCTTTCTCGCCGAACGGGTCATGGCTTCCGCAACCACCGTACCGAACCGGCTCGCAGAAGCGTTCCGTTTGGTCAACGCCCGGCTTCCCTCCGCCAACGAACGGAAAATTCTCGAAGAAACCTACCGCGAACAACTCGCGATTTACCAAAAGGATTCCCAAGCGGCCTCCGCGCTCCTGAGCGTAGGCCAAGCCAAGAGAAACGAAAAACTGCCCCTCCCCGAGCATGCGGCCCTGACCATCACCTGCCTCGGCATACTCAACCTCGACCAATCCCTCACCCGCGAGTAGAACCTGCGCCATGACCGACCCATTTTCTTTCCACTCCATGCAAAGACAAACCCGCCGAAGCTTTCTGGGCAAAAGCTCAACCGGAATCGGATTGGCCGCCCTCGCTGGTCTGCTCGAACAGGATCAACTGCTCGAGGCCGGCCCCTCCGGGTTTTCCTTTCCCAACTTCGCGCCCAAGGCCAAACGCGTAGTCGTTCTGTGGCAAGGAGGAGGCCCCTCCCACATCGATCTCCTCGACCCCAAGCCGAAGCTCACCGAAATGGCGGGCAAGGACATCCCCGGATCGGTGCGCGGGGACACCCGGCTCTCCACCATGTCTTCCAATTACAAAGCCTGGCCCTGCGTCCCGGAGATCAAACCTTTTGAAACATACGGGCAGTGCGGGACCGAAATGAGCTCCATGTTGCCCAACTTGGGAAAGCTGGCCGATGATCTTTGTATCGTGCGCAGCCTCAACACCGAAGCCGTCAACCACGCGCCGGGCGTCACCTTCATGATGACCGGCTCGCAAATTCCCGGACGCCCCAGCATGGGAGCCTGGCTGACCTATGGGTTGGGGAGCGAAAGCAAGGATTTGCCCGCCTTCGTGGTCATGACCTCGACCGACAAAGGAAAAACCTGCGGGCAACTCTTCTATGATTACTACTGGGGAAGCGGTTTTTTGCCCAGCAAGTACCAGGGGGTCAAATTCAGCAGCAGCGGGGCCCCCGTGCCCTATTTGGAAAACCCTCCCGGGGTATCGAAGGCCGGACGTCGGGCTCTCCTTGACAACCTCGCCCGCATGAACCAAGTCCACCTCGATGGGTACGGAGACCCCGAGATCGAGACCCGTATTTCGCAATACGAAATGGCCTTCCGCATGCAGACAAGCGTACCCGATCTGGTGGACTTCAAATCCGAACCCGAACACGTCCTCAAGCGCTACGGGCCGGACGTCGGCAAACGCGGAACCTTCGCCAACAACTGCCTGACCGCCCGCCGCCTTCTGGAGCGCGGAACCCGCTTCGTTCAACTCATGCATTCCGGATGGGACCAGCACGGCAACCTTTTCACCCAGCTCGAACAACAATGCGTCGACACCGACGCCCCTTCCGCCGCCCTCATTCAAGACTTGAAGGAAAGCGGCCTGCTCGAAGACACCCTCGTCATTTGGGGAGGCGAATTCGGACGCACCCCCTTTGGTCAATACCGCTCCGGCGACCCCAAGAAGCCCACCGGACGCGACCACTTCGGACGAGCCTACAGTTGGATCATGGCAGGGGGCGGGATCAAGCCCGGATCGACCTACGGGGAGACCGATGAATTCGGATGGAACATAACCAAGAATCCCGTCCACGTGCACGACATGCAGGCCACCATCCTCCACCTCTGCGGAATCGACCACACCAAGTTAACCTACCGATACCAAGGCCGCCGTTTCCGCCTCTCCGACGTCCACGGTCATGTCGTGAAAGGCATTCTGGCCTGAACGGAGCGCGGAACGAGTCCCCATCCGTCATGCTTCCCTGTCCCTCGCGATGACAAGAGTGGCGTTTTCACCATGAAGAAAATGAAGGGTTGGTTTCCCTTTCAATCTTCAAAATTCACTCTTCACTCTTCCTTCTTCCGTCATTGCTTTTGGAAACCAACACGGAAGCCAAGGGAGTTGTCGCGGCCGCTCGGGGTGCTGTTGCCGCGCCTGGCGGAACGCAAGTTCGCCCCGACGTGGGTCCAGGAACCACCGCGCCCGACCCGGGACGAGCCCGACGCCGGCCCGGTCGGATCGACCACCGGGTTGCCGGTCGGGTACGCCGCCTGGTACCAGTCGGACGTCCATTCCCAAACGTTCCCGTGCATGTCGAAAAAGCCCCACGGGTTGGCCGCGTATTGCCCGACGTCGCGGGTTTGCTTGA
>JAYOMW010000257.1:0-2682 GCA_038121045.1 Opitutia bacterium
ATTTGAGCTTTTTCCTAAATTTAAGGAATGGGATGCTTCTTGGCATTGGGTTTTCATCACCACTTTCATTGTCGCATTCTTATCCTATTGGTTACTCTTTGGTTTGAAGGGTAACAAGATTGATTCGGATAAATAATCCTTGGCATTCCGTTCTCTCGAATTCTGATAACCCAAAGTCTACTACTTCCTCGTTCGACTTTCTGGGGCATTAGATGATGTTTTTTTGATTCTAGGATCTCCCAAACAGAAAAATTTTCTTAGTCGAAACCGATCGCTGAGAAAAAGGTTTTGAATCAAGAGACCCCCTCCCCCCTTCAAGTGCTGTCATTTTGCTGTCATTTCAAATGCCAAAATACGCCCTTTTGTGCATTTGGATGAAATAATGGAAAACTTCATCAATCTCCCCTGCCAGCTTTTGGACTCGGGCTAATTCCCTTTTAAATACTAGCCTCTGCCCCCCATTGCCACGCAATTCAAGAGAGTGCCCGAGGGGGGACTTGAACCCCCACGACCTTGCGGTCAACGGATTTTAAGTCCGCTGCGTCTACCAATTCCGCCACTCGGGCTTTCCTAAGCAAACATTCATATCAGAGCAGACGCCTGAATCGAGAAAATAGTGCCCAAGGTCTCTTGAAACCGTACTTTCCTCAATAAATTGTTCTTTTCGACAAGAAACATATCCATACGATACAATGAAATTCTTGCATTACTAAAATTTACGTGAATCATTAGTTGCATGAACCCCAAAGTTTTGATTGTCGACGACGAGGTCCCCATCCTCAACGGCATCAAGTTGCATTTGGGCAGAGCCTTCGATCTTACTTTGGCCGAGAGCGGAGAGGAAGCAATCAAAGCGGCGGAGGAAGAGGGCCCTTTCGAGGCAGTGGTTTCCGACATGCGGATGCCCGGAATGACCGGGGTGGAAGTCTTGGCAAGGATCAAGTCCATGCACCCCACCATCATGACCATCCTTTTGACGGGCCATGCGGACTTCGAGTTCGGTGGCTCCCAAGCTCTTCAATCCGGCCAGATTTTCCGCATCCTGAGCAAGCCTTGTCCGCCCCAGAAGCTAAGAGACGCAATCGAAGCCGCAATTCGGGCAAAAGCAAGAAAAGATGCGGAAAATGAGTCTTCGGACTCCTAGCCAAAGCATTCAGTCCGGTTTCTTTTTTTCTTCCGAACCTTCCGAATTGGGCTCTTCTTCCTCCGGACTCTCATTCTCATCTCCGTCCTTTCCGGATTCATCGTTTCGACTTTCCGGTTCATCCCATTTCTTGGGGGCGAACCCTCCCGCCGCCGCCTTGACGCGCAAATCCCGCTCGGCCCGTTCCAATCGGCGCTTGCGCTCGTTTTCCGAATGAAGGACCTTGAGCACCACGAAGGCACCGGCCAAGACGACAAGCAGGACGATTTCCCAGACCATCAATCCCCCGACGTCACCAAAACATCCCCTTCCGCAAGATCGGTTTCAAGCACCCCTTTGGCCTTGGGGAAAAGGCGGAAGGCCTCGACCAGCATCCATATTTCCAAAGCGATGGTGGCCAATCCTATCCCACCCAGCAGGTAATCGGGCGTTTCCCCGACCAGCCAGCCCGGATTGGTAAAAAGTTGGTGATACATCGCCCAAACCGGGGTGATGAGCATGAAGATCATGGGCAGGACGAGAAACCAGACCGGCTTGCCCCTTCGCCAAAGATAGAAAGTAATCACCAGGAACGAAAGACCGGCCAGCAATTGGTTGGTCGCTCCGAACAGAGGCCACAAGAGAAGACCGCCCTTGCCTGCGTTTTCGATCGCCCACGACTCACCGGAGGGAGGAGCCGCAGCCATTGCTCCGGCGAGAAGAACCGCGAAAATGGTGGCTCCGTGTTTGTTCCTGAGAAAGGCCAACAACCCTTCGTTCTGCGGGCTCAGGGTTCTTCCGATTTCCTGAATGACGTACCTTTGCAAACGACAGGCAGTATCCAAGGTCGTGCCGGCGAAAGAAGCGACCAGGACGCCCATCAAGGCAACCGCCACCCCGGCGGACAAGCCGATCGCCATGAGAAAATTAGCCGAACCGTCCACGAAGGCGCCAACCTTGGCGCCCAAGCCCTTGGCGGCGCCCCAGGAAGCATAGCGCTCCGCCCACGCAGCCTCCCCTACGACCGTTTTTCCCTCCGCCATCACGCCCAGACCGAGGCCCGCCCCGCAAGCCAGGATGACCAAAGTCGCCAAAAAGCCCTCCGTAAGCATACTCCCGTAGCCTACGAAACGGGCATCCGGCTCGCTCTCGATCTGCTTGCTGCTCGTTCCGCTGCTTACCAGGCAATGAAAGCCGCTCACCGCACCGCAGGCGATCGTTATGAAAAGAAAGGGAAAGATCATAGGCGCTCCCTCCGGCGTTGGGTTGAAAGCCGGGGCCACCATGGTCAGCTCGCCCCCATCGACCCCGCCGACGAAAGCGGCCGCGAAAAGACCAAGCACGATCAGGGCGAGCGCTGAGATTAGTTGGAGGGAATTCACGTAGTCCCTGGGCTGGAGCAAGGTCCAAACCGGAAGGACGGAGGCGACGTAGGAATAGCCCAGCAGTACGACCACCCAGGTCCAAACCGACCAACCCGCCATCGTCGCGTTGATGCTCCCCAAAAAGCCCGAATCCCCGAAAATCACCGACAAGTACATCACGCCCAAAGCCACAAG
>JAYOMW010000258.1:0-2676 GCA_038121045.1 Opitutia bacterium
ACCGGTAGCTTTTGTCGCTGGCCGGATCAAAGATTTCTCAAATATCGATGCATTTACCAAATACCTGCATGGATTTACCGGCAAACTGGAAAAGGGAAGGTTCATCCTCACCGAAGGATCGAAAGATTTTCTTTCCTTGCACCTCGAATCAGGAGCATTGCCAGAAATTTATGGGAAACCGATCAATCTAAACCCCGATATGCTTTTTGACAGCCCGTTTATATCTTCCGTGCATGGAAGTGGAATTGTGATCATTAAGAAAGGGCATCGTAAGTTAAAAATTGATCTGGGTTCTTGAGTTAATGTGAACTAGATGAACTTTCCATGCCTTTTAAAATTACCAATGACAAAATTCAAGCACCCATACCTTCTCAACTTTTTGCTTTTTCTGCTCGCTGGTTGTGCTCCGCCCTCTATCAGGCATTTGGCCTCTCCGATTTCGGGAACCTTGAAAATAGACGGCGTACCAACCGAAGGTGTCAAGATTTACAGATCAGCCTCCTCTGCCTGGTACAAAAATCTCGAAAAAGAGGAAGTTACCCAAAGTTCGAAGGATGGAAAATTCAGCTTCCGGGGAATTACCGCAGTCTCCCCTGGCGGCTTGGTCCACCAAACCGGCGTCCGGATAAAAATTTGGACGGTAGTGGAATCCAAGGAATTCGTACTTATGGAAATAAGCAAATCGAATTACAAAAAATTTGGAGAATTGACATATGAAAAACCCGCGGGAATTGCCGAAGTGACCAAAGGTGAAAAAAGAATCCTTTTGGACGCCGACATTCAGTTGGAATCCAACCGAACTTTGAAATAAGCAAAGATTTACAAATCTAAAACAATTCAAAAGAAAATTATATGAGAAGGTTACTCTATATTGGAATCGTTTTATCTATATTAGGCCTCTCGAAATCCGAAGCAAAACGAGCAGCACCTTCGAAAGTAATGCCAGTCAAGGTAGGCAATGTCGAGTACTCGGCGCCCCATGGAAAATCACAAAATCAAATGGGATGCATTGAAGCGAGGAAAGTTGGTAGCGGTGAATTGCTCTGGAGACGCCAGGTATATGTAGTGAAATACGACCCTGATTTGGAAGGTGATGTTCAGGATGTCTACATCAAGAGTTTCAAGGTTAAGGGGAACAGCCTAATTATCATAAACGAAAGGAAATCCGAATATCAATTGAACCTAAAGACACTCCACGTAAAAGTGCTTAAGGGTTCCCTAGTTGAGGAAACAAAATTTAAGCGTTAGGGATCAGAAATGATATATACTCCCATTCCTTTGGTTTTCTCATTTTTCATTAAATTTTCCTTTGTGCTTGGCCTCGCCTTACCCTTACTTGCCGAGACGTCCGAGGAAAGCGTTCGGGTGATGTCCTACAACATACATCGAGGCGGGGTGGTAATGCTCAAGCAACCTCTGTCCCAAACCGCCAAAGCAATCCGGTTGGCCAAGGCGGATATTGTCGGGATTCAAGAGACCCGTTCTCCCAGGGGGGACACCCTGGAGGACCTGGCCAAGTTGCTTGGTTGGAATCATGACATGGGGAGCTGCATTGTGACCCGTCATGAAATCGTCGAGCATTTCAAAGGTGGAAAGGCTTACAAAGGCGGCATCAAGGTGAAGCTTGCTTCAAATAAGCATGCCTATGTCTTTAACTTGCACCTGCCCTCTCACCCATTCCAACCCTATCAGTTGCTGGGCATCCGCCCCAAGTGGCACAAACACACAAACGACATCACCTTCATCAAAACCGAGGCAGAAACCATTGAGTGGGCCCAAAAAGCTCGCGGCAAGGAGGTTGCCAAACTTTTGAAACAAATCAAAGACCTTCCCGATAAAGATGCACCCGTTTTTGTCGTTGGGGATTTCAACGAACCTTCACACCTTGACTGGACGGAAGCCGCCGCCAAGGCCGGTCGGCACCCCATCAAAGTCGCCTACCCCACTTCCACCGAAATGGCCAAGTCCGGCTTTCGTGATTCGTACCGCGCGATCTATCCGGACGAGATGAAAAACCCGGGATTAACCTGGTCCCCTGCTTACAAAGTTGGTGATCCCCGGACTCATCATGACCGCATCGATTTTGTCTACTTCAAGGGCAAAGGCTTGCAGGTGAAAGACGTAAAGATCCTGGGAGAAAACAAGGAGAATGCCGATCTTGTTCTTACTCCCTACCCTTCCGATCACCGCGCGGTAGTCGCCACCTTCACCCTTCCAAAGAAAACAAAATGAAGCTTGGGCACCCATTTTTCCTCGTCTTTTCCTCTTTATGGATGATGGGAGTCAGTCTGGGTGCGTCCGATTCCGACAAACCGGTCCATGTGCGGGTCGCTGCATACAACGTGGAGTTTGGGAAAAATGCTTCGCCTGAAGAAATTGGAAAAATGTTCAGACCCTACGATCTGGACGTGATCGGCTTTAACGAAGTTCCCGATGGAGATTGGACCGCTCGCGTGGGCAAAGTCCTGGGTATGAAGCACGTTTACGTGGGCAAAACTTCATCCGCCAATCATAAGGACAAATACAAATCCATCCTGAGCCGGACACCCCTGCAGGACATGGTCGAGCACGAACTCAGCGTTCAACGTAGGCGTTCATGGAACCCGGCATCGGTAGTCCGGGCAGTCACTCAAATAGAAGGCATTCCCGTTTCTTTTTATTCCCTCCATATCTGCC
>JAYOMW010000259.1:0-2651 GCA_038121045.1 Opitutia bacterium
AGTCTCTCGAGCAACCGGAGGCAGCGTTCGGCCGTCTTGGGTTTGATCAGGCCAATCCGGGCGGAGTAGGTAAGATCGACCGCAAGACCAATGGCAACCGCATCGCCGTGCCCCATCCGAAAATCGGAAAGTTGTTCGAGCTTGTGGGCGACCCAATGACCGAAGTCCAAAGGGCGGGCCGAGCCTTTTTCGAAGGGGTCTCCCGAACTGGCGATGTGATCCAGATGAAGGGCGGCGCTCTTTCTGATTACTTGCTCGAGGACGTTTTCCTCAAAATGAGCGAGTTCCTCCGCTTTTTCCTCGATTTGCTCGAAAAAGGAGCGGTCGCGAATGAGTGCGACCTTGACGGCCTCGACATATCCGGCTCGCTTTTGGTTTTCAGGCAATCCGCGTAGAAAATTGAAGTCATTGACCACGGCATCGGGAACACAGAAAGTCCCGATCCAGTTTTTCTTTCCGAAGAAATTGACCCCGTTTTTTACGCCGACTCCCCCGTCTCCTTGGCTGAGGGTGGTCGTGGGAAAGCGGATCAGACGAACCCCCCGATGAGCGGTGGAGGCGGCAAAACCGACCAAGTCCAAGGCAGCCCCGCCGCCGACGACGATCACATAGGAGTGTCGACACATCGCATGCTGGTTCAAGTCTGCCCAAATACGTTCGACGAGAGACCAGTCGTTTTTTGCTTCCTCGCCCCCTTTGATGAAGACAGGCGAGGTTACGAGATTGAGTCTTTCTTCCCTCCCTCGAAAATAACTTTCGATGCATTTGGGCAAATTGGGGTTTCCGTCCAAAAGGCCTTCGTCGAGGTAAACCAAGGTCTTGGTTCTTCTTCCTTCGAGATGAGGCTGGAGAATTTCCGACAGCGTATCGTTCGCCATGGAGAAGGAATCTTTGGTAAAGAAGACCCTGTGGGTGCAATCCAAGCGAATGTTTTTTCGGATCGTGGAGTAGGTGGAAGGCATAAAAAATGACTATGAGCGAAGGCTTAAGTCGCCGCAAACTTCTTTTGCAACAAAAGAGCAAGCGATAGGCCGCACAAACAGGGTGCGACAAGAACGGGCAGGTAGAAAGAAAGAACCACCGAGTCAATCGCGCAAATGCCTGCAAGCAAATAGGATACTCCTTTCCCTATAGCGCCGTCCCGACCACTCCTCATCTCCATGATGGAACGGAAGGCAATCCACGCGACAAAAAGCCCGGTCAAGTTGATCAAGGTCTGGCGAATCGGATCGATCTGATGCCAATGGATCAAGCCGGCCAAGGCGAGCAAAGGAGAGGAAAAAAGAAAAACAATGGAAACGCGGGCGGGAGCTTCCCTCTTTTGGGATTCACCCTTGGCAAACATACTGATGCCCATGACGTAGACAAAAAGAGTCAGCCCCCAAAGCCAGGTTTGAGGAGTAAGCTCCTTGAGTTCTCCGGCTGTCGCGGCGGAAAGCCATAGAAAAAGGCGGCACCCGCCCATCAGGATGAATCCTCCTTGCCATGTTTTGTGCAGGTAATCGTAGGCCAGGACGGTTCCCAAGAGCAAAAGCGTCCAAAGGGTGGAACAATCGGCCCCGAAGGTGAGCAGCAAGCCTCCGGCGGCTAATTCAAGGAAACCGAGCGACCAAACCGCGCGTTGGCTAATGCGTCCCGAGGGTAGTGGTCGGTCGGGGTTGTGTCGGCGGTCGAATTTTTCGTCGAACGCGTCGTTGAGCGTGCATCCTCCGGCGTAAACCAAACTGCTTCCGAGAAGGAGAAAGAAAAGGCAATTCAAATCGATGAATCCTGGATCGGCCCAAGCGGGCATTCCCCGAAGAGTGGTGGCGGCAACCGCATTCACTCCGCAAGCAGCCAGGCAATTCGTCCAAACGGTCGGCAGATTGGATGTCCGAGCCAAGGTCAGAACCTGATTCGCAAAGTCGGCTTTCAAAGGAACGAAACCACCCTAGGTGGTTGAGTGGGTGGCGGAGTGAACCAGGCCTCTTTCCCGCAAGGTATCGAGGGTCCAGAAGTATTCCTCGGCCACCTGTTGGGCAACCTCTTGGGAGCGCAAGTTTTCCGGCAGGACTTCCCAAGTGTAGGTTTCCATTTCCAAATGCCTGCATTTTCCTGGGTTCAAAGCCAGCCAGTCAAGGGTTTTGCGGACATGCTCCCTTGTATCCTCCATCCCGTTTCCGGGCGAAGCGTGAAGGGGAACGTGAAAATGAATTCGCCACTCGTCGCCAAGAGGTTCCTGGTTCAAAGGAACGTAGGAAAGGGCCAAATCAAGATCCTTGTGGCGTCGGATGATTCGCCCATTCTGGCCAGCAATCACTTGATGAAGATAGACTTCCTCGACGAATCGGCTCAAAGCCTTCAGGTTTTCTGGACTCGGTTTAACGCGCAGGGCGGAGCTTAAGTGAAGTTTGCTCAACCGGATTCCCTCTTGGTTCAGGAGGTTCAAGCCCTCTTGCGCTTCCTCGAATTCCACCGCAAGATGGCAGCAATCGTAGTTTACCCCGACGTTGCGCAACAACGAATCCCTCCCATCGCTCTTGTTGTTTAGATCGTCGAAGAAGGAAACGGTTTCCGGGGTGGTCTCGAACAAGCCCAAAGGCTCGGGTTCGAGACCCAAATGCAAATCCAGGCTTTTCGGTCCCTTTATGCGGTCAATCTCATCGGAGCAA
>JAYOMW010000260.1:0-2599 GCA_038121045.1 Opitutia bacterium
GTCAAAATTCTCGATGCCGCCAAAACAAGCCTCATGCAACCTCCTTTGGATGGCGGCAGAAGTGCAACGGGTACCGATCAGTTGAGTGGGACCTATTTGCATCAGTCGACAACGGGTGCACCTGAGCAGCGGCTTCTTTTTATCTACGAGAAAAACGATCCCGAGCAGCTCAATGCGCTCTTGAATCTTCTGCGTAATCAGGTGGATGTTCCTGCAAGCCAAATCGTGATCGAAGCCTTGGTCGTAGAGATCAATAGTGACAAGGCCAAAGAATTGGGTTTCAAATATGGATTGGTGGACAATAGAGTTAATTCTAATTTTGGCGAAAGAATTGATCCGATTACCGGTGCGCAAACTTTCCGACCTGGGTTAACGAGTACTTATGTTTCCGATGAAAGTTCCTTGTTTCAATGGAACGGTCCGGGAGGCGCAGTCCAAACCGTAACCGGAACTTACGTCGACTCAGCTGGTAACGTCCAATACCAATACCCGGGGGTGTCACGAATCAATCCGCTTGGTTTTAAGGCGACCCTTAATGCGTTTGTTGCCGACGGAACGGCAGAAGTTCTTTCCAATCCAACCATTCTCGTATTGGACGGAAGGCAAGCTCTCATTAGAATTGGTACCCAAATTCCAAACGAACAAACGACCGCCACCAACGGTTATGTTTCAACCACGGTTAACTACATAAACACGGGCATCGTTTTGAACATTCGTCCTCGCATTTCCGAGGATGGTTCCGAGGTTACGATGCAAACCGAGACGATTGTAAGTAGCGCTCAACCCGTTGCCTCCACTTCCAAAGCACCTCGGATCGAAACCAAGACAATTCAAAGTTTTGTTAGAGTTGCCGACAACACTCCTTTTATCGTCGGTGGACTGATCGACAAGAAAAAGACAAAGGGTTTCACTGGGATTCCCATTCTTTCAGACATTCCCCTTCTTGGTAATCTTTTCAAGTCTCGTACGGATACTTCGCTGGACAGAGAGGTTATCATCGTTCTCACCCCTCACGTTATCAACACGAACGAGAAGTCGTTCAGTTACGTAATACCGAAGGATTCCGATACGTTTGATTCTTTCAACCACCTGCTTTTCCGGAATGCCTATCGTATCCGAGATGATGATCTGTTTGACCTTTCCTTCGCAACGAAGAGCAAGTTTTTTCAGGATATCCTAAAGGAATTGCGCACCTATAAGCAGAATTTTAAAGGCATATCCAACGAGGAACCAATCTTCGACTACCTGACGACCAAGGTTCCCGGGGAGGAAGTCATCGTACGTCGTATGATTTGGGAAATCGTTCACAAATCCAAATACCATGAGTATATTGCAGACGACCATATCCTGCTCTTTGAGGCCAATGACGGAGCAAGGTACGGAAACAAGTTCAAGACTCATTTGCTAAGTGTTTTGATGGGGCAATTGGAACCAAAGGTAAGGAACTCCTTTATATTCGATCTGGCCGACCACAAAGCGAAGTCAGCAGGTCCGTTCGAGCACCCAAGAGCCCTCATTTCCACTACCACGGTAAACGACCCGGGTATATACGTCGAGCAAATGAGCATGCTCAATGCCAATGACCCCGATCGGAATACGATCCTTTTGTCTTCCACCGTTTCACCACCCGGTGTGCGTGGGGCAACGGCTTTGGAAGTGCTAAAGGGGGTTCTTGTTCTCAAGAGGATTCTCGCCCTCAACAGTTCCATGCCGGTAACAATCAATGAATTCAGAGTGGGCAGGCAAATCATCTTTCCTACGGAGCAGGAATTGAAAGACAAATACCATGTCATTGATTACGACGTGGCGAAATTCTTTTATGAGGTCATCAATTACTATCCGGAATTCGAAACGGCTTTCAACAGGGATTCGGCGGAAATCATTCTTAAGATGAGGGGGGTACCGCAAAGATAAGCTTTGGGCCGGTTGTTTGATGATCGACATGAAAGCGAATGACCAAATCAAGATAGGTTCGTCCGGGTGGATGCTTCCCCTCGTGTTTTTGTTGGTTTGGGTTAGTGGATGTTATCCTGCGGGAGAAGTGGGGCCGCCAAAATCAAAGGAGGAAGTTACCTTCGAATCCTTGGGTTTCGAATCCGATTCGTTTGAGCTTTCGTCCACCAAGGAAAGCCAAGTCGAGGTGTTTGAGGCCTTGTTCTTGGGCAAGGAGGGGTACCGGATTCCAGGAGAACCCGAACCCGACCAGTTGATGGCTTTTTTCAGTGACCTTCGAGAAAGCTACTTTTCAAAAGCCGAGGGGATCGATTACTCCCTCGTCAGCAAGCAATACCATACTTTCACTCATGCGATGGACGTCATGATTGCAACCCATGCTCTTTTGCGTTCCGGGGGAGCGGTCTATTTCCCAAAGGGCGAACAAGCGGTTCTCGTTTTGGCTGCTCTTGGCCACGACTCCTTGCATACGGGGGTAAGCAATACTTTTCTCGCTCGTTCAAAACATCCATATTTTCTGGAAGTCGGTGCTGACAGTTTGCAGGAAAAGCGTTCGGTCAGACATCTTTTTGGTCTTTTGGACAAACACCGGATTTTGGTTGTCGAGGAGGGGATGGGGCAAGATCTGCAGGATGATATCATCGGC
>JAYOMW010000261.1:0-2565 GCA_038121045.1 Opitutia bacterium
TTCTAAGGTTGGGAGGGCGGAGACCTGCTTATTTCCAACAGCGCGCTGTCGATCAAACTCATCGCAGACCCAAAACGTTCGTCGACGTAATAGATTGACCATTCTTCCTTGCCCTCTTCGCTCTCCTCCTTCTCCGGATACCCCACCAACTCAAGGAGCTGAAAGGTGCGCGGATCGTAGTTGTCCACTTCGACTTGGTAAATCAGCGAAGGCTGATCCTCCATCTTATCCGTTGGGTCACCCACCTGATTGATCTCGATCATCACCCGGTAAGGCATGGATGAGTTCGTCTCTCCCGGCACAATATAGTCGGCCGGATCAAAGGAACCGTTCTCGGTTGCCCCGGAAACCGCCTCCACGGTCTCGTTAAGATCAAGCCCCTTTTGCTTTGCTTCCTCCTTGGCCTCTTCCCAACCTTTTACTTTGAAGGCCCAGTAGGGAAGCATTTCCTTCGCATCGTCGGATTGAGAGGCGTAAAGGGTCTTGATGTGATAAAAGGACTGATTCTCCAACCAAACCGCCAACCGGGGTGGATTCTCCAGAGAATAGGTGGAGCCAGTTCGGATATCCAAAGACAGTTTGTAGGAAGGCGAGGGAACGTAGTCATATTTCATTCCCTCTTCATTCATTTCGAAACGGTCCAAAGCCGGACCCAGATTTCCGCTCAACCCAAGAACCGCTTTGACTGGTTTTGGTTGTAAATAAAAGAGGGCTCCCAAGGCCCCTGTAAGGGCAATCACCAACCAGAAAACCGGGTGCTTTGAGTACTTCTTCAGGGGCACGAAATTGTTCGCGATATGCAAACCGATCACCGCAATGAAGATGAAGCCGGTCAAAGCATGCAAACCGATCACCTGAATCGAAAAGGGCTGAGCGAACGCCCACACACCCGACCCCGCCATCACGGCAAAGAGCAGGAGATTGAAAAGGGATACGAAACGTCTTTTTTTCAAAACACCGATCAGGCCTTGCCCGGTATGATCGCTCCGTGCTTTTTCAGCAAGTCATGAATCTGCCCCAAAGGCACTTCCGAAGGAGTCGTGTTTCCTTGAACCGCCAAGGTGGCGGCAACGGCTGCGGCCTGCCCCATGCCCATGCAGGATGCCTGCACCCGCAAACCCGAATTCGCCAGACGGTCACTGCTCACGCAACGCCCCGCCACGATCAAGTTGCGGCTTCCCTTGGGGATCAAGGCTCCGAGGGGGATGGAGGGAACGATCCCCCGCTTGAGCGGCTTGGGCCGAACCCCGGTCTTGGTGTGCAAGTCGACGGGGTAAAAGGCATAAGACACGGCATCGTCGAATAGCTTGCCCGAAGTGTAGTCCTGCACGGTGATCAAGGTCTCGCCCTTGATTCGGTAGCTCTCCCGAAACCCCGTTTCGGGTTGCAAATGCATCAGGCGTTTCTTGTCTTTGCGGACTCTTGCCAAAATCGACTTCCGACCTGTCAGGTTGGCTAGCGTTGCAGTACGCGAATTGGTCGAGTCCGCTCCGTGCACGTACAAACGATGCAATTGCTTGCTGGCGGGATCATGCGAACCGCCCAACTGGAAAAGGTAGGATCCCGGTTGCCGTTCCTCCTCCCTCAAGCGCTCGAATCCTAGCAGGCCCACCACCTCGGCTCCTCCTGTACAATCAATGATCTGCTTGCACTTGACCTGCCTTCTCGTCCCGAAACCGATGCAATCGACCTGCCATCCGGTATCCGTCTTGGCAACCACTTCGGGGAATTCGTAATAGGCGATTTCCACCCCGGCCTCCCGGCATTTCTCCTCGGCCAAAAGGGCATATACGAACTGGTTGACGTGTACCTGATTCATCCAGTGACGGGGTGGCACCTTGGCGAAGTTGGGAAGTTTCCCGCCATCCAGTTCAACACTCTCTTTGACCAGTTCCCAACCGATTCCGGCAATCACCTGCTTACCCCAGGCATCAAACAGTCCGGGAAAAGCCACCCCTCCCGTAGTCGTCGTTCCACCCAACTGGAAATTCCTCTCGACCAAGAGAGTCTTGGCCCCCGCCCTACCCGCTTGAATGGCGGCGATCACTCCCGCCGTTCCTCCGCCAACGACAAGAACGTCGACTTCGTTCGTGACCTCCGGCTGAATGATTGCCTTGTCGGTTTCGGCCATTACGACGGACGAGCTTGAAGAGACGGCAAGGCCAACGCCTGCCGCCCCAAAAATACCGCTTTGCAGGAATCCCCGGCGGCCGGCCGTTGAACTTTTCTTTTCTTTCATGAGTTTTGAATAAATAAAGGAGGGTGTAGAAAATATTTGATTTGTTGCTTTTGAAAAAAATTGGGCAGATCCAGGCACTGGCCAACGACTCTATCGTATGTCCTCAAACTTGTCCCTATTACGAAAAATGACAAAGCGGAAATTATATTTTCTCTAGGATGAAAATTCTTCTGCCCATGATTGTTTTAAGTTTGTTTACGAATTATTATTTTTTAAGCTAGAAGTATGCTTTTTCTTAGGCATAACTTGATTCCAAGCGCAGTTCTCACCTTGATCTTTTGCCTAATGGCTCCTATCGGACAGGCGATGGCTAGCGAAAAAGGGAA
>JAYOMW010000262.1:0-2561 GCA_038121045.1 Opitutia bacterium
TGTCCAACCAAACGGAGACTTCGAATTTTTTCGCCTGATGATCGGCTAGGTCCCAATGACCGATTTTGGCCCTCGATTTTACCGAGTCGGAAGCGAGACCCTTGTTGCCCCGGGAGACGAAAAGGGCGAGTTGCATGGGTGGCCGCAAATCGGTCGGGATCATCGCCGGGTCGTAGGGATGCGTCAATCGACGCACGGCTTCGGCCGTCAAGATGATCTTGTAGTAGCCGGATACTTGTATGCCTTTGGAACGACGATGCCATACGTGAGGGAAAGTGCCCAAATCGAAATGGTCTGACAGTTGTTTTTTTCCTGCCGCGAAATCGAGGTATTCGTTCGGTTTGTAAAGCCTGTACATCCAAGGGGTGTTTTTCTGACTGCTTGGATACCCCCAGTCCTTGGGCTTGATTGGCTCGCTTTTGAAAGGTGCTTTTTCATCGAAGCGAAAAGCCATGCGGAGGTATCGATCGGCTGCAACGAGATAGGCATCGAGGTGTTGATCGGAAAGGTTAAGGGAGTCTCCAACATTGGTGAACCCATGATCGTTTTCATCCGCCGGGAAATTTTCCGTTAAGTCAAAAGGCAAGTCCTGCAATCCAAGCAAGTCGCGCATGGTGTTGCGGTATTCGCTGCGGTTCAATCTTCTGAGAACGGTTTCCTTCGGACCCCTTTCTTCTTCGATATCAAGAAGAACCTTGGTCAGCCAAGCGATTGCCTGCTTGGTTTCTGTGTCCTTGGGTTGCTTGACGTCTGTTTTCCTGGGCGGCATCTCTCCCAAATTCAACTGATCGAGAACATCTTGAAGAAGGTGGGCTTTCCTAGGATCGTCCAGGTCGACTACCCATTGACCGTTCTTTTTTTGCCCGATTTCGTGAAAAGTCCGGTCGCCCTTGTCCTCTTCCGGGCCATGGCACTGGATGCAATAGGTTTGTATGAACAGACGAACTCCCTCGTCGAGGACCTGCTGCTTAGCCTGAAGGCTGGCGGAAGCAAATGTCGCAAGGGCAAAGCTCAGCGCTGGGAAAAGTCTGGGCATGCGTGGGTCAGCTCAGTTTTTCGAGTCCCGAGAGGGTTCCGGACGAGGTGTTGAACCGTTCGAGTTCCAACCCGAAGTTTTGAAGCATGGAAAGGTAAAGGTTGCAAAGAGGTATCGAGTTTTTCCCTTTGCGGGCATAGTGCTTGTGCTCACCGTGCTTGAACCCGCCCCCTGCGAGAATGATGGGCAAGTCACGGTTGCTATGGGAATTTGCATTGCTCATTCCGCTCCCAAGCAGAGCCATCGTGTTGTCGAGCAGGGTTCGGCCACCAGGTTCCTTGATCTCCTTGAGCTTTCCGAGAAAGCGGGAGAACTGGGCGACGTGAAAAGTCTCAATGATAGAGAGCTCGGCGATCGATTCTTTGACCTGCCCATGATGAGAGAGCGTGTGGTAACCTTGAGACACTCCCGGCAATCCTCCATTCTCCTTACCGAGGTTTGTGAAGGCCAGCGTAATGATCCGCGTCGAATCGGTTTGCAGGGCCAAGGTCATCAGGTCGTAGAAGAAGGGTGTGCGTTCCCGCAGGGTCAGGGAATCGACCTTGCGGGGAAGGGCATAGTCGGTACGCGGTTTCTCACGGTCGAGCCAAAGCCTGGATTGTTCGATCCGGTTCTCCAGTTCGCGCACCGAGGTGAAGTATTGGTCGAGCTTTTCCCTGTCTTGCTTGCCTAGTCCTTTCTGAAATCCGGTGGCTTGTTCGCGGGTCAAATCCAAAATGGAACGTTTGTCCGCCAGATCCCGTTCGACTTGATCGCGCGAGGGGCCATCGTCCTTGCGGAAGAGCATTTGATAAAGCTTCTCCAGGCTGCGTATCGGTTGAATGGCGTTTCCGTTGCGGGTCCAGGACAAGGTATGTTCGCTTCCCTTGCCCGAGTCCAGGGTAAGCGAGTGAAAGCGTGTCCGGCCTCCGACGAATTGGGCGGCTTTCTGGTCGATCGATACGTTGGCCTCGGCAAACCCCTTGGATTCGGTGGTGGGAATGCCGGAAAGAAAAAACTTGGTCGCATTGTGTCCGCCACTCAGGTTGTGGTCGAGACCCGAGAAAACCGTGTAGTCCCTGCGAAAAGGGTCGAGGGGCTTGAGAAGGAGAGGGGAAGCATAGTTTTTTCCGGTCTCCTTGGGATGAAAGTTCACGGGGACGAAACCATAGAAGATTCCCGTTGCGGTTATGCGCTTCGGTGGAGTAGCCTTTCCGGGGATGGAATGAGCCTCAAGCAAGGGCAGGGCGAGCAAGGAGCCTCCCACTCCCTGAATAAATCGTCTTCTAGGTATGGAATACCGCATTCGGGAAAAGATATTTAATTATAATTTTTACCTTTCCTTGCGGATCTTTTCAAGTTTTTGAACAGCCTTACTTGAACTGAGGTTCAACCATGTTAGCGTTGATTTTTTCCCATCCTTGGAGGAGCAACTTGAATTGCTCGGGCTGATCATCGATCAAGTCTTTGGTTTCAGAGGGGTCTTCGGCTAGGTTGTAGAGCTCCCACTTTTTTGGAGTATGCCGGACTATTTTCATATCGCCGA
>JAYOMW010000263.1:0-2558 GCA_038121045.1 Opitutia bacterium
ATGGTCAGTTTCATAGCGGACGAACGCTTGAATTCATTAACCGCAGGCTTTCTTTTGGCCTTGATGACGGTGCCTACGATTTTCACCTTGGCCGAGGATGCTCTCAACAACGTTCCGAGAGCTCTTCGCGATGCATCGCTATCTCTTGGAGCGACCCAATGGCAAACCTGCGCAAAGGTCATCTTCCCCTCAGCCATCACAGGCATAATCTCGGCTATTCTTTTGGGTTTCGGGAGAGTAATCGGTGAAACCATGGTTGTTCTCTTATGCGCCGGCAACCGCATTGCAATCCCTGACTTCAATTCGGGCTTTGGAGTGTTTGCACAACCCGTTCACACGATGACAGGCATCATAGCTCAGGAGATGGGTGAAGTTGAATTCGGCAGCATCCACTACCGGGCTCTCTTCATGGTGGGAATAACGCTTTTTCTGATCTCACTACTGGTCAACTTCCTCTCTCAAACCATCGCCAAGAGGTACAAGAACAGCTACTGAGCGAATGAAACCGAAAAAGCAAGATAAGAAAAACCCTTTCGTCAGGAGATTTTCACGTGAACGAATTCAAGAAAACATCATGTTCTGGATTCTCCGGAGCATGACTTTCTTCGTTCTTTTTTGCGCAAGCTTCCTCTTTTGGGACATTCTTTCCAAGGGCTCATCGAAAATCTTCGAAGGCGACGGATTGATCAATTGGGAATTCCTTACGGAAGATCCACAAACACTTCACGTCATCAAAGACGGAGATTCGGAAATCAAATTGAGTTCCAAAAAATACTATGAGCTCAAAGACGACAAGATGCTCCAAAAGTGGAATACTTTCAAACAAAGCCAAAACTATGAAGTCGATCTCCAACGAATGAATCTTGGATTCGAAAAAATTCGGGAGGAATGGTCAAAGAATCGGCTCCAAACTGCCCAAGTTGAATTCATTTCCAGGGAGAAGCAGAATGCCCGAGGAAAATTTGGTTTTTGGAAAGAACTAGCAGCAGATCCTCAGACCACCGCCGCCGACTTTGAATTGGAAATGGAACAAGTGCCGGAAACGATCAGTCAATTCATCCTCGGCCATTTTGAGAAAGAGCGTTCTCGCCTGCCACAGGCAGAAGAGAGGATCAGGTATTTTCGTTCCAAGCATTACCCACTGATCGAACACCCATCCGCCGCTTCAATTCAAAAAACCGAGACAGCTTATTTGGATTTCCTTGAAGATTTACCAGCTTCACTTACCGAAGCGATGAACCATTCGGGGCGTGAGATCGAGGCGAAACACTCCGAATTCCTGAAGACCGAGGGGCCAAAAGAATTCGCTAGTTTGGCTGAATCAATCGAAGCCCATATGCCAATTCGCCAATCCTTTTTCGGGGAGGATGGGGAAAGAGAGGATTGGGACGAACTGCTGTCAAGCCTTGCCCCATTTCGAGCATCAATTGATGTCGCTTTGCCCTCCAAGGATTACGCTTATTCGGGGGGCGGGATTTTCCCGGCAATCGTCGGAACTTTGTTACTCGTACTGGGAGCCATGACAATAGCCATCGTACTTGGAGTTTTTTGCGCCATCTTTGTTGCCGAATCCTGAAAGCCAGGAAAGTTCTTGTCTTTGGTCAGATTGGCGATCCTCAATTTGGCAGGAGTTCCATCTATCATCTTCGGACTTTTTGGATTCGGATTGTTCGTTATTTTTCTTGATTGGAACGTTTCGCTTTTAGCCGGTTGGTTCACTCTTGCGTTTATGGTTCTGCCTGTCGTCATAACCGCTAGCGAAGAAGCCCTGCGGTCTATCCCTCAGGGATTCAGGGAAAGCTCATTGGCTTTGGGCGCATCCAAATGGACAATGATCAAAACGAGCGTCCTACCCTATGCCATGCCAGGTATTCTTACTTCGTCCATTCTCGGGGTTGCGAGAGCCGCCGGTGAGACCGCCCCCATTATGTTCACCGCAGCTTATGCCAAACGCTCCGAGCTTCCTTGGGAAGGCTTGGAAAACTGGACGGATTTTTTCTTTCAAGGAGTAATGGCACTCCCCTACCACATCTATGTCGTTAGTGCTAAAATTCCCCAAAATGAATACACGCAAGACATGCAATATGGAACCGCTTTCGTCTTTCTCGTTCTTGTATTGGGAATCGCAAGTCTTTCCATCGTTCTTCGCAATCGCCTTCGAAAAAAATATCACTGGTAACCTATTTACTGACAATGCAAAGTGTAACTGATCAAAAAGCGTCTGAAGCGACAGAGGCAACTGAACCTGAGCCAAAGAACGCCATCGTAAGCATCCGCAACCTCGATTTTCTCTATGGTGAAAACCAAGTCCTGCATGATGTGTCTCTTGATATCTTCCCGAATGAGGTTATGGCCTTCATTGGTCCGTCCGGATGCGGAAAGAGTACCCTTCTTCGATGCCTGAACCGGATGAACGATCTGGTGGAGGGAGCAAAAATCGGCAAGGGATCCATTGAAATTCACGGGACGGATTTGCAAAATGAATCGGTGGACGTCATCGAGTTGCGCAAGAAAGTGGGAATGGTCTTCCAAAAATCGAACCCTTTCCCCAAGTCAAT
>JAYOMW010000264.1:0-2557 GCA_038121045.1 Opitutia bacterium
GTCTCGGAAGGCGTCCCGCCCAAAGCGCATCTCATCAATCCGTTTGCCATATCCTCGACGAAAATAAAATCCCGACTTGAGCGACCTTCGTTTTCGAGCGGCAAAGCCTCATGGTCGAGAGACTTCCATACGAACGTGGGAGTCACGTTTCTCCATACGGTATGCGGAGTCCCCCGCCAACGGCCGGCTCCAAGAATTTCACGAGGGCCATAGACGTTTTGAAATCGCGCTTTGACGAAGGGTAACCCGTGGGTCCGGTGATAATAATTTCCATACATTTCGCCGATTAGCTTCGAAATCGAATAGGGAGAATCGTGGAAAAGCGACACGGGCGCATCTTCGGTCGTTGCCTCGGCGTCATCATAGGTCTTCTCAGCCACCGCGCAACCGGCGGCCGCATAAACGACTTTCCGCAGGCTGTCGATTTCCTTAAGTCGCTCAAAGAGCTTGAGCGTGGTCAAAGTATTGTTCTCATGATCGGCCAAAGGATTCGCAATCGAGGACTGGTTTCCATGGTAACAAGCCAAGTGAAAAGCGTAGTCGAGGTCATCGGGAAGGCGACGCAGGATAGCGTCGTCAGTAATCGAGCCGCAGACGAATCGGACGTTGGAAGCGACGGGGACGTTGGAGACTTCGGACGAAAGCAAGTTATCCACGACAACGATCTCCGCCGGATCATGCTCGAGGAGTTTGATTACCAGGTTGGAACCAACGAACCCCGCTCCGCCTACAACGAGGATTTTGGCGTTCTCAAAAGTATCTTTGTTCATAATTGTCGAATCTCGGTGTATTATCTTTTGGGTTCGGCCAAGTGACTGTGAATGGCCGATACTCCATGCTGGTCATACCAGGAAAGCATGCGACGGATCGTTTCCTCGAAACCGACCTGCGCCTTCCAACCCATTGCTTTTTCGGTCTCCGATGGATCGAGCACGACTTCGGGAACGTCGTCCGAACCAGGAGGAACCACGGGAGGAGGCTCATCGGGCTCGATCCCCAAGTAAGAAGACACTGCCTCGAAAACATCCAATATCGAACGAGATTCACCGGTCGAGACATTGAAGACCCCGACTGGTGTTTCCTTTTTCATGACGATTTCCATGATGGAAACAAAGTCCTCCATATCGAGAAAATCCCTTCGGGTATCACTGCAAAAACAAGATTTCCCTGCCTTCAGTCTCTGGTAAAAAGTCGGGATAGGTCCAATCGCCAAACGCGGACCGGTTACGTTTGCCAGGCGCAGGGAAACAACCGGCAGACCCGAATTGATCAAATATCGCTCTCCCGCAGTCTTGGATATGCCATAGCTTGTGAAAGGCCGCTCCGGGTGATTCGAAGGAATGGGAATCCGCTCCGGTCTGCCGTAACATAGAGCGGTCTGGAAATTGATTATTTTGCGTACACCAACCCTTTCGGCTGCCTTGGCCACGTGAATCGAACCCATAACATTGGTCGCCGAATCTTCTTCCCAATCATCGGGATCTTTGTAGGCTGCGGCCGAATGAATCACGATTTCGGGCCCGAACTCATCAAAGCAACGGTTTACCAAATCCCCATCGGCTACGCTTCCTTCCTCAACCTTTAATCTGTCCACAGGAGGAACGACCTCCCTCTTCCCCGTGGCGAAATTGTCAAGGACGAGAATGTCGCAACCCTTGGGCAACAAGTTTTCAATTAAATTCGAGCCGAGGCATCCGGCTCCTCCGGTAATCAACACACGCATGGCATTAAGTTAGGTTTTCTGTGAAAAGACGAGCAACTCCAAGGGTTGATGCAAGAGTCTCAGAGGGCGAAGGGGAAGGGAACGGGACTTGCGGTTGAAATCGTGCCATTCCTTCCCATACAGGCCACAAAGATCAAAAGCCTTGCCCAGAACCCTGCCGGGAAGGATGGGTTTTAGGCGGTAGGACTGATAGCCGAAGCAAAAGGTTTTGAGAGGCTTAAGGCCTGCCTCAGCAAGCTGTCTTCGGAGGGAAGGGCCGTCAAAAAAACGCATGTGAGCAAACTCGTACTTCTGGCCATTGTAAATACTGTACTGCCCTAGGGCTTCCTTGAAAGGTACACGGCAGGCGAAACGCCCCCTAGGTTTGAGTGAGCGGGCGATTCGAACGAGGGCGTTGCCCAAATTCAGAACATGCTCGAGAATATCCGTCGCCACTACCCAGTCGAAGCATTCCCGGAAAGGCATGAATTCAACATTCCCGACCGCAGTGTGAAAGGAGGTACTGGGGCTTGCGGAGTCTTCATAGATTTTACGTGAATTGAGAACGTATTTCTCGGCAATATCCAGAGCGAGGAGACTCTTCGGTCTTTGCCGGAGAAATTCCCTTTGCAGAAACCCACGTCCCACTCCGAGTTCCGCAACTTCAAGGCCCGCGACCGAACCCATTTTGGAATGCGTCTCAAGGGCTAGATCTCGCTGGTATTCCTCCGCATAGATGGCTGAGGAAAGGTCGTCCTCGGCCAAGCCCTCGTAGGCTCCCTCGTAGGATTCGTAGATTCCATTCTGCTCCCCTTTGCTGAAGAAACGGAGGTTTCCCTCCGCCGTCGACTCAAC
>JAYOMW010000265.1:0-2546 GCA_038121045.1 Opitutia bacterium
CGGGGATTCTCAGGTTTGTTCTCGACCTTGGGGATGTCGATTTAACCGAGGCAAGCGTCAGCAAGTTTGAACTGAAGGGACTACCGGAAGTAGAAGTCGTTTGTTATCTGCGAGTCCATCATCCTCTGCCGACCTTAGGAAAACCAAAGGATTTTGAAGCTGGAGACTTAGTGGTTGGCATGTCACTCGAAGATGAAAATGGCACGCAAGTATTTTCGGAAAAAGCTCCGTTAAAAAACTGGGTCTGGTCCGGGTCGGTCGGAGCACCCCAAAGCGATCTTTATACCTACAAGACGGTATTCACTCCCGAGACAGGTAAGACTTATTTCATTACTCTCACAAAGAACAAAGGTCACCTTAAAGCACCCAAGGCTGAATTTCTTCTCATGGGCGGAGGTTGGAAAGCATTCTAAAACCTAAATGAAAACAATTTTCACCACTCGCCTGCTTGTCCTTGCCTTCATCTTCGCTCTTTCTGCTTTCGCAAATGGCCAAGAGATCGATCAGTTGCAGGCTCCGCGCTCACAACGAACGATTTCAGACAAGGACCTTGACGCCATCGCAGAATTGCATGCGGCCGTCGAAAGCGGCGACTTCAAAGCTATCCAAAAGTGTCTCGATGCCGGCGCTCCTATCGACGGTGTCTTGGGAAAGACTTCCTACCGAGTTTTGCACAAGGCGGCGAAGGAAGGTTCGATTGAGATGGTCAAGTTTCTCATCGAGAGAGGAGCCATGGTCAATCCCCGCGCTGAGTACGGATGGACTCCCTTGGACATGGCGATCAAGAAGAACCGAAAGAAAGTGATCGAACTGCTTCGGGCAAACGGTGGAAAAACCGACGTCGAATTAACGGACAAGACTTCAGTAACTTGGCTTAAGATGCGTTTGAATGCATACAAGTCGGATATCGGGCATTTCCCGACGGCAAAGGAAGGCGGACTCACCGCCTTGTTCAAGAAACCTACTTTTGAAGACGTCGCCATGATGAAAAAATGGAAAGGACCTTATCTCAAGGAAGAAAAGGCCAGGATCGATGAATGGGGGAGGAAGCTCAACTACAAGCCGGGCAAGCGTGATTACGACCTCTTCTCCTCGGGTCCGGATGGCATTCCCAAAACCAAGGATGACGAAATCTATTCCCGCAGTTTCGACTTCCTGCTCGAACCGCAAACCAAATGAAATCGATATCACGAAGAACAGAGCAAGTTTATCTAATTTGATTGCCATTCTCGACCAACCTTTCTCATCTTTTCCCTATCTGTCCAACCCTTGCAAAATGAACTTACTTAAATTAATGAACTCCACCTTCTCTCTCCTCCTGACCATAATTCTACCTTTGGGGTCGCTCAGTCTTCTTTCGGAGGTCGCAGCGGATACGGCTTCGGATAAAAAACGCTTTGAAGAAGTAGCCGATCAACTTGATTTAGGCGGGGTACTTTACGGATATGTCAGCGTCGATGGCGACCTTTCCGGATTAGCCAAATTTGTGAACTCATTCATTTCAGGAATGAAGGAAATTGATAAGGGTGTAAGTGCCCATGTACCAGATGTAGATATTGAAGCCCTGATGAAAATTTCCGGCTTGGATTCAATTTCCGCATTGGGGCTGAGCTCCATTCAGACCAATCAAGGGTTCCGCAATAAGGTTTATCTCCATGCTCCGAATGGGGTCAGGGGGCTTCTTTCCATGTTTGGCGATGAGGCAAAGGAATTTGAAGTTCTCCAGCTTGCTCCTTCGGGTACCGATTTTGTTGTCCAACAGGAGGTAAAACTGAAGACTTTTTACAATGAAGTCGTGTTGGGAGCACTGGGCGGTTCACCGGAGCAGGGAAAGATGCCTCTGGGGCCTCAGGGCATGATGATGAAACTGATGCTGGATGGCATGATGAAGCAACCCATGCCGCCTCCCTTCGCTTTTACCGGGGAAAAGCTAATGAATGATTTGGACACCAATATCATGGTCATTGTTGATGGCGATCCTTCGAAGATGCTTTCGGTTGAACTGGAAGGAAATGATCTGAATATGCCTTCGATTCAAGGTGCTGTTTTGATTGATCACGTAGGCTGGTTAGCGGGGAATCTGATAACAATGTTTGAGACCGAACAGACCAAAAGCGAAAAAAAAGGACCTCCTTTCGAAGTGATGGATAATGCAAAATGGGAAGGCTTGAAGCTCTCGATCAAATCTGAAAGTCTTTCTGAAAAAGAGCGTAAGGAAATCAGGCAGTTTGGATTGGAGAACGCCATGATTGCCCATCATCGCCCAAGTGGAAAATTGATTATCTCTTCCAGTAAAGAGTTTGCGGCAGGCCTTTTTTCCAAAAAGCCAAAGCTTGCGTCAGACCCTGTTTTCCTTGCCAAAACCAAAGGACTTCCGAAGCAGGGTACTGCCCTCTCATATTTATCGCCTGTTCTGATGACTGAACTGAGAAAGTTTATCAAAGAAGCCATTGAGGCCGAAACCCCACCTGAGGATGATCGTTTTGCGGCACTTTCCATGCTCGATTTTTTTCTTCCGGAAGGTGCGCTTGGTGAAGCGATGGTCA
>JAYOMW010000266.1:0-2461 GCA_038121045.1 Opitutia bacterium
CAAAGGCAATCGATGACACGCACCATACCCCCTTGCATCTGGCTAGTAACAAGGAAACTGCCGAATTACTGATCGAGGCAGGAGCGGACGTAAATGCGAAGACTGAAGGGGAAGGTGAAACTCTGCTTTTTTCGGCGGCGTGGGGCGCGGCGCAAGGGGCCCGCAAGAGTCATCAAATGTATTTGGACTTAACCAAACTTTTGCTCGACAAGGGTGCGGACGTAAACGTGAAGCTCAGAGAGGGAAGTATGATAAAAGAAGAAAAGCCCTATCACGCCAAATCAGGAGACACCGTTCTCCACAAAGTGGCGCGCAATTATTCCGAAAAGCATGCCTCGGAGGTTTGCGAACTGCTCCTTAGCTACGGAGCCAAAGTCAATGAACTTAACGACAAAGGCCAAACCCCTTTGGACGAAGCCTTGGCGAACGAACGCAAACAGACGGCCGAAACCCTCCGCAAACATGGCGGAAAGTCGGCGGCGAACTTGGATTAATCGAACCATGTGCCTTTTTTCCATCAAACCAATGATCCGAGCTCTTTTGATTTTGCTTCTCCTAGGCGGAACTGCCTGCTCGATGCTCGAGCAGACGAACACTCGTCAATTCCCCATGACTTGGAAAATCGATCCTGACGACACAAACGGAGAAAATTCCTTGGTGAAGCTTTCTTTCGTCGATTTCCCAGGGCATCACATCGGGGAGTATTCGAATCAATTGGCGAACCATTTGAAGAAAGAAGGAAAAGAAGAAGTATCCGCAACCGTTGAAATCACGCGGGATGCGTTCGGGAACGTCAACTACAGTGTGACGGAGATCGCAGGGCTGAAACAATGGGCAGCATCCTTTAGCTATGGAGAAATTTCAGGATCGCCGGAACGAACGCCTTTCGAATGAAACCTCATGCCATCGTCCCTATCCTCTGCCTTTGCCTGGGTTCCTGTCTTGATTTTGGCGAAGACCTCGAACTCAGCGAAGCGGAAGTCTCGGACAAGGAACTCTCGGAAGTTACCCGCAAGACGGGAATCGCTTTCCCCGAGGGCGCCATTGGTCTCGGCTATTTGTTCTTAGGTTCCGGAATCGATGATGCTCTTGCCCTCAAAGCCACAATCCCTGACGAGAAAAGAATGGATTTCCTGAAGAACGAAATCTTTGAAAAGGGAGACAATTCAAAGTGCTCCCTCCAAATAGGCAGGGACCGAGCTTGGTGGAAACTCGACGAACTAAAAGACAGAGTGGATCGAAAAATGGATCTCCCCGATGGCAGATTCGTCGAATGCGCCCTAGGGAAAGAAAAGGGAAAATGGACCGTCTATCTTTCCTGGATGTCAACCTGAGTGCTCATGACTATGGAACACTCTGACTTTGGAAAACGCTTTGCCGGCAAGATCGGCATCGGGGAATTGATGGATGACCTAGGCAATGCCTTGGTCGCCGATCCGGCTCCGCTCATGCTCGGAGGCGGAAACCCCAGTCACGTCCCTCCCGTCCAAGCCCGGTTCCGCAAGCGCATGGAAGCCATTCTTGCCGAACCGGGCGAATTCGAGCGGGTGATCGGAAACTACGATACTCCGCAAGGAGCCAAGATCTTCATCGAGTCTTTGGTCGAACTTTTCCGCTCGGAATTCGGTTGGAAGGTCGGCCCCGGGAACTTCGCCCTGACCAACGGAAGCCAGAACAGTTTCTTTTATCTGTTCAACCTCTTTGCCGGCCGTTTCGGAGAAACCCGGCGCAAGCAAATCCTTCTCCCTCTCGCCCCCGAGTACATCGGCTATTCGGAGGTCGGACTGGAAAAGGACTTCTTTCAGGCCAACCGGCCCGAAATTACGCGTTTGGCGAACAACTTGTTCAAGTACCAAGTCGACTTCGACAGCTTGAAAATCAATGAGCAAACGGGGGCCGTCTGCTTCTCCCGCCCGACCAACCCGACTGGCAACGTGGTCACCGACGAAGAAGTCGAGAGGTTGCGCGAAGGGGCGAGACGCCAAGGCGTCCCCCTCATCATCGACAATGCCTACGGCACGCCCTTCCCCAACATCATCTACGAGGACGTCCAGCCGGTTTGGGACGAGGACATGATCGTATGCATGAGCCTCTCCAAGCTCGGCCTGCCCGGCTTGCGTACGGGCATCGTGATCGCACGCGAGGAGACCATCCGGATCGTATCCAAGATGACTTCCGTGTTCAGCCTCGCCCCCGGGGGCATGGGACCGGCCCTCGCGCTCGACCTGGTCAAGAGTGGAGAAATAACCCGTATCAGCCGAGAGGTCGTTCGTCCGTTCTACGAGGCCAAGGCAAAACGGGCCGTCGCTCAGTTGCAACGAGAATTGGAAGGGCTGCCTTTTGCCATCCACAAACCCGAGGGGGCCCTTTTTCTCTGGCTTTGGTTCGAAGGCTTGCCCATCAGCACGAGGGAACTTTACGAGCGCCTCAAGCAAAAGGGCGTGCTCGTGGTGTCAGGACA
>JAYOMW010000267.1:0-2423 GCA_038121045.1 Opitutia bacterium
AACTGCCCGCGCCCTTCACAGTCTGCGTCGGAGACTTCCTGCCCGAACTCAAAGGAGACGAGATTGCGGTCGCCTCGCGGCACGCATCATCAACCAAACCGCCGGTCTACGTCTTGTCTTTTTCCGGCAAAGTTCTCCATACACCCGAGATTCCGGGTCAGGCCCAGGCACATTATCCCCGCGAATACGACTTGTTCATAAAAAGCGACCGGACCCAGGATCAGCTTTTCCTTCAAAACCTGGCCGAAAAACGAGCTCACCGTCTTATGCCGCAAGGGGCCAAAACCACGGTCGACTTTCACTCTTCGCCCGCAACTTCCCGGCTCTTCGAATCCGCCTATGCCGACCGAGACTTCAATCTAGGAGGACCGGAACCTCTCGTTTCATCTCTTTACCCATGGAAGAACGAAAGCTTGCAACCCGCTCTTGATGCCGGACGAATGGAGAATATTTTTTGGTTCGATCCTCAGGAAGTCCACAATGGCAGCCGGGCGACTTGGGGTGAATTCCCGGACGGCCGTTACGTCAAAAACAGTCTCTACAACTTTCTTGGAGCGGCCCAATACTGGTCTCCGCTCGTTCAGACCGGAAAGATCGAAAACCGGAGCTATGAGGAATGGGTCGAGGGCATCGATTGGAAACGGAGAGCATTCGGAGGGAAACACCGGAAGTCGACCGATGACTATGACATAGGAGTTCCCACCGTGTGGAATGCCTGTTTCACTCATCGTTGGTCAATTCGGGCAAGCGGAGCCCTTTCCAATCAACTGGATCCGGTGACGGGCTTGCCCCGTTACCTACTTCTGGACCGAAAAAACGAGCCCACCGGCGGCGGATATTTCAATAAGCGACTCTTCGACTACGGCACGCAGAACTTCGAACAGGAATCCATCGATCGATATTACACCTACGGTCAAAGGGCCTTGTACAGGAAACTTGCTCCTCATTACCGGTCAAACCCGGAAATGACGGTTGCCGTGGAACCGAACCACGAGAACGAGATCGTTTCGGGCCGCAATTCGGTGGGAGATTACAACCCCAAGAGCTTGGAGGGGTTCTACAAGTATCTCCTCTCGCTTTACGGGGACCTCGACACGATCAACGAGAAAATGGGATCGAGTTTCGATCAAGAATTCTTCGATGCTCCCCGTGGATTGTTGCGGGGCGATTGGGATCGATATGATTCTGAAAACCGCTATTTCCGAGAGTGGGTCGAATACAACCGGATCCAAATTTACCGGCGAGTGGGCTCCAGTTACCGGGAAGCCCTTCTTGCCGGGTTTCCGCCCGAACTGATCAAAAGCCACCAAATTCCCGACTCTTACGTCTTCGGCTCGATCGTGGGTATATCCGAGCGCGAGATTCGAATCTCCCCTATCGACTGGCTTCTAACGACAGGGGCGGGCTTTGGGTTCTCCCGCTACGGAACCTATTACGACCGCAAGCGCAACATAGGCCAGGGAGCGCACAGCTCGGGGTATGACGGAATGTTGGTCGGCGAGTATGCCTCGCTCAACCCCAGCGAGGAAAAAGCTCTTGATCAGTTGCTCTATCTCCGAGACCGAGGCGTTTCGGCTCTTCACGTCATGTGGTGGCCCGAGGATTTGGACAAAGGCTTCAACGCCGCCCAAGCCGCTGCTTTGCGTCGGATGATCGCCGAGCATGACGACCCCAAACCGGGACTCGCAGGAGGTATCTCTCAGGTCAGGGCTTGGCGGGGAGGAAAAGAACCTTTCGAAATCGCAAGCCTCGGAACCGGCCCCGAACACACTGGGCTGCTCAAAAGCCTACGCAAGGACGGATCCTTCGAAGGTTCCGTTTACGTGGTTCCCTTTCACGCCCACGTGGCAATCGAAACCTTGAGTTCGGAACCCTCCTTGGCGGTCGGCCCCAAACCCGTACAATTGGCGATGGCTCAAGACCTGCGCCAAGGAGCGGTTCTGGAAACGACCTTTCGAATGGGAAAAGGGCAAAACCCGGGTTCGCTTTCACTGAATCTGCTCCACGACGGGGTGGTCTTGAAGGATGCGAAAGTCTCGCTCGATCAACTCCGAGAAGGACAAGAAGTTCGCGTAATCCACAAAATCCCTCTCATCCTGGACGAGGTCTCACTTGAGATCTCGGCAATTTCGGGAGAAAGCAAGATCGAAGAACTGAAAGTGATTCGACACCAAGATCAGGCGATTAACCTGACGCGCGGGATCATGGAAGGTCGACGGCACCAAGGCGGAGTGACGTTCGCTCTCTTGCCTGACTCTCCTTGAGAGCCGAGGCAACAAAGTCTTCCTAGAGAGACTTGACCTTGATGTTTTTTACCAAAACCGTGCTTCCTGGATCATGGGCCTGAAGTCCGATGGTTCCTTTTGAAAGCTTCCTCTTTCCTTTGACCTCCTTGCCCTCCTCGTAAACCACTACGGTCTTTC
>JAYOMW010000268.1:0-2412 GCA_038121045.1 Opitutia bacterium
TACACCATACCTGATCCGGATCAAAATTCCGGTCATTGGCAAGTGGTCAAGGAAAAGGTCATTACAAGCAGCCAACCTTTGGGCACGATTGACATGACGGTTTCATTGGCCAGTTCCAATTTTGGGGACTCCTTCACCGGATTGGCATCGGGATTGGGTAATTTCTTCGTAGGGGAGGGTGAAGGCGCGGTACGGATTGATTACGACGTGAATAATGATTCGCTTTCGGAACTCATCGACAGGGTTAACTCATCAACCGCAAACATCAATTTATTCTATGATCCTATTGGGGACAGATTCGTTGCGAGAAACAAAGATACCGGAGCCATTGGAATCACCCTGCATGAGTCCCCTACATGGGATAGGCTTGCTTCTTCAAGTGTAAACGTCGGCGCAGGCAACATCCTTCAGTTGATGGGATTGGCCGATCCGGCAGTCATCTCGAATTCTTTCAACTCCGCCAACTTGTCCTCGTACTCCGAAGGCACTTATGTATCGATCAGCGGCGGAACTGCAACGACTTATTGGCAAGCCTTACAGGATAGTCCGACCGAGGTACCGAACGCATCGAGTTCACAGTGGCGTCAGGTTATTCAAGGGGTGGGCAGAACTATGAACAGTGAACTTGGAAGTAATTCCTCGGTCACGATCAACGGGGGCGATTTGGTCTACAGTACTGATTCGAAGTTCGAAGGGACGCATCATGGTTACGAGGGCATTAGTTTTGACATCGCCAGCATATCCATCGGAGGTTCCGCTTCCTTTACGGTAGCCAAAGACGTCAATGCAGCCAAAGCAGCCATCGACAAGTTCGTCGAGGAGTTCAATGACGCCCAAGATTACATTAACAGTTTGACTGCCGTTACGCGTGACGGCGAAAACGTCTCATCGGGAAGGTTCACCGGCAATATCGAAATAAGCAGGTTGGGCAGTCAGCTCCGAAAGGTGGTTTTTGGCGAAACAAGGCCCCACTCAGAGAGCGCCCGGACATCGGATGGGGCGGACCTCATAATCAACAGCAATGATGGCTCCAACACCGAAATCAACAATATAGCGACGCAACTATCTCTGAATTCCGGCAACGATGGCTACACCATCAAGGTTCTGGATCAGAACTCGACTGGCTCCACGGCTTATTTCAAATGGAATGGTTCCACTTCGGACTGGGAACAAACAACACCTGCCTACTCGACTTTCCGCCTACCCGACGTCGGCCTTGATTTCGGAGTGGGGTCCGACAGACTGGTCGTTGAGAACTCAGCCCTCTTGCTCCAAGCCTTGAATGAAACTCCGGAGAAAGTGGAAGCTCTTTTCTCCGAAGTCACCGTGGATAACGCTTTTGACCAAAACACTCAAACAACCCGGCCCTATCAGGGCATCACCTACGCGCTTGATGATTTCATCTCGAACTTCCTTTCAGGCGATGACGGAACAGGCTACAAGGGCGCTTATCAGGCTCACATTGATAGCGTCAAGACTCAGAATGAGCGTATTGACGACAAGATTGAACAGCTTGAAAGATACCTGAAGTCCAGAGAGGACCAACTGAGCGCCGGTTTCATGAAAATGGAGGAGATGCAATCCAAATTAGATACCCAACTTCAAACCTTGCAAAATTCATTACCCAAAAAATCATCCAAATGACGTTTTACCACTTTCTTGTTCTTTTTGCGCTTCTTCTATCTGTCTCTACTGGTTGCCGTAGATTCGAGGAAGAGAAGATCGTGGCTCAAGCCGAGCCATTTGTGCCAAGCAACCTTTATCCTGTCGAAAGGTTGCCAGAATATTTCAATAGAGTCGTCGTCCTCCCTTGCTACTACCATGATCCGGATTCGCCCCTACTTGAGTATGTCGACGAAGTTTTCCATCAAGAATTGGCTCAAGAAAGAATTTTTGAGACGATCCGCCTCTCCACTTACCAAATGAAGCAGCACTTTGGCGTAGATCGGGTCGATTCAAGCAAGCCACTGCCTGAGAATTTCCTTCGAAAACTGGAGGAATTGACTGCTGCGAACGGCGTGCTTTTCATCGACTTGGACTCCTACAGGGCGTACAGACCGTTGGCGCTAGGGGTGAGATCCAAACTAGTCGATCTTAAAAGCGGCGAGTTCATGTGGGCCATTGACGAAACTTTCGACTCTGGTCACGCCAACGTGATTGCCGGAGCCAATGTTTTCCAGAAAAGCTCACAGGTTCGCGCTATTTCATCCAAAACGGCTGGTAGCACTCTCCATTCCCCTAGAGTATTCTCCAAATATGTTGCTTCGACTTGCTTTTCGACGTTGCCAACCAGATAATGTTTTAAAAGGTTGCATTTTAACCGTATTTGGCGCAAATTAAGCTACAACAACCTTTTATGGAAGCTAGAACAAACAACGAGAACACTCCTGCTCTCAGGGCCTACTCCAAGGG
>JAYOMW010000269.1:0-477 GCA_038121045.1 Opitutia bacterium
TATTCCAGTGTCCAATTGGCCTGTTGAAGGAAGTTGCGTTTTGGAAAAGGTAAGAAAATATGGTTACTTTTGAAGTATTCCAGTCCCCGATGGATTGGTTGAAATCAGTGGCGTTTTCGAAAACGGACATCAGATTTGTTGCTGAGGAGACATTCCAATCTCCTATCGGTTGGTTGAATTTATTCGCCCCCTTAAACATTCTGGACATGTTCGTTACGTTGCTCACGTCCCATCCGGATATGTTTTCATCGAAGGTGGTCCTGTTTTGGAAGGCTTCGACCATGTTGGTTACCCCGGTGACGTTCCAATCCTTGATGTGGCCATAGGTGGAAAAGGCAGTCGCTTTGTCGGTACACCACAGGTCGACCGCGGTCTGGAAGTTGGCGTTGGTGAGGGATGCCGGATTCGGCACGTGAGCTGACCAGTCGTAAGTCCAGTTGGGATTGGAAGAGAAGGAGGAGTGGATCAGTCCCTTGT
>JAYOMW010000269.1:487-2381 GCA_038121045.1 Opitutia bacterium
AGAAGTTGGAATCGTTCAGCGGGGTTTGAGCCCGCAAAGACGAAGTCCCGATCAGCCCAAGCAGAACCCATGCAAAGACCGCCTTGGTAAAGGCGATCGTAAATGACGTGTCGTACTTGTTCATCAAACCTGCAAGCTTATGGGCTAATCCTTCGATGATTACGTACAGTCGTGACAAAGATGGCAAAGGTATTGTGCGGATGGGTGATTACTCACTGCCACCTGCTACAAACTCTCTAGAACTCCCCGAACATTCCCATCCAGGGCAAATCTTCCCCGGCCTCCCTTCTTCTTTGCACGTCGAGTCGTGCCCTGACCCTTCCCGAACGGATTACGCGAATCTCGAACTTGCGACGGGCCCGGGATGCGGAATATTCCGATCGTCGGTAGGTACGGTAAAGCAGAGCTCCCACTTCATTCATTCGAAAGCGTTCCAGCCAACGGTACAGGGTGGCTTTGGATATTTCATGCTTGTCTGCGATTTCCTCGGCGGAGAGAGTCTTCCCTTCCTTGGCCACCGTAAGGAGGGTTTCAAGCCTAAGCCTGGCCCAATCCTCTGACTCTTCAACCAAGGCGGATTCGAGGTCGAGAACCTGGGCTTCCGTGAATGCGGGTGGATTTTTCATTCCCTCGATTTCGGGCAACGTCTCAAACTACTTTTCCTGCCTTGGTCCCTGACTGCATGGACTGCACGACTGCAACTCATGCCGCCAGCCTGATCAAATCATCCTCTCCGACCCTGATCAACCCCTTGTTCAGAAGCGATTCGAGAACGGGGGCATGCAAGGCCTTGCTCTGCTTTCGGTATGATCGAAGCAAGGTTCGAAAGTCGATCGCTCCCTTGTCGCGGATTTTCGAAAGCATGGTCTGCTCGGCCTTTATGTTTTCTTGTTGGAACTGCGAGCGGACTGCATGGCGTTGCATTTGCAGCGTTCTGGCCCCCAACCAACGGGTCAATGCGATTCCGGACTCAACGAATTCCGGATAGAGCTCGGCACCGATTCCGTAGCTTGCCAACTGAAGATTGACCGCAAGCTTCTGAGCCGTGATCAGCCATTTTGAGACGAATGGTCTCAAGCCGACGTCCAGGTGGGGCAGAAGTTCGAGCAATTCGGATTCGAACTTCAGGAATTTCTCCTGAGTCTCTTTCTTCGGCGTGATCAGGGTCGCTCCGACCTTTCGGGCGCGGAAGGCTCGATCCATCGATTCCTGCCATGCGGGCAGGCTTTTGAGCGTCACGCCGGGCCTGTAGGTTTCGAGTTCGGGGAAATTCCGTACGTCGAGGATGAGAAATTCGTTCCAGAATCCAGAGCTGGTCATTGCGTCGTCTTGGAAGGCGGCGGATAGGGTGGGGTAGTCGGCGACCCAAAGAACCGACGCCAAAGGCGTGGCCGAGTAGCTCCACTCCGAATTTCTGCGACCCGGCGTCTTGATCGGGGAAAGCTCGGAGGCTCGCCGCATGACGGTTAGAAAGTCAGCTCGTTCGGCAGCCGAGAAGTTGGTCAGGTAGTCCCGCAAGGGTAGAGCTTGGTCGCTTAGCAGGAGAATGCCCGAATCGGCGCTTGCAGCCAGTTGTTCAGCCAAGTCCGAGGGACTTCCCTGATCGAAGATCATGTGGGGTTTTTCGATCCGTTGCAGGGCATGCATCCTTTCCGCGGCCTTGGTAAGAAACTCTTCCGTCCTTTCCTCGGGCATTGTTTCCAGATACTCTTTTTCCAATGCCAAATGCTTCTCGTCGGGCAAGGGTTTTCCCTTTCGTCTGATATTGAGATTGAGGAAGTTTCCCTCGGCTTCGTAGACCCGTTTTCCAAGCGTCCGAAAGAGCAAAGTCAGGCTTCGGTGCCCCCTTGAGCATACCGCCGTACGCAGGTTAGCCGGGAGTCCGAAGTCGCCG
>JAYOMW010000270.1:0-2344 GCA_038121045.1 Opitutia bacterium
ATATGAAGGATCGATTCGTACTTGTTTCCGCAGCAATTTCTTTTGGTCTTCTCTTGTTGGTCTTGTCCGTCTTTTTGATTTTTCGTTTCAAATCGAAGGACATTGAAATTCCGAGCGAAGTCGAAGCCATGAATCCGAATGCAGAAGTGGTTTCCGAATCCCCTTTCCCAAAAGAAAAATCACTGGACGAGGCACGTTCCACGGAAACCCAAACCGCAGGAAATGCGCCTTCAGATCAAAGCTCTTTCGATGGGGTGAATAGGGGTAAGCAGGAAGCGTTTGGTGGTGAATCCGAAGCTGTGCCGGCGGATGGGGTGGCGCTTGTGCGGCAACCTTCGGCCGGTACCCTTCCGATCCAAGTTTCTCCTTCCGACTCTATCACTGAAGAAAAGCCTGGAAATGATGAGAATTCGGGCATTGAAAACCATGGTGGTGGCGAGCCCTCGAGAACTGAAGCAAAAGTCATTGCCAATGGAAGGGAAAGTCATGATGAATTGGTTTTTGACGATACGGGTGATGAAACCTTGGTTTTCGATTCCAGTTTGTTCGACGAAAAGAAGAAAAAACGGATTGATTTTCTTGAATCCGAAAAGCCGGAAGCCGATACCTTGACGAGAGCCCGTTGGGCATCCGCCCCCAAAACCGATCGGGGGTTCAGCCACGGCGAAGGGGTTGTCATCCGTTGCCAGCAAGGAACCAATCTCATCGTTCATCCGGGCGTTTTTGAGTATGCGAATGGCCAAAGGCTGGAAGATGATGCGGTGGTTGAGTTGGAAGTCATGGAGTTTTACGATTTTCACGATATCCTAATGGCGGGCTTGACTACGGATGGACCCGATGGCTTGCTGGAGACTGGAGGAATGATTCATCTCAAGGCTTCGTCCTCAGGCAAGCCTCTGCAAATCATCAAGGGAAAAGGCATTGAAATAAAGTTTGCATCCGACGCGGATAAAGAAACGGAGGGGATGGGGTTGTATCACGGAGTCGAGCAGGAAAGTGCCGTCAAATGGGAAAAGGCCGATTTTTCCAAGCCGACTTCGAGCAAGCCCGCAAAAGGAGCTTTGGAGCCACGCGAAGGATCAATCGTTTTGCTCGGTGGCAGTTTGGAGGGCAAAAGACCGGGAGACTTGAGTCATTTTTGGAGAAGTCGCAAATTGGATTATACCAAGCTCCGCAACGGTGGCGAGGCACTTGAGGGAACGGCCCAAGTGGCGGGAAGAACCGAAGGTAAGTCGATTGGAGGCAAAGTCGTCTTTTCGAACGGGATTCGCCTGTATCCGCTCCAATCTTCTCAAAGGATTGATGGCATGGTCGTGGATGCTTCGCTTTCCCGTATGCTGGAGATCGAGAGCTTTCGCCAGCAGGGGGTGCAACGGAATCCCTCAGAGTGGTTCGCCATGGCCAAGCAACAGGGACGTTCTGCTCTTGTATTGAAGCATCGGATGTTGTCCGGAGGCTTTTTGTGCAAGACGCCAGTTGTAAGGAACGATTCAATCGTACGAACGCGTTTCCCTTGGGGGGAGGTGGATGTGCCAAGGGGACAGCAAGGAACTTTTTTCGTTCAGCACAAATCAGAAGAAAGAGGAGGCTTCAGAACGATCATCGGTTGCCTGAAGGGAGTGCTTCAGGTGAGAGGACAGTTGGCTAGAGGTAGCAAAAGCGTTTCACTTTCGAAGGGGAGGGCCATCATCCTCCTCAGGAAGGCTGCACCGGGTAAGACTTCCGCGACAAGAACGGGTGGATTAAAGAGCATATACGACCCTTGGGAGTTCGGTTTCCGCCAATATCCGGAAAGCTCCCAATTGTCTGCCATCCAAGAAATTCCCGGTGGAGAGAATCTCTTGGGCATAGCCGAGAAAATTCAAAGCCAGGCCAGCGAGCATGAGTATTATCGCTCCATTCAGGGCGAGGACATGCGTCGAATAGAGCGACAATTTACCATGGTGAGGACCGGCTGGCACAACCTCGACAAACCTAGTCAGCGCGAGGTTGCGGCCAAGGTGAACGTCGATTTTTCCGATTCCTCTCGCCCTACTGGTGCTGGTCGCGCCCAAGTCAGAGTGGTCTACCGTGGCCAAAATTCGTGCGCATTGGTCGACGGAAAGAGTTGGATTCCTTCCGGTGAGGCTCTGTTGGTCGGAGTGGACTACGACGAGCAAACCCTCCGACCCAGTTTGGATTTCGCACCGGTTACTATCCGACCGGGTGAAAACACTTTCCATCTCGCTCTCGGCAAGAAAAATTCCGAAGAATTACGTGATACTCTTGCAGCTTGGCGAGGAGCAAGGTAAACCCTTATTCAGTCACAAGTGCAGGTTCGTGACATGAGGTCTGCCGTTAGAGG
>JAYOMW010000271.1:0-2327 GCA_038121045.1 Opitutia bacterium
GGCGGGCGTTCCCCCCATAAAATAAGAATACTGCTAAAAACTATCGACGATCCCGGTGCTGTCGCCAAGTCGCTCGGCGCGTACGCCCATCTTTGAAAGCAGTCCGAGGTGAAGGTTCGACATCGGAATACCATACCCTTCTTTGCTTCGGTTGATCTCTTCTTTTTTGTCAGGGGTTAGGGTGGCAAGTTGACCGGAAAAATCGTGGTGCCGTCCGGTTTTCAAGCCGTGGGCTTTTCCTCCCGCCAACAAAACAGGAAGGTCAACATGCCGATGGCGGTTGCCATCGCTTATGCCACTGCCGTAAACAATCATACAATGGTCCAACAAGCGACTGCCGTCCCTTTCCTTAAAGCCGGCAAGTTTGTTTATGAAATAGGCGAATTGTTCGCAATAAAAGCGGTCTATTCTCGAGAGTTTCTGGATTTTTTCATCATCCTCCCGATGGTGAGACAAACTGTGGTGCCCCTCGGGCACCCCGATCTCGCGGAAACTTCGATTGCTTCCGTCGTGAGCAAGTAGAAAGGTTGAAATTCGCGTAAGGTCCGATCTGTAGGCCAAAGCCATCAAATCGAACATCGTACGGATATGATCTTGATAATTGCCAGGAATTCCAAAGGGGCGCTTCAGATCGGAAAAGTCTTCCTGCTTGCGAAGGCTTCCGCTTATCCTCGATTCAACTTCCCGCACGCTGTCAAAATATTCTTCGAGTTTGTCCCGGTCGTCATAACCCAATCGACCCTTCATCCTCTTCGCATCTTCCAGAACAAAATCCAGTACGCTTTTGTCCTGCTCCACTCTTCTCTGAACCGCCTTTCGGTCCGAACCAAACTGAGTTTGACCGAACAAGCGCTCAAAGGCCGAACGGGGGTTTGATTCAGCGGGCACCGGAACCGTTTCATTCTTCCAAGAAAGGTTATACTGGTAGGCGCAACTATACCCGGAATCACATTTTCCCGAACCACGGGCTGCGTCACAGCTTAATTCCAAAGAAGGTAGTTTTGTTTTCTTTCCGATCGATTCGGCAGCCACTTGATCAACCGAAACGCCAATCTTAATGTCCTTGCCGGCGGTTTTGCGCGCCTGGCATCCGGTTAAAAAGGTCGCGATGGCTCGAGCATGATCTCCTCCTCCATCCCCATTTGCATTGGCTTTGGTATGATCAAGCCCACTTAGTATTTGAAAGTCGCCCTTCATTTTCTCCAAGGGCTTCAGAGCCGTCGGAAAGACATATTCAGTACCGAGCTGTGTGGGACGCCAATTCTCCATGATCACTCCGTTAGGTACGTAAGAGAATCCCATACGAAGAGGGATGGGCTGTACCGACCCCTTGGCTAGTGACTCAAAACCCGGCAGAGCCAAGGAGACACCGAGACCTCTCAAAAACGACCTGCGTGACAAATCAGCCGAAATCATGATAGTTAATATCCCTGAAACCTCATTTCAAGACAACTAAATTAGTTGTTAGGCACTGTGGTAGAACTTTGACCAGCAAAAGTAAAAGGGACACTGGTCACAACCTCTACGATCAGATCTTCCAATCCTTTTTCTTTGTGAGATATTTTGCGGGCAATTTTCTCAATGGCAGCCCGATCATAATACTCCATGCCCCGGCCCACTCCATATGTCAGAAGTTTTTCAGTAAGGCATCTCGTGAAGGCGCTTAGTTTTTTCTCCGCAATGAATTTCTGTAATTCCATGGGTCCGGAAAAACTGGTTCCGGTCGCCAATTTGCCAAGCGCGTCAATTGGCCTTCCTCCTTCCTCAAGGCGCCATTTTCCGATCGCATCATAATTTTCGAGGGCAAACCCCATTGCATCCATGCTCACGTGACAGGATGAACATTCGGGACTGCGACTGTGCTTGGCAAGTTGTTCACGAAGAGTCAATGCAAGGTCTTTGCCTGATGGAGCGTCCTCCAATTCAGGTATTCCAGGAGGAGGCTCTTTGGGCGGAGACCCCAACAAATTATCCAAAACCCATCTGCCTCGCTTGACCGGCGAAGTCCGGGTTGGGTTTGAAGTAATGGTAAGGATCGAAGCATGCGATAAAATACCTCCTCGTTGCAGACGCTTCTCACCACCCAGAGACACTTTCTTGAATGATTCGTCAAACTTTCCTTCCAACTTGTAATAATCGGCCAATTGATTGTTGGAGAAGGTGTAGTTGGCCGTCAAAAACTCCGAAACCGGTCTGTTCTCCCGAAGAAGATGGGAGAAAAAAAGTTCCGTTTCCTTTCTCAGAGCCTGACGCAGCTCGTTCGTAAAGATTGGAAAGCGACCCTGGTCGGGATTGGATCTTTCCAAGTCGCGAAGCTGCAGCCATTG
>JAYOMW010000272.1:0-2314 GCA_038121045.1 Opitutia bacterium
GATGGGATGCTTGCAAAATGTAAGTTTAAGCTTAGTTCTTTCAAGCAGATTCGACAAGCTAGAGGCCTTCCTAACCCGCACCTCTCCGAGTTTTTTCAACTCGACATAAGAAAAGCGGTCGTATGACTATTCAAAAGGCTCATGTTCCTTGAGAAACGCCTTGGCTTCGTAGAGTCTTCTTTTGAGATCGGCGGCTTGTAGGGATTTCTTGAGTTCTCCCGTTTCATCGCCTTGCAATTTGTCGGTTTGGCTCTTCGGCTCTTTGCCTACGAAAGATTTGTAGAGATCCGCCAGCGTCCATGTGTCGCTTCGCTGCGTAGCCAAAGGCAACTTGTCCCAGGCAGAAACGAGATTGGCATGCGGGTTACGGGCCCAAGCATAACGAAAATGTATCGGCTTGGGCACCAAAGGACTGGATAGCGTCAACCTGGAGGAATCACGTCGGGGCTTTCCTTTGTTATCCTTACCCGTGATCAAGAATTCGGCTTTAGCCGGCTGAAACTTACCGTCCGCTCCGGCTATCGCAAAACCGGTCACCGGACCCTCGGGGCTTGTGGCAAGCGGTCCTTTTACCTGAAAGGAGAGTACGATCCTTTCCTCTTCAACCTTCATTTCCTTGAGGTAGGGGGGTTCCCATCGAACATCCAATCCATACTGCGTATTCATCGCCCAGGCCGCAATTCGTTCCGCCGCCGGTATTTTCAGCCCCGGATGATACCATCGCCTTCGCAGGTCGTAGCTGCTAGCGAATCCGATGTTTTTGTCACCGTCATTGCGCAAAGCAAGGAAAGTCTTGTATTGAGACTCCCGAACATGAGCCCCTACGTCCAGCATCTGTTCAAGATAGTCGTCGGACGTTTGAGAACCAGAGGTACAAAGTGAAATCATTCCAAAAGCCAATTGAGAATCCTCGAATGCCGCCCGCCAAGCCTTGATCATCGCTGGAAATATCTCGCGGTATCTTGAAGCTCCGGCAGAGCCCTCGAAGCAATTGTTATAGCCTTGATGCCAAATGATTCCCTTGGCCGAAAACCCGGCCAGCGGCGCAATCATGCCACCATAAAGATTCCCCGCCTTGATACGCGGAGGACGCAAATCAGTCGGGATCACGCTGTTTACAGGCCGGGGAGTCTTGCCAAGACTTTTCATTTTCTCAAGCCATGCTTTTTTGCTTTGCACCCTTTCCTCCAGTTCCTTCTTGGGGTCGTAAGCCGCAATATATTCTTCCTGCTCGGCCACCCAGCGCTTGGTTTCCGTACCGCCCACCTTGCGAACCGCAGCAAAAGGCGTCCAACTTTCCAGAGTTGAGCCACCTACGGAGGTATCGATCACTCCGACGGGAACTTGAATCGCCATGTGAATTCGGCGGGCAAAGACATATCCGATGCCTGACAAATCGCCAATCGTCTTCGGGGAGCAAACTTCCCAATAATCGCTGCTACGAACATGGGACTCCCTTTGCTTGTCCCATTTTTGAGTGAGAGGAAAAGATTTCTGAAATTCCTGAATCGAATTGCGGGGAACGGTCAAGTGCCTGATGCCATTGAAATTGGCAGACTGGATTTCCATCCTCCCCCCCTCAATCCGGCCAAGGGCCATCTCCATGTTGCTTTGGCCACCGAGGATCCAAACGTCTCCGATCAGAATATTCTCAAAGGTCAGAATACTCTCCTTGCCTATAACCTTCATAATTTGAGGCGTAGAATTGGCCGCCATGGCGGCCAAAGTTACCTTCCAGGATCGCCCCTGATCAGCCACTGCAGATTTTGTCTGCCCGCCGAAACTTACCGTGACCTTCTCGCCGGGCGAAGCCCAACCCCACACCCGAACAGGCTTATCGCGTTGGATCACCATGTTGGACTGAAAAAGATTGTTCACGCAAAGACTCTCGCTCACGGCTGGGAATTCAACCCAATCCTGCCCTGCTTCGGGCTTGCTTTGCCCGCTGACGAAGAACCTAAAAAACGCGAGTAAAAAAAGGATTAGGGCGAACCTGAATTTCATACGCATTGTCCTCTAATTTGAAACACCCGACATAAGCAACCAACATTTAAGACAAAAGCCCGAATCTTTCTTGTCTATGGAAACCAATGCCAAAAGCAGCCCAAATGGAACAACCTGGGTTGCAAAATGATAAGTACTTAATCGAGAGAGAATTGGAGCGAACAGGAAGGCAGTGCCTTTGATATTTCTTTCAATTGTCGTTTCGTAAAATTACTACGCAGAAGAATCAGCTTTTTGAGATTTGTTAGCTGCATCAGAAAAGCCGGATCGGTTACCTGGCAAAACGGGAGGAAAAGCTCTTTGAGTTTCG
>JAYOMW010000273.1:0-2270 GCA_038121045.1 Opitutia bacterium
CCTGCTACGGGCAAGGAATGGTCTGACCATTGGATCGACCGGTTCGTTTTCGCCAAGCTTAAGGAAAAGCAATTGGAACCTTCACCGGATGCCGACCGAATAACCTTGGTTCGCAGGCTTCATTTCGACCTGACCGGTCTGCCTCCGCGTCCAGAAGAAGTAGACTCCTTCGTCAAGGACGGGAGACCGCTCGACAAGGTGGTGAACGACCGGGTCGACGATCTTCTCGCCCGGTCCGAGTATGGCGAACGAATGGCCACCTATTGGCTCGATCTGGTCCGCTTTGCAAGCACTGTAGGATACCATGGAGACCAGGATCACCCCGCGGCGCCTTACCGCAATTACGTCATCGATTCTCTCAATCGGGATCTTCCTCTCGATCAATTCACCCGGGAACAATTGGGTGGCGACTTGCTCGAGAATCCAACCAATCAGCAATTGGTGGCCACGGGTTACAACCGTTTGCTGCAAACTTCTCACGAAGGTGGGATTCAGCGCAAGGAGTACCTTGCCATTTACGCCGCGGACCGGGTGCGCAACGTCTCGGCGGTCTGGATGGGGGCGACCGTCGGTTGCGCCCAGTGTCACGACCACAAATACGACCCTTACACCATTGGAGACTTTTACAAGTTATCGGCTTTCTTCGCGGATATCCATGATGATGGATTTACCGGCAACAGTTTGCCCACCGTTCGTCCTCCTTACCTCAAGGCCTATCCGAAAAAAGTCCGGGAGGAGATGAGCCACCTGGAAAAAGAGATTTCTGAATTGGGTCAAACTTCCGGACATGAGGATGATCTCAAGGCTTGGTCTGCGAAGTTGGAAGGTTTGCAGGCAAAGCTTGCCCGGGAACGAAACAAGCAAAAGAAGGCGGCTTTACAAAAAGAGCTTCAAAACTTCGAGAAATCCGAGGTCGCCGGGGTACCCAAGGATGTCCTTGCCAGATACCTTGAAAAACTCAAAAGACTCGAAAGCCTAGGCCTTTCCGGGCAAAACACCATGATCACCAAGGCCAAGGCTCCCCGGGAAATCCGTATTCTTCCTCGCGGCAACTGGCTGGATGACAGTGGCGAGGTCGTGCTTCCCGCCGTTCCCGAATTCATGGGGGTACGCAACCCAAGAAAAGCTGACCGTCTGGATCGTCTCGATTTGGCGGAGTGGTTGACCGATTCCGAAAACGGATCGGGTGGCTTGACCGCCCGGGTCTTCGCCAACCGGTTGTGGTACTTGTTTTTCGGGGAAGGCTTGTCGCCTTCTTTGGAGGATTTCGGCGGTCAAGGGCAACCTCCGACCAACCGTCCTTTGCTCGACAACCTTTCCGTGGCCCTCCTCGACAATGACTGGAGCATCAAGAAGACGATCCGGCTTATCGTGACGAGTCGGGCCTATCGGCAGAGTTCGCTTGTCCCCGAGTCGCACGCCCGTCTCGATCCCGAGAACAAATGGTTCGGTCGGCAAGCCCGCTACCGTCTGTCCGCCGAGATGATCCGCGACAATGCGCTTTTTGTCAGTGGCTTGCTTCAGGAAGGGGACGCCTTTAACTTTTCCAAGCCCTACCAACCCGCGGGTTATTACCGTCACTTGAATTTTCCCAAGCGTTCCTATCGTCACGATTCGAATGCGAATCAGTGGAGGCGGGGGGTATACCTGCATTGGCAAAGACAGTTTCTGCATCCCATGATGAAAGCCATGGACGCACCGTCCAGGGAGGAGTGCATGGCCAAGCGTCCTCGTTCCAACACCCCCAATGCGGCTCTTGCCCTGCTTAACGATCCGACCTTTGTGGAAGCGGCCCGGGCTTTGGCGGCCCGCATCATCAAGGAGAAGACCGGTACTCTCGAGGAGCGAATTCAATTTGCTTGGCTCACCGTTTTGTCCCGCAAGGCCAAGGCCGATGAAGTTGCTCTTTTGGTCGGACTGTTCAAGGAAAGCGCAAAAGAATACGCCGACCAACCCGAGCGGGCCAAAGAACTTCTCAAAGTGGGCTTGGCCCCGGCGGATGCTTCCCTTGATCCTTCGGAATTGGCTTCTTGGACAATGGTATCACGGGCCATTCTCAACTTGGGCGAAACCACCATTCGAAACTGAAATGAACAATTCAATCGCTTTAAAGAGAAGAACCTTCCTGAACCAAGCCGGTCTTGGCTTGGGAATGACCGCCTTCCATTCCCTTCTTTCCCGGGACTTGTCCGCGGCCCCGGTTCCACAAGGTCTCTCGCCCATGTTGGCCAAGGCCAAACGGGTGATCTTCCTGTGCATGTCGGGTGGTC
>JAYOMW010000274.1:0-2221 GCA_038121045.1 Opitutia bacterium
GAGGCCCAAGCTTATCCTTGGGATTTATAATCGTCACCTTTTCGTGCTCATAAGTCTTTCCATGACCATTAACCAATACGCGAATCTTCCCCAATTCATACTCGATCACCAAGTCGATCCATTTGTTTAAGGCCATGTCGGATTCAGGTTCGAAGAAAGAGGGCCCGTCCGGAAGTTTTACGCGGTGTCCCCCTTCTTTTACTATTCCAAGGTTAATCATGTGATGACCGATCTGAAAAGACGGGCGTCCCGGCGAGAGCTCGGGTTTGGCAAATTGGTAGCGCATATGCATGACGAATTTTTCAGGGATTCGATTGATGTGAGCCACCGGTTCCAGGCCCAAATGGTGATCCCGTTTGAGTGCCTTCATCGCTTCCTCCTTGGATTTGAAAAGGGGAGCGACAATTAATTTTCCGTCCTTAATGGTCTTTCCTTTGGGCTGTCCCCAAAACTCTTTGTTTACAGCACCATTGAAATCATCGGAATAAATCAGTTTTCCCGTCTTGAAAAGTTCGGATTTGAATTCGGGGTCTTGTCCCCAAAGACTGAATGAAAAACCCCAGAAGAGGGTAAACGCAAGTTTAGTTAGTTGATTCATAGAAAGGTAACGTCTCCTCGTTCTTTTCCTTATGTTTTTTTATATCTCATCGTTCTTTCAACGAGAAGTCTTCATCTTTTTGTCTTTCTTTCCTTACTTTAAACTAGTCTTTGTCCCTTGGGAAAATAGCATGCTATTTCAAAGTACGGAACTATTCTACAATTAAAGACATGATCACTTACGACTATCATTGTGATGCAAACGGAGAAACCATTACCGTCAGCCACAGCATGAAAGAAACTTTGACGACATGGGGCGAGTTATGTTCCCTGGCCAAGCATCGGATGGGTGAGACTCCGCCCTTCGCTCCTGTTCGCCGGCTCAATTCACCCGAGGAATCGAAACCTGACGAGTCCACTCTTTCCATGTTCTTCAATAACAAATCTCACGGCAATGGTTGCGGTTGTTGCTGACGGATCCCGAACCAAGGAAAGATTATCATGAACACAAACCATTTTGCTAAATACGGCCTGGTATTCGCCAGTCTGTTTCTTCTCGTCTCCTTAGGCCATGGGGCCAAGAAAGAGAGCGGATGGATTCAGCTCTTCAACGGCAAGGACTTGTCCGATTGGACGGTTAAAATTCGAGGTCACGAAGCCGGAGTCAATCACAACGAAACGTTTTCGGTGAAGGACGGGGTAATCCGAGTGTCCTACGACAAGTACGAGAATTTTAATGAGACTTTTGGGCATATGTTTTACAAAACCCCTTTCTCTCATTACCTCCTCCGGATCGAATATCGTTTCCTTGGCGAACAAGCTCCGGGTGGTCCTGGTTGGGCTTTTCGCAACAGTGGGGTCATGCTTCACGGCCAAACCCCCGAAAGCATGGACAAAGGGCAGGACTTTCCCGACTCCATCGAGGTTCAGTTTCTCGGAGGGAAGGGTGAGGGCAAGCGGACTACCGCCAACTTGTGTACGCCCGGCACGGACGTCGTGATGAACAAAAAATTGCTCAAGCGTCATTGCATAAGCAGCAAGAGCAAGACCTACCATGGCGACCAGTGGGTAACGGTTGAGATCGAGGTTCGCGGAAGCAAATCGATCAAACACGTGATTGATGGAGAAACCGTCTTGGAATACACCAAGCCACAACTCGACGACGGAACGTTACTTGAAGGCGGTACCATTTCTCTTCAGTCCGAAAGCCATCCGGTGGAGTTCCGCAAGGTGGAGCTCAAAAAACTCAAAAAATAAGCCCCTATTCGGAAGGGAAGTCCGCCATCAATGAACGGGATCACCTGTAGAAAAGACTTTACCATGAAAAGACTGTTTCTGACCCTTGTTTTTGCTTCCCTGTCCACTTTCGTCGCTTTTGCGGACGATCGGCCTAACTTCCTCATCCTCTTTGCAGATGATATAAGTGCTTCCCATCTTGGGTGCTATGGTTCACGCAATCCCAACACCACCCCAAACATCGACCGCTTGGCTAAAGAGGGCATTCGTTTTGATAACATGTTCGTCACCTCCGCCACCTGTGCTCCTGCCAGGGCTGAGCTCTACACGGGGCTCTTCCCCGAGCGCAATGGTGTGTATCGCAATCATATGTCCAGCAAGCCAAGAACGAAAAGTGTGGCTCATTATCTTTCCGATCTCGGGTATCGGGTCGGACTCGCTGGGAAAA
>JAYOMW010000275.1:0-2196 GCA_038121045.1 Opitutia bacterium
GACTTGGTCTTTCCGCACCACGAGAATGAGATTGCCCAGGTGGAAGCCGTTACGGACAAGACATTCGCCCGTCACTGGTTTCACATTGCCCACCTCATGGTGGAGGGTCAAAAGATGAGTAAGTCCCTGGGGAACTTGCATACCGTCGAAGAACTTGCGGAGCGTGGATACAAGGCCCAGGAGGTTCGCTATGTTTTGTTGTCCGGGAGCTACCGGCAACCCCTCAACTTCACTTTCGATTCAATGAAGGCCTCGCGCAAGGCCTTGTCCAAATTGCGTGATTTCGCCAGGAAATTTGACTTCAAGCCGGCACAAGGGAGCGTGCTTGAGACCGCATTCGGTCCTTTCCAACCCGTTCAGGAAGCTTTGCTTGCCGACTTGAATACGCCCGAGGCACTCGGCCGCCTCTTTCGTTTGGTTCGCGAATTGAGCGAAGCTTACGAGCGTGGTGAATACGATGGGAAAGAGGAGGCTTTGAACGTCGTTCGTTGCGGTTTTCAAGCGACTTGCGATGCCTTTGGTTTCGTTGTGGAATCCAAGGACGAAAATGCCGAAGAAGCCCCTGCGGAAATTCAGGAACTCGCTCAACGGCGTTGGAAGGCCAAGCAGACCAAAGACTGGGCCTCAGCCGATCAGTTGCGTGATGAGTTGGTCGCCAAAGGTTGGACGGTCAAGGACAGCAAGGATGGTTTTGATCTCGTTCCCCTGGTTTCTTAAAGAGGTCGTTGCCGCTTGTGTCGTTGCCCGGGAAAGGTTTGGTTTGACTTAATCCGCTTTGACTTTGGCGGGCGATTGGGCGAGCTTTTTTATTATGAACAAATGGTTATGTCTCTTGGCTTCTGAATTTTTCTTCCTGAGTTTGCTCAAGGGCGCCGACTGGCCCCAGTGGCGCGGGCCTGATCGGTCGGGTGTGTCGACGGAAACGGGCTTGTTGAAAAGCTGGCCGACGGGCGGACCCAAACTCCTTTGGGAAGGTGGAGCGGTGGGAGAAGGGTTTTCCAGTTTGGCCATTGTCAACGGACGGATTTTCACGATGGGGGACAAGAACGGTCAGAGCCACTTGTTTTGTCTTGATCAGAAAGGCGGGACCCTCCTTTGGTCCTTGAAGGTGGGGAATTCGGGCGGGAATTATTCCGGTACTCGTTGTACGCCGACCGTGGACGGCGACTTGGTCTTTGCCCTTGGTCAATTCGGGGACTTGGTTTGCGCGGACGTCGCCTCGGGTCGGGAGCGTTGGAGCAAAAACTTGGCCAGTGATTTCGGTGGCAAATCGGGTGGCTGGAACTACAGCGAATCGGTCCTCGTCGATGGCAACAACTTGATCTGTTCTCCTGGTGGCAACCAAGCAACCGCCCTTGCCTTGAACAAGCGCACGGGTTCGACGGTCTGGGAAACGGCCCTTCCCGGTGGCGGTGAGTCACATTACTCTTCCTGGGTGGTTTCCAACGGCGCGGGGGTCAAGCAATACGTGCGTTTGTTTTCCGGGGGTACCTTCGGCGTGGCGGCTGCCAATGGAAAATTTCTCTGGAGTTATGACAAGCTTGGTAAAAATACGGCAAACATTCCTACGCCCATTCCCTTTGGCGACTATGTTTTTACGGCAGCTGGGTACGGAAAGGGCGGGGCTTTGCTCAAGCTCTCGAGGAGGAGTGGAGGAGTCGTGGCCGAAGAGGTCTATTACAGCAGGGAATTGAAGAACAAGCATGGTGGAATCATCAAAGTGGGCAACTACCTATATGGGGATTTTGATGACCGGGGAAGCCCTTGGTGCGCTGACGTCGGAACCGGTCAAGTCAAATGGCGTCGGGATGGGGTTGGACAAGGAAACGGGTCTGCTTGCGTAACTTATGCGGACGAACGTCTATACTTTCGTTATCAAGATGGAATCATGGCTCTTGTCGATGCATCCCCGCAGGGTGGGTTCCGTCAGGTCGGTTCCTTCAAAGTTCCCGATGGCATGAAGAAAAGCTGGGCTCATCCGGTTATCAGCGACGGTTTGCTCTACCTGCGTGGACTTAACAAAATTCTTTGCTACGACGTTCGCGATCCCGGTCGGGCCGTGGTTCCCGCTCCGGTCAACCGTGTGTGGACGGATAGCACCGGAAGGTTCAAAGTCGAGGCAAGGTTGAAAGGGGTAAACCAAGGAAAAGCCATTTTGGAAAAAAGCGATGGGTCGGTCTTCGAAATTTCTTTGGA
>JAYOMW010000276.1:0-2192 GCA_038121045.1 Opitutia bacterium
CATCGGAAGGATCGAAGCAATATCGATCAAGAAATTCAGCCCCGTGCTTGGCTAGTGCAAGCCATTCCTCCTGGGGCTCGACGTTGTTATACAGCTCGCCCAGCAACCAAGTGAACCGGCCTTGCTGCCAGACTCCTTTGTCCGTATCGACCAAGGCTCCATCCCGGTCGAGAGAAGTCATAAAGCCACCGTGTTTCCGATCGATCGAGTGTTCGAGCCAAAAGGGGAGGGTGTCCTTCAACAGGCCATCCCGATAGACTTTGGCAAGCTCCTCCATTCGTCCATGATTCATTTCAAAAGCACAACTTTCTTAGCGAAAATGCTAGCGACACAACGGGCGAAGAGAAAAAGTTGCAAAACAAGAAGCTTAAGCAACAATCCTCAGGGAAAGGATCGTTTCTTGGATTGAAAACTTCTTGGCTTCTTAGTAAACGCGCAATCAAACCTCGGAAGACTTCATGTCAAATGCAAGAAAAACCGTGAAAAAGAAGGGGCCTTGTTCCATGAAAACCTTTGCTTCCTCGACCAAGGAAGATACCTGAACTTCAAAGGTTCTGGCCAAGTTAAACCTCAACCCGGCCAGCAAGGATTTCTCATTGTCAACAAAAAGGATTTTTTGAGAAAAGTTCATATTGCCACAGGGTTGGATTGATACTCATCCTAATTCCGCAAATGGAGACCTGTCTAGGATTAAGATTAAAAAAACGATAAATAATGCACAATTGAAGCGAAGCCACAGTTTCCAGAGCGAAAAGCATCAAAACATCCATTCCCTAGCGGGGGCGAGTCGGCAAGACAGCCTGAATCCCCTGCATGAAACCGCCCCAAACGTCATGATGCTCATCGATTTGGCGAAAACCTGTCTGAAACGTTCCATTTTCAGATCCCATGATCGCTCCCGACCGGAATTTCTACTCATTTTCAGATGCAAGCTGAACCAAGTTCAGTAAATCGGACATTTTGATGCGTCTTCGCTTGCTGTCCGGCAACGTGTAGGTCGGAAGAGCGTTGCTTTGAATCAATTTGGAAACCGGCCGATTTGTTTTGTACCCAAGAAAGCGGGCTGCGTCCGTAATCGAAAGCAATCGGACGGTATTTGAATTATTTTTGATGTCTGTCATAAATGGATCGCAAGGGAAACTACTGAGAAAATCAAGAGTCAACCATACTTGCGCGGCCGACCGCGCCCCCTGGGTGTATCACTGGAGGCAGTTTGCGAAATCTTTTCGGCTTTTTCCTTTAAAGCCAGAACCTCGCTTAGAAGAACCCTTCGACGGGTTACGTGGGGAAGGCGATAGCCTACGAGAGCCCCTCGTTCAATCATTTGGTTAACGGATCGATAATGGGCAAAGCCAAGTATCGTGGCTGCCTCAGTAATTTTTATATATCGGTCTAGATTGGCTTCTTCCATTATTTGTCCTCCTCCGGATTTTCAGCACGTTCGTCGTTTTGTTGAATCAGGGCAAGGATCTCGCTCTGCCGAACCCGAAGACGATCCGTATCAGGCAATTCGTAGGCACGTAGCAATCCATGTCTGACCATGTTCGAGATCCTTGAGTAGCTCCGGATGCCCAGCACTTCGGAAGCCTCGCTGAAGGTTATAAACCTTTCCCCGCAATATTTCCTTTTGTCCATTTTCTTGAGGGTCGCCTCTTGCGGGTTCATGAAGGTTCGTTTTCCCGATTCAAGCCAACGTTCGACTCAGGGACTGCGACTTTCATGACCTCCGTCAAAGCCAATCTTCTCCTCTTGGTATCGGGGATTTCGTATTTATTCAGGTGCCCTTCGGAGATTAACCTCAATACGGATCGATAGTTTTTGTATCCGAGGATATGGGCGGCTTGGGTAAAGGTAATTAGTCTGTTTTCAAATTTTTTCATATTTTTCTATTAAGTCGGCAAGACCACCCATTACTTGCATATAATCTTTAGGTCAAATACAAATTTGTATTTTATATGCTTTTAAAAATCGTAATTTCATTGGCCACTTTTGGTATGGCACTTAAAAGACTGAAAGAACGGAAATAACTCTCCATTCAGACCCTTTTTAGGATTTAAAATTGATCTTTCGCTTAACTTGCCCGCGACTGAATCGATCAACGATTCCCCTCGGCCCATCAAGTAGCCAGCCTACCGCACTAGCAACGAGTGAGTGCCCAAGAACCACCGATCGAATCATCCCGTGTTCGCGAA
>JAYOMW010000277.1:0-2154 GCA_038121045.1 Opitutia bacterium
TCGTGTCCGGCAAGGGATTGGACGAGGGCATCAAGTTCCGGGCAACTGTTCTCGAAAAGCTCGGATGAACTTTTGTGAGAATCAGTAAGCAGGCGACCCAATGCACGAAGGCTTGCTTTTTCAGACAGGCCTCTCTGGAACAAGAGCACCCTTTCCTGCTCACCAACGACATGGAGGGCTCGTTTTCTTATTTGAGTGGGCAAGTTTGCTTTTTCAACCATCACCGCGTCGGCTTTCGCCAAGCAGTTCAACCGGGGGTGCGTTTTCCGGATCAAACGGAGGGCTTCTTGGCATTCTTCGTTTCTGGCGGCATAGTGGGAATCGACCAAGTCGTGCTTGATGCCGGAATCAAAGATCCAAAGCTGGCTTTCGGCCGGCATGGGAAGGCAAGATATGCTTTCGGTTTCACAGTCGATCAATACGAGGTGATCCTTTTTCCCGAAGGCTGAAGTCGCTTGGTCAAGGATTCCGCAGGGCATACCGACGAATTCGTTTTCAGCCTTTCTGCACACCCGGACCAAATCCTTGTGGCTGAGTTCTCGCCCCGCCAACCGGGAAAAGGCAAGAGCCGTTGCGAGTTCGAGGGCGGCGCTTGAGCTCAGCCCGACGGAGACGGGGAGGTTGGTCGTCAAAGTGAGAGAGAAGCCCATTTCGGGAGCCCATTCGGCATCTTGCATTACCTTCAGTACGCCCAGGCAATAATTCGCCCAAGAGGTTTTACCTTCCTGACGCGAAAAACCATCAAGACTCGTTTCCACGACCGCATCCTCGAAACTTTCGCTAAAAAGTCGGACCAAGGTGTCTTCGCGTGGTAGGGCCAAAGCGTAAATCCCCGAGTCAATGGCCGCCCCCAGAACCAACCCGCCGTTGTAGTCAAGATGGTTTCCCAAAAATTCGACCCTTCCCGGAGCGAAAGCGGCCACGCTTCCTTTCATAGTTTCCAGGTAGGCTTTCTTCGCCTTTGCAATCTCTTCACTCATAAATCAAAAAAAAGCCCGTGGCGTGCCACGGGCTTTTAAAAAGGGGTATGGGTTGAGTCAATGGATCAGACGGCAGCCTTGAGCTTTGCGCCTGGCTTGAACTTCACGGAAGTGGAAGCCTTGATCTTAATTGGCTCTTTGGTTTTCGGGTTGATCCCGTTGCGCGCAGCGCGCTTGACCTTGGCAAAGGTTCCGAAACCGATGATTTGAACAGGGGCTTTCTTCACGTTTTTGGTGATGGTGTCGAAAACAGCATTAACGGCGGCTTCTGCGGCTGCCTTGCTGGTGTCTTTGCCCAAGCTCTTTTGTACGGCTTCGATGAGTTCTCCTTTATTCATGTATGTTTCCTTTTTGTTTGGAAGTATGGTTATGTGAGTTAAACAACTGATTAGCTCTGCATTTTAGGGCTCTCGGTCAAACTTTTTTTCACGAAAACCCCATTTTTTCTAGGTTTTGGGGTTATTTTTCGTCAAAATCGCTCTTTTCGTCGAGTTTAAGCAGTCCTTGGGCTCCGTAAACGGCAAGTTCCAACAACCGTTGTAATTCGACGATTTTCGAGCTTTGGTTCTCTTTTGCCTTTTGGTCGGCCCGCTTGACCAGTTGACTCGCCATCCTCCGAGCGACCTCTTTTTCGGCTCCCATGTTTTGAAAAACCTTCGCCACTTGGTTGATGGATTCTTCTTCGTTCACAGCCTTTTGATTCTTTCCTTTTCAGAGTCGCGGACAAGCAAACCGTTTTCATCCAGTTCCGGAATTGCATTTTTATGAACGATTGCCATTCCAATTCCCCCCTGCTCGCGCATGAACATGCTCTTCAAGGCGCCAACTTCTTTTTCTCCCTTCAGCAGAGCCGTTGGTATCGGGGGAGATTCCCTTCCCGTCCAGTAAACCGGAACCGCTCTCCTTCTTGCCTTTCCCATGGCGTGCAGGCGAGCCATGACTTCCTGACCGAGATAGCATCCCTTGTCGAAGTCGATAAAGTTTTCTTCCAAGCCCCCTTCTTGAGGCAACTCGCCGGGTCCTATCTCCTGAGGGATGGCGACCAAGCCAGCGCGAATTCTCAAGTGTTCGAATTCTCCTTGATCAACTTTCCGCAATTCCTCGGGCAAGCCAAGAGTCCGTGAAGATTCGTTCCTCTGCGATAATATTGAAAGCACGCCTTCGGGGAGCCGAG
>JAYOMW010000278.1:0-2137 GCA_038121045.1 Opitutia bacterium
TAATCCCAATGTGAACGTTTGGATTGGACTTCTTGTAAGCCCGGACAAAGCTGGGCCCGCAATTCAATTTTCCCCAATATCCGTATTCCCGGTTTCGCTTGGAAAGGAACGGCGAATACTGACCATAGGGCACTTTGGCTTGAGTCCACGTTGCGTACTGAGGATCCCAGATCAAGGTATCCTCGACCGCTTTTCGGTCGGATTGCTCAATCTCGCCTCGGCCTTCCATATTGATTCCGCCAATCAGCAAAAAGACGTGAAGCGGTGTTTGGGCAACTGCATCTTCTTTGGGCCCGTTTGCTTGCCCGAGGGTCAGGTTTGGCGCGATCAAGAAGAGAGATCCGAGATAGAGACTCAGACTCATGACAGGTTTCCGTTTTCGGTCGAGCATTTTTACGGAGACTTCTTTTTTCTAGGTTTACGTGTGATTTCGGGGATCGGTTCGGAAGTGGGGTAGGGGGCTTGGTGCGGTAGGAGGTCGTCCCCTTGAGCGGTGGTCCATTTCTTGAGCTCGGTTTTTAGCTCGGCCAATTTGGTTTTGTGCTTGGGGTGGTCGGCCAGATTCCGGAGCTCGTTCGGATCCTTGTTCAAGTCGAAAAGCTCGTACTCGGGCCGGGTATGGTATCTCTTTACGATGGCCGCGGCCTTGGGGTCGGTCTTGGCGGCCGCATACCAAGAGGACCAGTAGGCGCCCCGTCCATCGGAGCGCAGGCGATCGGAATGATTCGTGTGGTACGCGTCCGGTTGCAGGTTGTGGATGTACTTGAACTTACCCATGCGGACGCTGCGGATGGGAAAGACGTTCATCTCCTTGTCGCCGGTGTTTGTGGTGAAGATCTTGTCTCGATGAGCTTTCGTTTGACCAAGCAACACCGGAGCAAAGGATTTCCCGTCGATGCCGCTCGGGACTTTACCGCCCGCCAAGTCGATGAGGGTGGGCAGAATGTCCACCCAACTGACCATGGCGTGGGTCCGCGTGCCGGCCTCGATCTTGCCGGGCCATGAGACCTGAAGGGGTACGCGCGTGCCGTAATCGTAAAGATTCCATTTGCCGAAAGGCCACTGCCCCCCATGGTCGCTGGTGAAAAGGAAAATGAAATTGTCGTCGAAAGTTTTCTTGGCGAATTTCAGGACCCGTCCCATTTCGGCATCCATGCCTTCTATGTCCGTCAGGTATCGGGCCCAGTGCTCGCGGGTTTCCTTGGTATCGATAAAGAAGGGGGGCAGGGTCACTTTGTCGGGATCGTAGTTCATTTCCTTGGTCCACTCGACGTGGGGCCGGCGATCCCCGACCAGCAGGCAAACGGGGCCATCGATCTTCGTCTGGCTGAAATACTTTTCCACCTCTACGGACATGCCGGTACGTTTGGGGTTGTTGAAGTCCATGCCTTCGAAGTCCCTGTTGCCGTGGGCGATTTTGCCAAAAGAGGCAACGTGGTAGCCCATCTTTTTGAGGATGGGCATTAGAAACTTTGTCCCCGGCTTGACCTGGCTATGGTTGGGGTGAGCGCCGTGACGGGCGGGCATCAAGCCGGTGAGCAAGGAGAAGCGGCTCGGGCAACAGGATGGCGAGGCGACGTAGGCGTCGTCGAAGGTCATGCCTCGGGTGGCAAGTAGATCCATGGTGGGCGTACGAACGTCCTTCGATCCGTGAATGGAAGTGTCCAGGCGCCCCAGGTCGTCAGAGATAAATACCACGATGTTTGGCCTTTGCGTTTCCGCCAAGCAAGTTGCACTTAAAAGAAGAGAGGAAAGGAGTGATCGAAGCGTCAGGTTCATAAGATAAGAAGGGCTTTAGGGCGGTTCTAACTAAGGTGGAGATCGGAAAGCGTCTTGGAATCTCGGAAAGATCGAGAGTCACGATTCGAGAAGATGATTCATTTAATCTTGCCATGCAAGTCATTCCCCAAACGATACGATCCCATGCCGTCCCTTCTCTGCTTTGCGTGCCATGCATGAACGGCATGACCCTTAGAAAAAGACTTCACCATGAAAAGACTGTTCCTGACCCTTGTTTTTGCCTCCCTGTTCACTTTCGTCGCTTCTGCGGACGATCGGCCCAACGTCCTCTTTATCGCGGTCGACGACTTGAACCACTGGGTCGGTCACTTAGGACGCAACTCACAGGCCAAGACTC
>JAYOMW010000279.1:0-2133 GCA_038121045.1 Opitutia bacterium
AGTTAGCGCAAAACTCGAAAATGGCATTTTAAAAGTCGTTTTGCCCAAGCGCAAGGAGCTCAAGCCGATTGAAGTAAAAATACGGTAAGATCAATCAAAACAAAGACAGGAAAGGCCGCGTTTGCGGCCTTTTCTGTTTTGGATTGAAAAGTATGTCAAGACTTCGAATCCTAAGAGGAATGGATGTATTACGTGATTTGCCGTTGTTCGAGCAGTTTGAGGAAATTCAAAAGGCATGGAAGCGGTGCAGGCATCTGGCCGTCAGGTCTCCCACCGGCTCGGGCAAATCCATTGGGCTGCCCACCTTGCTTTACCAAAATAATATGGTGGATGGACAAATTTTGGTTATTCAGCCGAGGAGGATCGCGGCACGCATGCTTGCGCGGAGAGTAGCCGCACTGCTTGGTTGCGAGGTTGGCGGGGAAGTCGGTTATCAGGTCAGGTTCGACAAGAAATATTCGGATCAAACAAAGATTGTTTATCTGACCGATGGCATATTCATAAACAAACTTCTCGCCGACCCTACTCTATCCCGAGTGGGATTGGTTGTATTCGATGAATTTCATGAACGCAGTCTGCAAATTGATCTAGCTCTCGCATTATCGAAAAAGTTGGCCTTTTCGCATAGACCCTCACTGCGTCTAATCGTTACTTCCGCAACCCTAAACCTCACGGCGGCTACGCATTATCTCCAAGACTGCGAGTCTCTCGAGCTGAAGGCAAGAACCTATCCAGTAGAAATCGAATACCAAAAGCCAAAAAACATCGAACCGATTTGGAAACAGGTTTCTCTTCAACTCAAAAGGATTATTCGAGAACGTTCGGGAAACGTGCTGATTTTCATGGATGGAGCGTTTGAAATCTCCAAGACGGTCCATGAGATTCAACAAGCTTCATGGTCATCCGGGCTTGAAGTGAGAGCTTTGTTCGGCGAAATGAGCGTTGCGGAACAGGATTTGGCCTTGGCTCCCAGTAGGCAAAGGAAAGTTATAGTCAGCACCAACATTGCGGAAACTTCCCTTACCGTCGAGGGAGTCGAGGCAGTGATCGACACGGGAAAAGCCAAAAAGGCAAGTTACGATCAAACCAGAAAGGTCGACGTGTTGATTTCGTCTCCCATAAGCCAAAGTTCTGCGGAGCAAAGAGCCGGTCGAGCCGGAAGGACAGCCCCGGGTTATTGCCTAAGAATGTGGACTTTGGCTGAACATGAACGCAGAGATTTTTTTGAACTTCCTGAAATTCAAAGGATGGATCTATCCGATTTGTATCTGAAATTACGAGCCGTTGATATCTGCCCTAAGGTCATGGACTGGTTCGAGACGCCACCCGAATCATCCTTGGAAACCGCTCGGGCGGCTTTGGTTAAAATCGGCGCAATAAGCGAGGCAGACGATCGCATCACCACTCTTGGGTCCGAGGTTTCCCGCCTTGGTTTGCACCCGAGATTAGGCGCCTCTCTCGTAGAGGGAAAAAAGCGCGATTGCTTGCCTGCGGTTGCCCTTACCTTTGCCATGCTTGAAAACAAGTCTCCTTTAGCGGGTAAAATTACACCGGTCAATGCCCTTGACCAACTTTGGACTTCGCATGACGACTTTGACGGGGAATCTGATTTGCTCGTTTTTTTGAAGGCCTATGAATATGCCAAGAAGGTTAATTTCGCAAAAGAACCCTGTATGAGTGTAGGAATCCACGCTTTGCGTTGCAGGGAAGCCGAACAAATTGCCATACAAACATGTCGTCAGGTTGGGTTATCCGAATTCAACTACCAATTTCCCAAGTATGACGAGTACCTGAAGATAATAGCAGCAGCTTATTCCGAAAATATTTGCATGCTCAAAAGCCGAGGTACCATGGTTTACGAGACTCTTGACGGAAGAAGAGTACACCTTCCCAAACACTCGGCGGTTGGTTCCTCTTCTTGGGTTTTGCCTCTTAAAATCGTCGAAAAGATTGCAAAGGGAAGACTATCTCTTGAAATGGAATTCGTCTCATCGATTCCCGAAGAATTGATCCGTGTGATTTTCGCTTCGGAAATTTCCGAGAGAGAGAAAGTGCTCCTTGATCTCGATACACGAAAGGTAGTGCGTAGGAAATATACGAAATTGGGTCAATTGAAGTTTTCATACAAAGACT
>JAYOMW010000280.1:0-2129 GCA_038121045.1 Opitutia bacterium
AATTACGAAGCCGCCATGCCCGGATTCGGGCCTGCGCTCGGGGATGATGAAATCGCATCCATTTTAAGTTACGTTCGTTCGGCATGGACGGATGCCCCGGCCGACGTCACCAGTGCCTTTGTAAGAAAAATACGGGCTACCGAGAAAGAAAAGACGGGACCCTACGAAGCCAATGCTTTATGGAAAAAGAAATTATGAAATTATTAGTACTCTTCCTTCCTTTTTTATTCATCGCCCACGGTAAGTCGATCGACCCAAGTCAGGCCAGTTGGCATAAAAAATACGTCAAACAGCAGAATGCTCCGGATCCGGCGGATATGCTTTTGAACACCGATCCGGAACCCGATCTGAAAAAGGGCTTTGTTGATCTGTTCAACGGCAAGGATTTGAAGGGCTGGACCCCAAGGGGAGGCACGTGCAAGTTCGAGGTCGAGGATGGGGCGATCGCCGGAACCTGTATACCCGGTTCGCCCAGCACTTATCTTTCCACCAAGAAGGAATATGAAAATTTCATTTTCACTTGCGACATGAAGTGGATTGTAAACAGCAACTCCGGGATCATGTTCCGGGCAAAGTCGAAGGGTAAGAATCACGTATTCGGACCGCAGGCGGAAATGGAAGAGGAGAACAAAGGGCGTGGATGGTCCGGTGGTATTTATGGTCAGAGCTGCGGTGGATATTGGTATCCCTTGTGGCTGAAGGAACATAAAGAGATTCGTGATGCCCGAAAGAACGGGGAATGGAATCGCATAACCATTTATGCCAAGGACAACGTAGTGAAGACCTGGGTAAACGGGGTACCCGCCGCTCATTGGAAAAATGATGAATTTCCAAAGGGCTTCTTTGCCCTGCAAATCCATTCCGGCAAGCAAGGTAAGGTTTTGTTCGATAACATTCGAATCAAGGAATTGAAGTAATTGCCCTGAAAAACCTCTCTGTCCCAAATCTCTTTTTCTCGGAAACCAAATGTATTCTTGAGTAAGTAAACCGTAAGCTTACGATCGTTAGTGACATATGGAGCATGTGATCGGTAAACGGATTTTAAATTTCGGGCTGGCCGGGAAGTCGGTTCTTCTCTTGTTGAGCTTGTATACTTTTGCATTCACAGGATTATCTGCAAAAGTACCGGAAAAGTTGGAGTTGTTCTTTGAGAATCATTGCATGGATTGTCACGACGACGAAATTACCGAGGGAGATTTGGACTTTCTCTCGCTTACTTGGCAACCAGAAGATTCCTACAACGAAAGCATCTGGGTAAAGATTCACGACCGGGTAAAGTCCAAGGAGATGCCTCCCCCTAAAAAAAGCAAGGTGAAGGATGCTGAAAGGGAAGAGTTGACCCAAGCTTTGGGGAAGATGCTTCGTGAAGCCCGCGAAAGCGCTTATGCCCAAAACGGACGATCGGTTTCGAGACGGATTAACCGGTTTGAATATGAAAATGTTTTGCGTGATCTCCTTCACGATCCTTACCTTAAAATTGCCGGACAGCTGCCATTGGACGGAGAAGTGCATGGTTTTGCCAAAGTGGGCACTGCCCTGGATGTATCGCATGTTCAAGTCGATGCCTATCTCGATGTGGCGGAATTTGCCTTAAGGCGTGCCCTCGATTTCCCGGAATCTCAACCCGAGGCAATTTCAAAACGTTTCTACGCACGAGAACAGGGAAGAATGTGGGCTGGGGGTGGAAATGGAGCTTGGACACGGTTTTCACTGGCTCTTGATGGATTGAAAATCAATGACAAGCATTCTTTCAAAAAACGGGGGCTTGACCGGGCAGGAACCGACCGGACGATTGGAGTCGTGGTTGACGATTATCAAGCTGATTTGGTCGGTCCTTGGAAGAAATCGACACGGCGTTCCAATCATGTAGGGACTCATTACTTGGCAACCACAAAGGACAACGGTCCCCATCAAGTCAAGTGGAAGGCCGTTTTGCCTAAACCCGGGACCTATGAAATTCGAGTAAGTTTTGGCGGAGGTAATGGTCTGTCCAAGGCTGCCCCTTACGTTGTCCACCATGCAAAAGGCAAAACTCTTCTGGTGATTGACCAGACCGCTAAGCCCACCATCGACAATCTTTGGTTTCCGCTCGGTCGTTTTAGCTTCGGAGAAGGGGACTCTGCTCCAAT
>JAYOMW010000281.1:0-2120 GCA_038121045.1 Opitutia bacterium
TCTGCCCGATGCCCACGAGGTCGTCCGGCCGATTCTCGCCAATTTGCCCTTGCAGTTGTTCGCCTACCACTTTGCGCGCCTGCGTGGGTTGGACGTCGACAAGCCGCGCAACCTGGCCAAGTCGGTCACGGTTGAGTAGGCTAGGTTCTTCCTCAAAGAGGGTTGCCGAAGGCATCGACGAGCTTCAGGGCGTGTTTGGAGACAGGTCCTTTCATTGTTTCATCGATAGCCCTCTTGAGCTTTGTTTTTGCTTGCAAAGCTTTCTTTCCGAGACCCGTGACGTCGAGCTTGACCTCCCGCATTTCCCTTCCACGAATATCAAAAAATCGTCCATCCGAAAATAATTTGTACTGATGATCGAGGGCGAAAACGTGCCTTGAGAAACGATTCTTGTCCCAACCGGGCCGAGGATCGTACCAAAAGAAACACCATTCCCTTTTCTTGCCGGGTTCATCGAATAAAGACGGGGCGAAGCTGATGCCGTCGATTTGGCTTTCTTTCGGTATCTTTACCTGCGCTAGCTCAGCAAGGGTGGGAAAGAAATCGGATGCGTCCACCAAGTCAGGGGTCGTCCGGCCGGCTTGGATGCGCCGAGGCCAACTGGCAATGAGGGGAACGCGTATGCCGGTCTGTTTGGGGGTGGCTTTCCCCCCTTGGACTTGCTTGCCATTGAGGACGGAACTTACTTTCAGGTGAGTGCCGTTGTCGGAGTAGAAAAGGACCAAGGTGTCCTCGCGCAACCCGAGATCAATCAATCCCTTGATCAAACGACCTACCATCTTGTCCATGTAGGCGACCATGTCCGCGAAACAACGCAGGTTTTCCTCCTCCCTCCGGTCGGGATCCGTCCACTCTTTGGAGTCGGGGGTCGGAACCATGGGCCGGTGGGGCAGGGCCATCGGGTAATAGACGAACATGGGCTCCGTCCGGTTGCGCTTCATGAAGTCCAGAATGAAATCGACCGATACGTCGGGCCCGTATTTGTCCATGTCATCGGTTATGAGCTTTCCGTTCTTGTAATAAGTGGGACCTGCGTAGCGGGATCCTTTTTTCTCGGTGTGCCAAGAATGAAAAAGACAATGCTCGTCGAAACCCGCTTGCGATACTTTCATTCCCTTGCCGCGCCTGCGATTGGCATTGGGGAAGTCCGGCGGGTCATAGGAGTGCAGTTGCCATTTCCCCGAGATACAAGTTTTGTAGCCCGCTTCCTTCATCAAGTGTCCAAAAGTTTTTTCCTTTGGATCGAGAATTCCGAAATAGGTCCAGTTCCGGTGGTTGTATCTGCCCGTCATGATCTGCACGCGGGTCGGCGTACAGAGGGGCTGCGAATAGGCATGGGTGAAACGCAATCCCTCTTCCGCCAGTTTGTCGATTTGCGGCGTTCGGTATGAGCCCCCTCCGTAGCAACCGAAACCTTCGATCCCTACGTCGTCCGCCATGATGAGCAGGACGTTGGGTCGCTTGGCGAATGAACAGGCCGGGAGGAGAGCGGCCAAAAGGAAAAACCGGATCATTTCTCAAGCAAGCGCGGGGCCGGGTTTTCGACCCATCCCGCCTTGCGCTGGCCTTGGCCTGGCCGATTCACGTCCCCGAGGTCTTCGCGGGCTCGTTCGGCGTGGGCGAGCAGGCGCTTGACGACCTCCGGGTTCTTGTCCGCAAGGTTTTCGTCTTCATGAATATCTTTGGCCAAGTTGAACAGCTTGAGTTGAGTTTTGCCTTCGGGCTTTCCCCAATTGCGCTTCTTCGAATTCATCGAAACGAAGAGTTTCCAATCGCCCGAGCGTACCGCTTGCAATTGATCCATCTGGTAATAGTAGAACGCCATTCTGGGGTGCTCGTCGGTTTTGCCTAGAAGGATGGGCAGGATGTTTTTTCCATCGATAATCCGGTTGTCCGGAAGCCTTGCTCCCGAAAGGGCCGCCGCGGTGGGAAGGAGATCGAGCGTACTGGTAATCGCTCCGCTGCTGCTGCCTGCCGGAATTTTGTCGGGCCAGCGAACGACGCAGGGTACCCTCATACCCCCCTCGTCGGTGCGTCCCTTGCGTCCTCGCAGGGGCAGGTTACTCCCTTCTTTTTCACGGGCCGAACCGTTGTCCGAAGTGAAGAGCACGAAAGTATTC
>JAYOMW010000282.1:0-2083 GCA_038121045.1 Opitutia bacterium
ACGGCAAACCCAAGCCCGTCCATACACTCAACGGCTCCGCCTTAGCCATTCCTCGTGTTCTGGCGGCCATTCTCGAGAATCATTTGCAAGCCGATGGCCGCGTAAAGATCCCGGATTGTCTGCGCAAGTGGTACCCAGAGGAGTTTATCGGTCCCTCGTAAGTCAAAAGCGAAGTGACCGAACGCTTGCCTTCAGCAGCAGAATTAGCTGACCTCGCCGAAAAGTTACTCGAACACTTCCCTCTGAATCGTTGGCATGGCAAAGCGAGGCAAGCCATAATCAAATTTCAAGCTGGGAAGATTGCCGTTGCCTGTTCAGGCGGAGCGGATTCGACTTTCGCCTTGCTGATGATTTATGCGGCGTTTCCTCAATGCCGTGAAAGAATCCACGTTCTGCATTTCAACCATCGACTTAGGGCTGATGCCAACGAGGATGAAAATTTTGTCCTCAATTTGGCCAAACGCCTCGGGTTGTCCTGTACAACATTTAGCTCTGATAATCAGACCCCCACGAAGGTTGACGAAGGCACACTTAGGGAACAGCGACTGAACTCTTTTTTGGATCTTTGTAAAACTCGCGGCACCGGACTAATCGTACAGGGGCACAATCAGGATGACGTCGCGGAAACCATCATTTGGAGACTTTCACGGGGATCAAGCCCGCAAGGGCTATGCGCTCCTCGACCCGTTCACAAACATGGCCAAGTTCATATCGTTCGGCCATTCCTTGCCATCAGTCGAGAAGAAATCCGCTCTGGGCTTTCCGACGTCAAGATGACCTGGAGGGAGGACTCCACCAATCAGTCCTCCTCTTATCTTCGTAACCGCATTCGAATGAATGGACTCAGGTTGCTCAAACAGGACGTCGACCGGGATTTGCTCGGAGGGATGAGCAGAAGCAGGGACTTGCTGGAAGAGCAAGAGGACGCGATGAACGAATGGACTGTTTTGGCCCAAGGCAAATGCCTTAAAGAAGGGAAACTCGACACCACCGAACTCAAAACGGTTCCCGTGGCAATAAGAAGAAGGATCATTTACAATTGGATTTCGGCCGAAATTAATCCCAATGCACTTTCCCCCAACCAAATGGGGCAAATCCTTAAATCTGTCGCATCCGATGAAAAATTAGACTTATCGATTTCCCCCGACAGAAAGGTCATGCTGAGCGAGAATCGACTTATCGTCAAAGTCTTGAAACCGGACTCCGCAGGGTGGACTCTATGCGCATTTGCTCGAAACCAAGCCTTGTTTCTGCCGGACGGAAAATTCATTCGGTTTTCCACGAAGACGACAACCCCCGCCCTGATTCAACGAATAATCGAGGGTCAAGTGGATGCCTCGAAGGAAGCCTACTTGGCTCCCAAAGGGAGAATTCCCGTTTCGTTGTTTTGCAGAACGAGAATACCCGGAGACTCTTACAAGCCCTTGGGAGCGCCGGGAAGCAAAAAGATCAAAAACTGGATGATCGACAGAAAACTCGAACCCTCCGAGAGGGAATCGCTTCCTTTGACCATCGATTCAAAGGGGCAAATCATTTGGGTCCCAGGCCTTCCTCCAGCCGAAACCCATCGAGTTCAACATGGGGTCAAGGAGGTAATCCATTTGACTTACGGACGCTCAGCGACATTATTGTAGGTTGTGGAAAACAAGTCCCCGACTCCCCCTGAGGAACCAACGCGAAGCTTCCAACCCAAGATTCTTCTTATCTGGTTGGCAATTCTCGCTGCCATCGTATTGTTGGTGGTATCCCAATCAGGCACGAAAAAATCCGCCGCAGGAGGTCTTGCTACCATAGACGAATTCCTCAAAGCCGTGGAGAATGAACGGATTGAAGAAGCTACGATTCAAAGCAATCCCAAAGGAGGCGAAGAATGGTATGTGATTACCGGAGAATTCACCAATCCGTCTTTTGACCCCCAATCTAGCGATGACTATCAAACCCTTGGTTTCATGGTGGAAGGAAGGGTGACCGAATCGGATTACAAGAAACTGAGGAATGACTTGGGAGATCGCCTCAAGGAATCGCCCTCCAGCACAATCTGGACAGATCTGCTCTTTAGCCTGCTTCCCTTTCTTTTGATCAT
>JAYOMW010000283.1:0-2029 GCA_038121045.1 Opitutia bacterium
TTTAACGAAGACCGGCCTTACGACCAATTCGTCCGAGAGCAGTTGGCCGGTGACGGACTGGGTACGGGCGAGGCCTTGGGTTTTCTGGTTGCCGGCCCTCACGTACCGGCAGCGACCGTAGGGCAAGAGCCCTCGGCGATTCGACAGGCCCGGGCCGACCGGATGGATGAGATCATGCAAACAGTCGGGGCTTCGCTCATGGGAGTGACAATGAGTTGCGCCCGGTGTCATAACCACAAGTTCGATCCGATTACGATTCAGGATTACTACTCCATGACGGCAGTCTTTCAAGATATCGAATTCGGGAGCAGATACCCCGAATTTTCGAAGGATCATCCGCGCAAGCAAAGTGCTCAGGGTATCTGGAAGGGCATTGCTCAAAACCGAAACAAGATTCGGGAAAAGACCAAGGTGTGGGAGGAAGACTGGGGTGCTTACAAGGAAATTCACTGGGAACCGGTCGAGGCTGCCGGTCTGCGGATCAATTTTTGGTCGGGTTACGTCGGCTTGGACGAGGTCGAGATTTTTGGCCTTCCTGGCGAGAGCGTTAACCTGGCTCACGAATCCCTTGGGACCACAGTCAGGACGGATACTGCCTTTGCCCAGCAGGGAGGACGCTTTCCGGTTGGCAGGGTCATTGACGGAAAGTTCGGAACGCAGCGTTGGCAGGCAAGTTACCTCAAGGAAAAGAAACAGAAGCCTTGGCTGGAGTTTGCCTTCAATTCTCCGATCAAAGTCGGACGATTGCGCATCAGCACCAACCGGGAATATTACTACGAGACCGATTATCTTCAGCAAAAGAACAAGTTCAACTTCGATCAATTCGTGGTGCATGTCAAGTTACCCGACGGGACTTGGAAACCGATCGCTTCCATCGACAAATTCAGGAAGTTGAGGGATGGCGACAAGGTTGTTTCTGATGCAGTGAAGGAAATAACCCACCTGACCTACAAACTTTCCGAGGAGGGTCCGCGTCCGAGTTTCGTGGGCAGTTTCATCAAGCCAAAGGTTACGCGCGTGTTGCATCGTGGAAGTCCGGAGAACCCGCGTGACGTCGTCCTGCCCGGTGCCCCCAAGATTTTGGAGGGCGTTCTGGAAATGGGCAACGATGCCACTGGACACCAACGACGAGCCCGCTTTGCCGATTGGGTGGTCGATTCCGCCAATCCGCTTACCGCACGCGTTATGGCCAATCGGATTTGGCAACATGTTTTCGGATCGGGTCTCGTAGTGACCGGAGGAGACTTCGGTCGGGCCGGGGCCTTGCCCACGCACCCTCAGTTACTCGATTGGCTGGCTGCCGAATTCGCTCAACCTTCCCGTCCCGAGGGAACTCCTTGGTCGATGAAGGAATTCATTCGTATGCTGGTTACTTCCGATGCCTTTCGCCGCTCGAGCGCACCCACGGGAATCGGATTGCAGAAGGATGCCGGTTCAACCTTGCTTTGGCGCTTTCCGCCCCGGCGGGTTGAAGCGGAAGTCATTCGGGACGGGATTCTTTTGGCTTCGGGTAAATTGAATCCCGAAATGGGCGGAAGGAGCTATCGCATTCACAACGTCAAGAAAACTTATGCGCAATGGGAGGTGGTCAACAACTTCGGGCCCGAGACTTGGCGACGGATGATTTATCAGGAACGAATGAGAAGGGTGGATGACCGGATTTTTACGGCCTTTGATTTTCCGGATTGCGGGCAGGTGCGTTCCAAGCGCCCGGTTTCCACAACCCCTCTGCAAGCCTTGAATTTGATGAACAGCGAGTTTGTGGTTGATCAATCCAAGCACCTGGCCGAGCGGGCCAATCGGGAGGCGGGTGACGGGGGATTGCCTGTCGCGGTCAACCGGACCTTTGAACTTTTGCTTTCACGCAAACCGAGCAAGGATGAACGCAAAGCCGCCCTTGAGGTGGCCAAGGCCCGTGGGCTTGCCATCGTTTGCCGTTCTCTGATCAATTCCAACGAGTTTGCTTTTCTGCCATGAATCACAACGAAGAAAATCTTTCATCGATTGGTCGTTCTCTCTTGAACCGCCG
>JAYOMW010000284.1:0-1312 GCA_038121045.1 Opitutia bacterium
TCGTAACGGGCGATGAAGACGTCGTTCAAACCGAACCCGGAAAGAGTCTTTTCCCCGCCGAAGAAACCGGACTGGCCCTGGTAGGTTCCGGCGAGGATGATGCCGCCCATCGAATCGGTGGCGATCGCCTTGCCGGCATCCGCCTGAGCTCCCCCGTGAGCGAACAAGCGAAGCAAATTGCCCCGGACGTCGAACTCAGCCAGGTAGGCGTCCGAAGAACCCGCGGAAGTCAGGCTCCCCTCGTCGAAAGTCGCCGTACCGGTGAAGCTGCCGGTGAAGAACGCCGTCCCCTTGTTGCTGACCGCAACCGACTCACCCCGGTTGAATCCGCCTCCGCCCACCGCCTTCAACCAGACGGCGTTCAGGTCGGAGTCCAACTTGGCGAGAAAGGCATTGGAGAACATGCCCTGTCCGTTGGCGTTCAAATTGCCCAAGGTGAGGGACGGCCCGAAGGCCCCCGTCAGGTAAAAGTCTCCATTGGCTCCGGCGGCCAATCCATTGGCCGAATCAATCCCCGGCCCCGAACCGTGGGCGAACCCGGTGACCGATCCGCTTGCATCAAAGCGCGTCACGAAGAAATCCTTCTGCCCGGCGCTCTGAATATTGCGGTTGTTGATCTTCTCGTAATCGTACAAAGCCAAGACCTCCTGCGCACTGAGGGCCCGGTCATACACGCGGAGTTGGTCGAGAAAGGCGTTGGCATGCTTCGAACGGCTCGCGTTTCCGTCCACCGAGGCCCCGAAGAGGGCATGGGCCAAAGGACCGGTTCCCGCGAGTTTTCCGCTGTCCGTACGGTTCGCCTCCACGGTCTTGTTTTTGGCCTGTCCGTCTAGGTAGAAAGTCGTACCGCCGGCCTTGCCCGAGAAGGTCACCGCCACCTGGTGCCAAGCACCATCGAAGAGTTCGGTCCGGTCCTGGTTGAGGTAGCCCAGGTTGTCCCGGAGCGACTGGTTGCCGTCCTTGCTCCGGCTCACCGAGACCAACTCGTCGGTCAGGCCCGGATAGTGTCCGTTGCCCACGTCGACTGCCCCGTAGCCACTTGCGTTGGAATCGTTCCCGCCCAGGTTGAAGATGGTGAAGCTTCCGTCGCTTTTGGCCTTGATCCAAAAAGCCACCGTGGTCTTTTCGCGGGCCAAGCCGAGGGGGTTGGCAAGAGAAATGAAATCGTCCGTCCCGTCGAACTCGTAGGCCCGGTTGTCGACCCCGCCCCGGTCCTTGGCCGGGGTGGCCCCCGAGACGTTTCCGTGGTGCCCGTTACCCGTCGCGTCGCTCGCGTTTCCGTCGAGGGGCAGGTAGGCGACCAGGCCGTGAT
>JAYOMW010000284.1:1322-2012 GCA_038121045.1 Opitutia bacterium
CCCCAAGCTCGTTCTCCGTGAGAAACCTCGGATAGAGGCTGAAATCATCCAGACCTCCGCCAAAGGTATTCCCCGAGACGCTGAAAGAGGGAAGGGCCTTCGTGGAGAAAGTGGCGTAACCCTGAGCCTTGCCGTTCAAGGAAAGGAAGTAACGGGCCTTGCCGGGATCGGTGAGTTCCCAATAGGTTCCTCGGCCGAATCCAAGCTCCGATGGGGAAGTGGAAACCAAACTGCCATCGCTGCGGCGCAACTGCGGGTTGCCGTTTGGCTGGTTGATCGAGGCCACGGTGACCACCTCGCCGGCGGTCAGCCCGCCGTGGCTTTTCGTGACGACCACTTCGGCTCCGGGCACGATGCCCGACGCGGATGGGCCGGCCTGCGGAAGCAGGAGACCGGTCGCCGCCTGGCTTGGAACGTTCCGGTTGGTTGAGTGACCCAACCCAAGTTGGTGGTGGCCGTTCAAGCCCATGGTCCAAAGGGTACCGTTCAAGTCCGTGTAGAGAGAGTGGTAGCCGCCGGCTGCGATTTCCTTCACTCCGGTCGCGATCATCACACTGGCGTTGCGATCGTTGTTGGCGCCGTCTCCGAGTTGACCGCTTGTGTTGCGTCCCATGGCCCAAAGGGAACCGTCCGACTTGAGGAAGAGGGAATGATCGGACCGCCCGCCGGTCGCCACCTGAACGACCCCCG
>JAYOMW010000285.1:0-1973 GCA_038121045.1 Opitutia bacterium
CGGGATCCGTCGAAATACTGGATAAAGCGGTAGCGGGTACTGCGCACCGAGTAGTTGCCGAGCCCGAAACTGGTGATGGCGGGATGGTTCCACTCCTTTTGGGGATCCTTCATGAGTGGGACGAGACTCTGTCCTTCCTGATTGGAGTCTGCGGGCAGGCCTGCCAACTCGAGCAAAGTGGGGAATACGTCGAGGAGTTCGGCAGGGCGTTCACTTCTCTGGCCCTTCTTGAATCCCGGAGCAGACACGATGATGGGGACTCGAGTTCCGTCTTCCCAGAGGGAGCGCTTGGCCCAACGCTCCTTTTCTCCTAGATGGAATCCATGATCAGAGAAAAGGGCGATGATCGTATTGTCCGCATAGTCACTTGACTCGAGGGCATCGAGTACGAGCCCCAGGCAATGATCGGCAAAAGTCACGGAGGCCAGGTAGGACTGCACGGCGTGTTGCCATTGGCCCGCACTCTTGACCCATTTGTGGGTGGGTGAAACGTGCTTCAAGTTGGTCAGGTCGATGGCGTATTGACTGAGATCCTTGAGGTCGTCCTTTCGAACGGCGGGGAGCTTGACCCGATCACGCGGATGCGCGTCGAACCATTTCTTGGAGGCATACATGGGAACGTGAGGACGGTAAAAGCCGACCCCCATGAAGAAGGGCTTGTCGTGTTTCTTCTTCAGTTGTTGGACGGCCCACTTGGCGCATTTCATGTCGGGCATCTGGTTGTCGTCGTCCGGAAAGATTCCCCAGTCCCATAAGGGGTGACCGTGTGGTTGAGAAATCTTTTTCTTGGGACGAGGACCGAATCCACCGGTCGGAAGGTATTCCTGAAAAAACCGCCGATCGCCCGAGTGAAAAATTTTACCAGCCGCGAGCGTCTTGTAACCCTGCTCGGCAAAAACCTCCGGCAGGGTCTTCAAGTTTTTAAGGACAGGGGCGGATTTCAAGTCGGGACTGAGAAAATACACCCCGCTGGTATGCGGATAGCGTCCGGTCATCATACTGGCCCGCGATGGGTTGCAAACCGGAGACTGGCAATGTCCATTGGCAAAAAGGGTGCCCATGTTGGCCAAGCGGTCGACGTTGGGTGTCTTGGCTTGGGGGTGTCCGCCGAGGCAACCGACCCAGTCGTTCAGGTCGTCGATGGAGACAAGCAGGACGTTCGGCTTCCCCTTGGCCCCGAAGGCAAGGCATGGGAGGGCAAGAAGGAAGGTGAGGAGAAGGCAGGATGGTTTCATAAAATGGAATTGAATCAGGGTTGTTTGGCTTGTTTGAGGATGGTTTCGAGGTTTTGCTTGATGAGCTTGGTTTTCTCGGCCGCGACCTTGTCGGCTTCGGCCAAAGGCTTACCCTTGCGCATGGGGCGCTTGTGCCCGATTTCGGTCAACCAGGCATCTCGCTTTGCCCGCATGCGTTCGCGCAGGAACATCATCATACGTCCATAGGCATTGAGGTGCGGATTCTTGAGGGTTGGCTTGACGGCGAAGAAGTCGATGATCTGTTGAGCCTGAGTTACGAACGGCAAGAGAGCAAAGAAGAAGAGAATAAGGAAGCGAACAGTGGCGGGTTTCTCGATAAAAGGATAAGGCGAAAAGAAAACCCAATCTTGGGCGGGATGTGCGATCAAAAAGTTTTGGGGAGTCCACTCGAAAGATTGGATTGAAGAATCTACGGGTCTCTCAGGAAGGGCTTTACTGGAATTTGATTTGCGCATAGTTCAAATGAGCACGGTAATCGTATTGGGGATCGGGCACTAGGACGGGGTTTGCTTGATCCGAACAAAATTCAATGACTAGGCCAAGATTCACGAGGATATCGGATAGGCCATCGATTTTGATGCCGGCGGATTTCATTTGTTCGCAAGTCACCAACCGTTGATGACCGTCCACGGGAATGCGAATCCCGTCGATCTTGTCGAACAAAGCAACCCAGTCTTGGTGATCGGTGAAGGTCAAGGAGGCGTTTCGGTCATGGAT
>JAYOMW010000286.1:0-1946 GCA_038121045.1 Opitutia bacterium
TTACAAGGAAATGATCAGCTTATTTCTTCTTTTTGTTTTCTTTGGCGTGATAAGCGGCCAGTTGGTCCAAAACTTTCTGACTGGCTTCTGCATCACTGGTTCCTTTTCCCGGCACGAAATCACCATATGGGCGCGGCCCTATTTCCTTTATTGTTCTGGTGAGCATCGCTTTCATTTTTTTTAGCTGTTCGGCATACCTCGAATCTTCGGCTACGTTCTTTTGTGAATTCGGATCTTTGGATAGGTCGTAAAGTTGATCAGCGGAAAAAATATCCGGATGGAAATACCTTGCTCTGGAAATTCCGCTGCTCAAGCCAAGCAAAGTTTTATAGGCACGATCGGCCCGTTTGCTTTGTGCCCCGGTAATCTGTTCATCTGTGTAGCGAATGCTTACGTACTCGAAGGTTTCCGTTTTGATTGCCCGGGCTGCCCCCTGTTCTCCATAGATATATTTTCGGATGGAAACTGCAGGATCCTTAAACATGGCAGCCAGGCTTTTGCCGTCGATATGATAGTTCTCGGGAATCTTGGCCTTGGCCAATTCGAACCAGGTGGGAACAAAATCGGTGTTTTGCAAAAGACCACGGCTGACAGAGCCGGGCTTGATCACTTTGGGCCACCGGATGAGACAAGGGATTTCGGTTCCCCGTGTCTTGATCAAGGACCCCTTCTTCGCCGATCCATGATCCGAAACGAAGACCACGATGGTGTTGTCGGCAATGCCGAGCTCATCGAGTTTGTCAAGGATGAGTCCGAGGCTGTCATCCATCCAAAGGTAACCGACCTCCGCTTCGGTTAAACCCGCTTTTTGAATGCGCTCCCAGACTGACTTGCGGTCGATCAGGTTGAGTGGTTTTTTCAGAAAGCCTTCACCGCTTGCCAGTTCTTTTTCCATCATCGATTTAAACCATTCCCCGTTAGGGCCGTGAAGAAGAGTGGAGCAGCAGTGCAGATAAAAGGGCTGATCCTTGTGCTCCTCGATAAATTCCAGGGCAGCCTGAGCGGTCCAGTCCGGATTGTGGCCTTTGAAGGGTTGCTTGAGGTTTCCCCAGTAAATGTTCTTGGCCCAGGTGAACCCGTTCTTTTGAACTAATTCACGTTGAAGTTTTTCGAGTTTGAATTTCCGTTTGTTAAGCTGATCGGAGTATTTGGCGTTTTTAGGCACGTCTAGATCACCAAATAGGGAACCTTCCTTTGAATGATCCGTATCGTGCACGTGATATTTGCCAACAAACCCGGTGGCATATCCAGCATCAGCGAGAACCTGTCCGACGTTCATTCGGTCGGATTCCAATCCAACGTTGAAGGCGGGTAGCGCTTGAGTACCTTTCGGACATTCCTCGAGAAAAGTATTGGAATGAGAGGAGCTGGCGTAGCGTCCGGTAAGAAAGGTATATCGCGAAGGCGTGCAAACCGTACTGGTGACGTGGGCATTATGGCAGATCATTCCTTCCTTGGCCAATCGGTCGAGGTTGGGGGTCAGAACTTTTCCTCCGTATGGGCTGGTCTCAGGCTTGTCGTAATCATCGACCAGGAAGACGATGATGTTGGGTCTGTCTGTATTTTCGGCGAAGGACGGTGTAAGTAAAATGAAGAAAAATAAAGAGAGGGAACGCAAGCGCATGGTGAACTTTGATTAGGTGGGCGGAATGAGAAAAAACAGTTGGGTGAGCGAGTTGTCGGGCAAAGCGGTACTTAACTTCGATTCTTTCTGGAAAGTTTCAAAAACAAGTTCCGGACTTTGAGCTTTTTGAAGTTAAAAAGGGGGAGAAAACGCTTATCTCGCATCAGTGTCACTTAAAGTAAACAGGCTGTTCTGCATGCTTTCCAAACCCAATGCTGACTGGCCATCAAAGAACTTCAAGCGAAGGATTGAAAACGGGTGTGGGTTCTTTTGCCTCAGGGAGCTTTCAAGCGTATTGCAAGAGTGGGTGCAGGCAGCGTGG
>JAYOMW010000287.1:0-1882 GCA_038121045.1 Opitutia bacterium
CAGATTCCCATTTGAAAAACGATTTACCACCAGTTGGCCTCCTTCTCTTTTCGAGATTTACTCGCTTGCATCTGGAATTACTTTACCGACAGTATCTCCCATCCTTTCGAAATATCATGAGAATCCTGCCTTCCCTAATCTGCATCGCATCGATCGTTCCCGTCTTCATCTTGCTAGCGGGCAAGCCCAACGTCATCTTGATCATGACAGACGATCAGGGATACGGGGACTTGCAGTGTCACGGAAATCCGATTCTCAAAACGCCTCATTTGGATCAATTGCACTCTGAGTCGGTTCGGTTCACCGACTTTCACGCCAGTCCCTTTTGCACGCCCACTCGAGCCGCGTTAATGACGGGCAACCATCCCGGTGTGACCGGTGCATATCGAACCAGCGCAGGAAGAACAATGCTGCATCCATCCGAAAAAACCGTAGCCGACCTATTTGCTGAAAATGGCTACGCAACGGGAATGACGGGCAAATGGCACCTTGGAGACAATGCCCCCCATCGGCCCCAGGACAGGGGATTCCAAGATGCAGTCTGGCACCGTTGCGGTGGCGTCGGGCAGGCATCCGATCATTGGGGGAATGATTATTTTGACGACGTCTACGAACGGGTCCGTCCCGGAAGCCGCAAAGGAACTTTTGAAAAATTCGAAGGGTATTGTACGGACGTGTGGTTTCGCGAAGGGATGCGTTTCATAACGGACAACAAAGACAACCCGTTCTTTCTTTATATTGCAACCAATGCTCCGCATGGTCCCTACCGAGTCGATCGAAAGTGGGCTGAACCTTACAAAAGAAAGGAGGTAAACAACCCGAACTTCTTTGGAATGATCGCCAATTTCGATCACAATTTAGGACTGCTGCGCGGACATTTGAAAGATTTAAAACTATCCGAAAACACCATTTTGGTTTTCATGACCGACAATGGCACCTCGGCAGGATGCAAGTTCCAAGGCCTAAACTCCGAAGCAACGCTTGGCTTCAACGCAGGGATGCGTGGAAAAAAATCTTCCATTTACGAAGGCGGGCACCGAGTCCCCTTATTTCTTCATTGGCCGGCAGGTGGGTACTCGACTGGTCGGGACGTAGATACGCTTGCCGCTCATATCGACGTCCTGCCCACGCTTGCCGATCTATGCCAACTCCCCTACCCCGACAAAAGTTACGACCTGGACGGCTTAAGCCTGAATCCTCTTCTTTCCGAAAAACCAAGTTCGTGGGAACGCAAACATCTCTTCGTGCAATACCACGGAGGGCCTTACAACAAATTTGCTCCAAAACCCTTCGACCACTCTGTAGTCATGACCGAAAAATGGAGATTGGTGAATACCGGCACGAGCCAAGAGCTTTATGACATGGGAAATGATCCATCCCAGCGAAACAATATCGCCGAAGAACGAAAAGACGTCGTTAAGGATTTACGCAAAGCCTATCAATCATTTTGGAAACGCGTCTCCCCGGGGCTCAAACCGGTCGCAATAAACATTGGTGACCACACTGAAAATCCAACGGTACTGTGCTCGCAGGACTGGCGACCGGAAACGGGTAACCCGCCGTGGAATTTCAGTACCATAAGACAAATACCAAAAGTGACTCATCCCTGGTTGGTCAATGTCCTTGAAGCCGGCAAATATCGGTTCACTCTTCGTCAATGGCCAAAAGAAGCCAATGAGAAAATAATTGGCGTGAAGGCCAGAATCAAGATAGCCGGGATCACAAAAGAAGCTCTGATCAAAGATGGCTCAAAGGAAGTTGATTTTACTCTTTCCTTACCGGCTGGAGTTGCCGAACTTTGGACTTATTTTTACAACCAACGCGGACAAGTGGGCGGAGCCTACTTTACGGAAGTCCATAAACTTTGAGACACAAAGACTAA
>JAYOMW010000288.1:0-1876 GCA_038121045.1 Opitutia bacterium
GTGAAAACCTCGCTCGCTTCAAGAAGCGTTTCCCTGAGAGTGAACCCTTGTTTATCTCGGCGGTTTTGGAGGAAGGGCTGGAAAGCATCCGAAGTGAGATTCTGGCAAAGCTATCCTGAAAAAATTCCTGTTCCAAAAAAGTTTTTTTTTTAGCTTGTTTTACACAAACGCTTGTGCAAAAAAAAAGAATGGGTAAATTGGCGGGCAAAAAAAAGGGATCTCCATCGACCGTTAGGTGGAAGGAAAATAATACTGGTTCAACGAGGTTAAGAAAGAAACCTTCCTGCGAGAGGGAATTGGGTACCCTTGATCAAGCGAGAGCCGATCAAATTCTTGAAGAAATGGAAGAGTCTTTTCAGCGTCTGGATCGCTTGCTGAAGGTCTTTGACCGCATGGGTTGAGAAAGAATGGTTCGGAAAGCCGTGGCATCTCTCGCGAAAATCGCCTCACTAATGGGAAAAAAGGGGGGCAAGTCCGGGGTCGGGCAGGCGAAGAGGAGAGGGAACGCGAGTTATTACCGGGACATGCAGAGAAAATCCGTTGCCGCCCGGCTTAAGAAAGCTCAGACCAAAAGCAGTTAGAATGGCTTTAACCAATCGCTGTTCTCGACAATGAATTGCCATTGACCGCGATAGCGCGACAGGCGTCCATAGCCGTCAATGGATGTTCCTTTCTTGAAGCTAAAGAGAATTTTTCTTGTTTCCTGGTCGAAACTGTAGAGGCCCATGCGGTGTCCTTGAGCGGTCAGAGTAATTGGGTTTGATTGTGAGATGGCCCCTGAAAAAAAATAGATCCGGCCGTAATTGCGCGGATCAAGAGAGTCGGGCTTCCATTTGATCGCCTCTTCGAGAGCCTTGGAGAAATCTACTTGGCGGAGTGATTTCTCCACGATTTCAAATGATCGGCCGTTTTCGTTCTTGGAAAAGCCTCCTGATGAGAAGCGGGCAACCAAAGGAAAATGATCGCTTGCCCCGAACCCATCGAGCTCATTGGACCACTCTTTGGGAATACCCGTACCTTCCACGCAATTAAGCCCAGGGAATTTGGCTATGCGGAATGAGTCATCGACGTAACTGATCCCTCTTTGGTCAAATAGGGAAGGAGGAGTAAGGATGTGCATGAGCGTGCCCCATTTCCCACGCCAGGCATCCGAAGCCCGTTCCGAAGGCATGGTCTCGTGCCAAAGGTTGTATAGTTTGCTCCCCGTTGCTCCCGGTCGGTGTTGCTTTCCCATTGAAAGAAGTATGTCGTTGATGCCGGTTTTTTTCATTTGATCGGCATAGACGGTTGATTGATTGTAATGTGAATTGAGGTCTCCTGCGACGATGAAGTCAACCTTTGGATCCTTTGCCATGAGATCGTCGATTCTCATGCGGAGAGTTGTTGCATTTTGAATGCGGTGTTTCTCCATCTCGGGCGACGATGCGCCCGATTTCCAATGGTTGTTGAAGATGGTGAAAGGAGTTCCGTTGACCTCGATCGTGGTTTCGAGGATCGGCCTGGCCATTTGAATCGGGTGCAGGCGACTTTCAGTGATCGGGAACTTGGATAAAGTCAGGCAGTGAACTGCGGGCCATTTTTCAGGAACCCCGACCGGATCATACCCAAGCCTGAAATGATAGGGTCCCAATCCTTCCTTCTTGAGTTTCGAAATGAGTCTTTCGGTTGCGGAAGGATGACTTTTGGGCGATCGGTCAACTTCAATTTCCTGAAGCAAAACGACGGCAGGCCCAGTTGGTCCACCGATTTTACGCAGAACCTGGCAGATGATATTTAGCTTGTTCGATAGTTCTGTCTCGCCGTAATAATCGGGTTTGTAATCGTCGTAGCGGGAAATCCCGTCCGTATCGAAAAGGTTTTGGACGTTGTATGCGAC
>JAYOMW010000289.1:0-1828 GCA_038121045.1 Opitutia bacterium
TCAAGGTCTCGATACCGCTTCTCGGACGGATCGTCAAGCGCGTGTCGGATGGAAGGAAGCTCGCCCGGGATAGGGCTTCGGCGCTTCCTTCTGCCGTTTTGAAGAAGGCCCCTTCCCCTTGGCTTGTAAGCACGAGATGGGTGCTGCTCCCGAAGAGCCCCGCGAAGGCAGAAGATACAAGCAACGAAAGCAGAATTGTTTTCATGAAAGAATACAAGAGAGGATCCCCAACAAGGTCAAACCTTCAGTTTGCCCCACCAAAGGAATGAAAGGAGGCAAGCAGGACGGAAGGGGAAAGAAAATTTTCCCGAAAAAAGGATCAATCTCAGTGTAAAACTAAAACGTGTAACTGGCGGTGACCGAAAGCCCCACGTCCCACGCATCGAAAGTTGAAGCGCCTACGGAGTCACCCTCGCTGTTCGTGGAAAGCGTCGAGTAATTGAGGAAAGTCTGCAAGCTTAGCCAATCCAACGCTTGCCATATTCCGCTTACTCCGGCGGAAAAGACCAAATCGGCCCGGCCATCCTGCAAGTTTTTCAAGTATTCGGAACGGGTAAGGCCAAGGGTCGGCATCAGCACGTATTTTCCACTGTCTCCAAAAGTTTGAATCAGGCTCAGGTTCAAAGTGGTCTGAAAATTATCCCCGTCGTTGGCAAAAACACCAGGCAAACTAAACTGAGCGTCGATCTCGCGGTTGGTGTTGGAAAGCTTGAGCATTCCGTCTACCATCAAAAAGGTGCTTTCACGAAGCCCCACCACCTTTTGCAACTGCAAGGAGGGAGCCACCGCATCGAACATTCGGTCTCCCGAGAATTGGCTGTGCAAAACATTGTATTCGAGGGCTGTGGTCAGGGTCCAATCACCGGGCAAGGAAGCCCCCAAGCCTCCCTTGATCATTCCAAAACGGTAATCCAAAAGATCACTCACCGTTTCTTCCCCGTAATTGGACCACTGCATGATCAAGTCCAATCGCGGAATCAACGAGACGTAATCCCCCACCTTGAGTGGCTGGCCCGAAACGGATCCACCCAAAGTGTTTTCCCAAACTCCTGAATCGATCTCACCCGACGGCGAGCGGAGCACATTGTTCGTTTGATAAAGACGGCTGCCGGCAAAGACGCTGAAACTTACCGAGGAAGGATCCTTTTCCTGGGCAGGCTCGTCTCTCGACAATCTTTTTCTCGTGGATGAAGGAGCTCGGGTCCCGTCTCCCACCCCTCCGGGCAGAACCACTGGATTGGACTGAAGGTTACCGCTTGGCACGAAACGGGCGGCAGGTGCGGTTCTTGCCGGAAGTGCTCTGTGCGGGGAATCGGTCAATTCGACTATCCCCTGTTGCCCTAAATTGGAATGAAAGTTATCAAACTTTTTCGGTTTGGACTCATTCGTTTCATTGGGGTCCGATTGCGCGAAAGAAACGGATCCAAATCCCAAGGACAAGGTAAGCAAAAAAAGCAACTTGAAGGGGTTCATGCATTTATGGGGTTGTACTTTGATTTAAGGATTCGGGATCGTACCGATACTTATTTAACGACCAAATTGATCAAAAGTCTGACGATTAATCAAGGCATTTCAGCTTCACCCTTCAATCCTCACCCCTTCGCTTTCCCGAGAGGTTACGTTTGCGAGTTGACGGGGGCTGGATTAGCTTGAGTAAGCATTGATATGAACAGATTGCGATTATTTCGAAGCTTGATGATTTCGGTAGCTTTGGCCGCTCCCTGGACGGCGCGGGCGGACGGGGACCATGGATCCGGTGATACCCTGACCATCGACTTGGTGGATAACACGAGTTCCTCGGCTTACTTCTCGGATTTGGTGGCGACGA
>JAYOMW010000290.1:0-1816 GCA_038121045.1 Opitutia bacterium
TAAAGCTCAAAGAAAAATTGGAACAAGATTCTTCTAAATTTTGGAATTGAAAGGTTTTGTTGAGGGTTGTTTTACTTTTCCGATATGAAACAGAAAAGTTTTTTTGCCTTTCTCTTTTTTTTGGGTCTATCCCTTCATGCGGATCCTGCCGATCCAGCAAAGGTGGATTCCGACTATGCCATACAAGGGGAATATCACGGTGTAGTTAAGGGCAAGGATGGAGACCTGAAACTGGGATGCCAAGTAGTTGCCATGGGCAAGGGTAGCTTTATGGCCCGTGGTTACGTCGGTGGTTTGCCGGGAGATGGTTGGAACCGAACGATGGAGGAAACCGTTCACTCGCTGAAGAAGGAGAACGGCAGCTTGATTTTTGAGAACGACAAGCATCGAGGCATTCTCAAAGCGGGGTTCATTGAGGTGGAGACTCTCGACGGCGTAAAAATGGGCATGCTCAAGAAAGTCGATCGAAAGAGTCCGACTCTGGGAGCGAAGCCTCCCAAAGGGGCCGTCGTTCTTTTCGAAGGTTCGGATACCGAGAACTTCAAGCCTGGTCGCATGACCGAGGATCATCTCCTTATGGAAGGAGCCAAGAGCATTCAACTCTTTCAGGATCACCTTCTCCACCTCGAGTTCCGCTTGCCTTACAAGCCGGCGGCACGGGGGCAGGGCAGGGGCAACAGCGGACTGTATCTTCAGGGAAGGTACGAGGTGCAGATGTTGGATTCCTTTGGCTTGGAAGGAAAAAGCAACGAATGCGGAGGAGTGTACGGGATTGCTCCACCCCGTGAAAACATGTGTTTCCCTCCGCTTACTTGGCAAACCTACGACGTCGAATTCAGGGCCGCCGGATTCAAAGATGGCCAAAAGGTAAAGAACGCGTGGATGACCGTGCGACACAATGGCGTGGTCATTCACGATCATTTGGATTTGCCAAAGAGAACGACTGCCTCACCTCTCAAGGAAGGGCCGGAACCTGGTTTCGTTTACTTGCAAAATCATGGAAATCCAGTGCGGTATCGAAACATTTGGGTTAAGCCTTTATGAAGAATCAAGTTTTACCCAAATTATGGGTTGGGCTTTGCCTTCTGTTCCTTTCCTGCGGTGATGACGCAAGGCCCGTTGCGGAAACGGAATCGTCCGGTGTAAGCCCTGCGGGTTCAAGCGAGGCGAGCCCTTCAAGTTCAACCGAAGAAGCTTCGAATGCCCCGGAAACGCTGAGCTCTGATGCGACGGTGGGTGCGGCTCAACCGCCTCCTTTGAGAGGAGGAAGTCCGCAAGATCGCATTCAGGCGATTTTGAGAAAAGCCAACCCGGATTATCGGGGGCAAGGCCGTTTCCACGAGGAAGGCGGAAGAATTGTTGCCGCGGAGTTTCCTAATTGCAGTTTGCGCGACCTTTCCCCGTTGAAGGGCTTGAAGCTCGAGGTCCTTGACTTAAGCGGCAATCCGGTTCGGGAAATCAGGCACTTGCAAGGAATGCCTTTGAACGTGCTTTGGCTCGAAAACACAGGAGTGGTAAGCTTGGCGAGCCTGCGTCAGGCCAAGCTTCGCGAGTTGCGTCTCAACAACAGTCCGGTCGAATCCTTGGATGGGTTGCAGGGTCAACCACTGGAACAGCTTTATGCGGTCGCCACCCGAATCAAAGACGTCGAGCCTTTGAGAAAAAGCAACCTCCGCGGGCTTTGGCTCACTGATTCCCCGGTTGCCGACCTTTCTCCTTTGGCCGGTCTTCCTTTGGAAAGCCTAACCCTTCACCGAACCTTGGTGAATGATCTTTCTTTTGTTCGGAAATTGCCAGTCATTCAAAGGCTTCACAT
>JAYOMW010000291.1:0-1749 GCA_038121045.1 Opitutia bacterium
GGAATGCCCGACATGGGAAACATGGACCCCAAGGAATTGGCCAAACTGGCCAAGCAATTCAAGGGGTAAGCCTTACGCAGAGTTTATCGATCGATGGAACCCTGAACGCGTTTCATGAAATCGTTCAAAGCTACTTTACGGTCAACCCCATTCTCCCTGACCGTTTTTTCAACCTCGAGGGCGCCGTACAAATTGGAAAGCACTTCACCAAGAACGTCCACTTCCTGCTCTGCGAGGCCATCATATTCGGTCAAGTGCTCGAGAACCTCAATTGCTTCCTCCACAAAATCCTCGTCATTGGCTTCGACAAATGCACAAATATGCTTAATCAGTGGCAGCTTCATCAACGAATTCCTTCAATACATCCGACTTGTTTGTCTGAACTTGATTGACAAGCGCTCCATCCCTGAAGGCGGCAAAAGTCGGCAGGTTGTCAACCTCCGCCAATTTACGAGAGTCAGGAAACTTCTCGGCATCCACGATAACAAAGATGGCTTCCTCGAACTCTGCTGACATCTTACGAAACTTGGGCTTCATAATGCGACAATTGCCACACCATCCGGCAGAGAATTGAACCAGAACAAGTTTCTCTCGGGCAACTAGTTCGCCCAGATTGTCTTCGGTAAGTTCCTTAAGCATCTATCGGCAAGGATCAGTGAGAACTAAGGTAGGACTGAACGCCTTCGCGATTTGCGTTCATTGCATCTTTGCCCTCTTCCCAATTGGCTGGACAAACCTCGCCTTTTTCTTGGACGTGAGTGAAAGCATCGATGATACGCAAATATTCCGAAACGTTTCGTCCGATAGGCATGTGGTTGATCCCTTCATGAAAAACCATGCCCTCTTCGTCGATGAGAAAAGTCGCTCGATAAGGCACACTGTCGCCATCTACCAAAACAACTCCGGTTTCTTCGTCCACACGTTCATTCGTCTCGTCGAGAATCCCAAGAGTGTTGGCCAAATTGCGATTGCTATCAGCAAGGAGCGGATAGGTGACGCCTTCAATTCCGCCACCGTCCTTGGGAGTGTTAAGCCATGCAAAATGAACTTCCGCTGTGTCGCACGAAGCCCCGATGACCAAAGTGTTCCGCTTCTCAAAGTCAGCCAATGCTTCTTGAAAGGCATGCAACTCCGTCGGACAGACAAAAGTAAAGTCCTTTGGGTACCAAAAGAGCAGGATTTTCTTTTTCTCGCTGACGGCCTTTTCCAAAACATTCAGGGGGAAAGTATCTCCCATTTCATTCATTGCATTAACGGTAAGGTCGGGGAACTTTTTTCCAACGGTTGTCATTGTAATTTGATTGGTTGTGGTTTTTGCGATGTGAAAGGTTTAACAAATCTTTTGAATATCACTTCTAACAACAAAGAAGCGAAGGGCAAATTGCTAATAGCTCAATTATGATCACGCAAGAGTGAAAAGGCCTTCTTCATTTTCGAAAAATCTTTCATCCCAGGTTCACTTTCGATTCCGCTGTTCAGATCGATACGGGTCGCAGAAGTTTCGCAAAGGGCATCGGAGAGATTTTGCGGTGAAAGCCCACCAGCTAGAACCCAAGTTTTCGAAGGGAATCGGGCTTTCAGATTTCCAAAGCCTTTCCAGTCCGAAACTTCTCCTGTCCCACCAAATTTTTCTTCGGAATAGGCATCCATCAGGAAAGTGTCGGCGAATGGAAGCAGTTGCTCAGGGAAAGAATCGGAAGGGTGACGCTTGGGAGCCAGCCAAAGATTTTCCGATCCCACAATCTCCGA
>JAYOMW010000292.1:0-1745 GCA_038121045.1 Opitutia bacterium
ACGCGAGTTCTCATCGCCTTGGATCAAGGAAATCGGGATCAACCTCAAGGTCGATCAACTTGGGGACAATGCAGGGGGCTATTACGATTATGAAAGGCTCGGAGTGGGCTTTTCGTATTCGGCCAAGTGGGAAAAATGGTTGCTTGAAATCGACCTCGGGTGGAATCAATTCCGTTACGACCAAAGAACGGTACCAAGCGGAGAAAGATTCGAACGGCTAGGCTTTACCAACCAGTTGATGCTCACCCGCTTGATCAATGAAAACTGGAAAGCCTACCTGAAATGGAATCGCGAGGAAGACCAGTCGAATTCGAGGGACTACGAATACTTTTCAAATTTTTACTCGATCGGAATATCTTGGGACCAATGAAGACGGGGCACAAAATGAAAGCTCAAGAGCACAGGCGATGACGACGGAAAAAAAGGGTTGGTTGGCCTTCGCCGTTATTTTGGCAATGCTCGGTATCCTTACCAGCGTCTTGCAATTCTCCTCACGGGAAAAACTTTATCAACTCGCCTTGCACCGGGAAGCCTCTTCCCATCTTCCGACCTTGGAAAATTTGGGTCAAAACATAGAGGAAGAATTTCTTGAGGAAGATCTCCTCTTCGTAGACTTGGGCATGAAAAACCTCGTTCACACCGAAAAGGACTACTTGCAAGAAATGGCCCTGCGGTCCCTGGAGATCCAAGAAACCGTGGGAGTCTTTGCCTTTGACCGGAATGGTAAACTCATTGAGTTGCCCACCGACTCGACCCGAAAACGGGCCACCCCATCCCGTACGGAAAACCTCGGGGAACGCCCCTATGATTTTCGCTTCTCCGAAGGGCAGGCGCTCTCGATCCTCTACCCGGTGGGCGAAGAGGCCGAGATCGGTTTTCTCGAGCTTTTGATTGACCCCGTCCCCATTCTGACTGAAAGGGATGCCGTCGATGAGGAAATTGTGCAGCAAGGCCTCTGGACCTTTGCCATCGGAGCGGGCTTGCTCTTTTTGATCTTCCGAATTCTCCTGACTCGCCTCCTGCGTTCCGAACGCGAGCTACTGAACAAGTCAAACAACCTGAAAGAAGCCAACCTTCGACTTTCTCAAGCTTGCAAGACTGCCGGAGTGGGAGCGGTGACCGCCCACTTGATGCATGCCTTGAAGAGCCCACTGATGGGACTCAAGAATTTGGAACTCGATACAGACGAGCAGCTGGAAGCAACCGAAAAAAACCTGCGCTCGACCACCCGGAAGATCGAAAACCTGGTTACGCAAACCCTGAACACCCTGAGAGAATGCGACTTGAACGAGGAAAGCTATTCCTTCGAAGCGCAGGAAGTTCTCAACTTGGCTGCCAAAAAGTTCAATGAGGAAGGAATTGAGTCGAGGGTCAGCGTGCTCGAGAGCAACGCATCGGATGAAAAAATCGACAACCTCAAAGCCAACTTGATTTTACCCATCCTCCATAACTTGATCCAAAACTCGATTGATTCCGGGACCTCGGTCAAGGTCTTCCTTCTCGCCGAACAAAAGAACCGCTCCTTGATTCTTTCCGTCCGGGACAATGGCCCGGGGATAGCCGAGGAACACAAAAAAAACCTATTCAAGCCCGTCCACAGTCAAAAAGAAAGCGGTTCCGGAATTGGATTGGCCATCAGCAGAGAATTGGCGGAGCGGGCCGAAGTCACGATTCAATTGGTCAAAAGCACGAATAAAGGAACTACGATTTCCGTGGTAATTCCTAAGTGATTTTTTGCAAGCACC
>JAYOMW010000293.1:0-1726 GCA_038121045.1 Opitutia bacterium
TTGCTTTTCCCTCGTGCAATTCCGCCAGTTTCCCCACTTCTTCTTTCTCTCGGAATGCCTGTTTGGCCCCAAAAGCCTGAAGGCCCAGAATCAGCCTCGGTCCAAGCAAAAAGCCCAACAGAAGAGCCGTGATTCCTGCGAATATCGCCCGTACGGAAATGAATTGGAAAAGCCTCAACGGGCCAAACCATTCTTCTGCGAATTGAAGGTAACTCAGCATTCAAGGTCATCCCCCGTCTCGGTATCATCCACGGCCCAAGTCGGTAACAGGCGTTCCAACTCATTGAGGCGACTGCCTTTGAACAAGACCGCCCCTTCGAAATCCTCGACCAATGAGATCGCATCATCGGCTTGGTCGAACACCATCACTTGGTCGTCCCCTGCCCCACCGGACAGAAGCCCTTCGGCCATCCAAGCGGCCTTTTCTCCCACCAAAACGACTTGGTCCTTTTTCCCAACTGATATACTCCGGGCAACTTCATCATGAAGACGGTGCCCTTCGTCACCGAGTTCCTCCATTCCTCCCAAAACGTAAAGCTTTGGAAGATCGGCGCATTGAGAGGAAAAGAACTCGATTGAATCCTTCATCGAGGAGGGATTGGCATTGTAACAATCCAGGAAATAGGTTCGCCCTCGGCCTTGGAAGCGTCTGCCTCTCAAGGCCGAAGGACGATATTGGGGTAGGCGATCAGAAATTTCTTGGACTGAAACACCCAATTCGCAGGCGGCCAATACGGCCAACGCAACGTTTCTCGCCATACCCGAGGAAACCGCGGGCAGGGGAAGCGAAAGAAACGGAGACTCGTGGCGCCAAAGCCCTAGCATCCACGAGCCTCCGTTCTTGTTTGTTTCAGTCCAAATGGAGTAAAAAGCTTCGTTACGCCCGGGTTCACGGGCGGGCTTCCCTTCCTTAAGGACAAGGTGATTTTTTCCCGTCGCACTTTTTTTCGAGAAAAGCTCGTAGGACAGACAGTCCTCGGGAAACAAAACGAGTGGATCCGATTCCGAACCCTCAAAAAGCATGGCCTTTTCCCGGGCTACGTTTTCAACGCTCCCAAGACCCTCGAGATGAGAATGCCCGATCAAGGTGACAATGACCAAATCAGGGGAAATCGTACGAGCCAGCATATTCATTTCCCCGACCCCGTTTATGCCTGCCTCAACGACTGCGAACTTGTGGGTGGCGTCGTTCATACGCAACACCGTCAGGGGAACGCCAAGGTGATTGTTCAGGTTTCCTTCGGTCGACAAAGTCCGACTCTTTCCCATCAACAAACCAAGGGTATCCTTAGTCGAAGTTTTCCCACAACTTCCGGTTATCCCGACTACCGAACCACGGAAAGTACTCCGGTGCCCCCTGGCAATCCGATGGAAGGCCGAAAGAGTATCGTCCACTACCAACTGCGGAATCGGGACTCCGAGATCCACTTTTTTGACAAGCGCGGCCCCAGCTCCCTTTGCTTCGGCAGCAGACATGAAATCATGACCGTCCCGTTCGGCCTCGATGGCGACGAACATTTCTCCCTTGGAAATCGAGCGGCTATCGATTGAAAAACCTGAAATCGAATCATCCGGTTTGTTCTTCCATGTTCCGCCCGACCATTTGGCCAATGAATCTGAATCAAAGACAGGCATTACAAGGCAAGCATCTTGGCGCTGAGCAATTCGCCCGCAACCTTGCGGTCATCGAAAGGAATGGCGGTGTACTGAACTTCCTGAAACGTCT
>JAYOMW010000294.1:0-1709 GCA_038121045.1 Opitutia bacterium
ACCCTTCTCGACTTGGCGACCAAGGGGAGGCCGGCCGAACGTTATTTTGCGATTTTCGGTATCCTTATGACGAGTGTCGAGGAAGCGGCTGAGCTTGCAGCCGGACTCTTTGCTCAAGATTTGGGAGAGCTTGATCCCGTGGCCTTGATTCAAGCCTTCAACCGAAGATCCAAAGGAAACATGGTTTTGGCCAAGGCGCTGACCGGAAAAACGATCGCTCCCCCCGTCAAGGACAAGGTTGCCGAATACCACCGCAAAAGCGGTCAGCTTTCCATGCAGCTCGAACGATTGTTCCGCCCCGCCCTGCCCAAATCACTGAGTGCCATCCTTCTTAAAGAAGACCGAAACACTTTGGCCTCCGAGGTGGATCGCCTTGGTGACCCTGTTCGAGGCGAACTCATCTATCGGCGTCAGGCTCTCGCCTGCGCGAGTTGCCATGCAATCGGAAACGTCGGACCGAAAATCGGACCAAACCTGGTGGCGGTGGGGACGGCTGCGGACACCGCCTACGTCGTGGAAGCCATTCTCGAACCCAACAAGGCCATCGCCCAACACTACGAGAACAAGCTCATCACGCTCGACGACGGTTCCGTCCTCATGGGGTCAATCATTTACCAGAGCGACAAGGAAGTGATCGTTCGAGACTCTTCTCTCGGCGGGAAGGAACGCAAGGCTTCGATGGACAAAGTTCGCAAAATCAATCCCATGCCCTCGCTCATGCCGGCGGGACTGGCCGACCAGCTCAAGACACGGGGAGAATTCATCGATCTTGCGAAATTCGTTTCCGTCCTTGGCAAGCCTGGCCCCTATGCCAATGACGAAAGCCCGGTCATCCGCAAATGGATGGTCGCTGGATCGGAGTCGGACGCTGTTGGAGAAAACGAATCCTGGAGCAGCGTATACAGCTTGGTGAACGGTATCCTGCCTCATGATGAGTTGGGTGACAAGAAGATGAGTTTTGCCAGGGGTTTCGTCGACGTCCAAGCGGCAGGCCTCGTCCGGCTCAGGATCAACGAACTCGAGGGCTTGCGACTCTGGTTGGACGACAAGGAGATCAAGGATCTCTCCTCCTCCTTCAGCCTACGTCCTGGAACTCGATCTTTCACCTTCTCCATCGACAGGACCAAGAGAAAATCGAGCGGGTTGCGGATCGAACTTGTTCCCGACCCGAAATCCAAGGCGAAGGTTCAGCCCAAGGGTGGAGCGTAAGACGAGGGCGGGCGGATAGAATCGAAACCCAGACGGGCTATTTTCGGATTCTCCCCTTTTTTCTTTGTCGGGGAGGAACATGATCCATTAGGAATGGTAGATCCTATTCATTCCATCCTCTTCCGTCATGATCAAAAGAAAATTCACTCGCCTACTTTTCCTGAATTGCCTGATCGCTCCAAGCGTTCTGCTCGGCGACTTCCCCATACCGACCAACACTCAAAAGACCGATCTCACCCTCCCCGACCCGGAGGAAGCGGTTGCTGGAATGAGCTTACCCGACGGATTCGAAATCAACTGCTTTGCCAGCGAACCCATGATCCGGCAACCCATCGCCATGGCCTTTGACGACCGTAACCGGTTATGGGTGGCGGAGTGCTATACTTATGCCGAGGCACGAACGAATTTCGACCTGAAACTGCGCGACCGGATCGTCATCCTGGAAGACGTCGACGGGGATGGGCGGGCGGACAAGAAAACCATCTTTCACGATGATCTGC
>JAYOMW010000295.1:0-1639 GCA_038121045.1 Opitutia bacterium
GGCAAAGATCAGTTTATTCATTTTGATTGTCCTATCCATTGAAAGCTCAGTTCTTCTGTTTCCCAATCCACAAAGTCGGCTTGTAAGCCTCCTCCCCCTCGACCCCGGGTCGGGGAACGAGAGTGCGGGGATTCTTGGCCACCCCCACGGGGCGTGAGTTCTTCTTCAAATCCTTTTCGAACTGGGCCGCGTAGCCTTTCAGGCGCTTGACCACCCCCGGGCGTTCGGACGCATAGTTCTTGGTTTCCCCCAAGTTCTCCTCGAGGTTATGCAAGGGACCGTTCAAAAAGAGTTTCCACGGCCCCGAACGCACCGCCCGCAAGGTGTTACGGGCGTTGAAGAAAAAACGGTCATGCGGGGTCTTGGCCCCCTCCTTGCCCAAATACAAATCGCTTGCCACCTTCCCGTCGATCATCCGGTCGGCAGGAACCTTTGCACCCGCCCATTTTGCAAAGGTCGGGAGCAGATCCATCGTGGTCGTCATCTCCTTGCAGGTTGATCCCGCCGGTATGGTACCGGGCCACCAGGCCACGGTCGGCCCGCGGAATCCGCCCTCCCACATGGAACCCTTTCCACCGCGCAACGGCCCGCTGGTCAGTCCCCTGGCTCCTCCGTTGTCGGAAGTGAAGAGCACGAAAGTATCCTTCTCGATTCCCGCCTTGCGGACCGCATCAAGAATTTGCCCGGCGCTCCAGTCGCACTCCTCGACCTGCGCCTCCTCGACCGTCTTGGCCTTGGCCATGAACTCGGGTCTTGCCCTCCGCGGACCATGCACGAAAGCATGGGGGACGTAGCAGAAGAAAGGCTTGTCTTTGTTCTTCTCAATAAACTTCACGGCTTCCTCGGTGAACAGCCGGCAGAGCTCCGCCTGCTCATCCATGTCGTCCACCTGGTCGATCACCTTGGTCCCTCGCAAAATCGGAAGGTGGGGGAATTTCCAGCGCTTCAATCCCGGCCACATGTCATTTGAATACGGAATTCCCACATATTCGTCAAAGCCCTGAGAGGTAGGTAGAAACTCAGGCTGATCGCCCAGATGCCACTTTCCGAAACAACCCGTCGCATAGCCCGCCTCCTTCAGCATCTCGGCAATCGTGATCTCCTTGGGATGCAACCCGTGCACGTCGCCCGGGAAAAGCACGGCGTGGTCCGAGCCCTGTCCCAGACCAACCCGGCGCGGATAGCTCCCCGTCATGAGAGCCGCCCGGGAAGGGGTGCAGACCGAGGAAGCGAGGTAAAAGGACGTGAGCTTCATTCCCTCCTTGGCCATCCGGTCCAAATGAGGGGTCTCGTTCTTGGTGGAGCCGAACGGACCGATATCGCCGTATCCCAAGTCATCGATGAAGATCACGATGAAGTTGGGTTTCCTCGCTTCGGCCAATGGACAAAGAGCCAACAAGAGGCCAAGAAAAACGGGGGGAAGTTTCATGACACGATCTTAAATGAGCGCCCCACCCTTAGGCAAGTTCCGTAAACGCCCCCAAACAAATCCTCGCCCGGCGCCTCCTTTTCCTTCTTACTCCATCTGTGTACCCGGCGATCCAAAGCCCCCTGTCCCCACCCGCTTCTTCCGAGGCGGCTTGTCTGCGGTGAAGCTCCAGGCAAACTTGCTCCTCCTTCTCACCTCCGTGATCTGGGG
>JAYOMW010000296.1:0-1615 GCA_038121045.1 Opitutia bacterium
ACTGAAACTATTTCCGACTAAAGGCCTCGCTGGTGGCTACTTTTACGATTAAATCCTGAAAGCCAAAATTTCCGGAAACAATGGAATCTGCAATCTCCCTAGCTTCGTTTTTGTCCCGTAAAGTAATTTCTCTACCCGTTCCATAGGTTAACAGTTTTTCTGCAAGGTTACGGGCAAGCAACCCTTTCTTGGCAAGCAAAGCTTTCTTGAGGGTTCGTGGACCATGGATCTTTTCTCCGGTGCTAAGGGTTGCGGATCCGTCGATAGGATGGGAGGGAAAGAACTTGGTGGATTGGGTTGAATTCCTCCAAAAGCGTGAGCGGTAGTAAGTCGGGCGGTAGCCCCCTACGGGATCGAAGTATTCCAAAGCGAACCCATAAGGGTCGATCTTGGCATGGCAATCGGCGCAGGCTTGGACGGAACGATGCTTTTCGAGGATATCCTTGAGGGTCTTGGCTCCCCGCACGTCCGGGTCGATGGGTTCGACGTCGGGTGGCGGAGGAGCGGGCGGGGTGCCCAGCAGACTTTCCAAAACCCAGATGCCTCGAATGACAGGCGAGGTATCGACCCCGTTGGCGGTCAGGGTTAGAATGCTTCCTTGACCAAGCAATCCGCCCCGCATGCTATCCTGGGGGAAAGACACTTTCCGGAAATGGATACCCTCGATTCCATTGATCCCGTAATGACGGGCGAGGTCTTGGTTGAGGAACCCGTAATCGGAGTGGATGAAATCGGTCAAGGGAACGTTTTCCTTGATCGCATGATCGAGGAAACGGTGAGTTTCCTCGATCATGGAATCCTGTAATCCATATCGGTAATATTCGCGAAACTTCAGAGAGGCGGGTGGCATGGAGCCCACTTTGTCGAGTCGAAGCCATGACTCGGCAAACCCCTCGACGAAGGCCTGGCTTCGCGGATCATTCAGCAGGCGCTCAATTTGTTGCTTGAGCACTGCTCGGTCTCTTAGTTTTTCATTTTTGGCTAGTTGGAAAAGTTCGTTGTCAGGCAAAGAGGACCACAGAAAATGAGAGAGGCGATTCGCGGTTTCGAAAAAGTTCAAGCGGTTCGTCTCTCTTTTTTCTTCCTTGAGGTAAAGGAAGTCGGGGGAAACCAACATGGCCTTGAGGGCAAGAAAGAAGGCATCTTCGGGCGACCTCCCCAGCTTAAGCCGGGCATGGTTCTCGATTTTCAGGTAGGGCTCGATTTCACTCTTGGCAACGGGTCGACGAAAGGCTCTCTGGGCAAAACGGATAAAGGCGAGTTCGAGATTAACTTTCGCAAGATCGCGTTCACCGTCGAGAAAAACTTGCTGGGCTCTGCTTTGGTAGGTGCGGGGCAGGGGACCGTTGATCCTGAGTTCATGCAACCTGATTACGGGGCCTTTCCATACGTCCGAAACCGTTCGTCCGGGCACGAGGTCCTTCCCGACGAAGTGCCATGCGTGGGCGCCCTCTTTACCACGGAACTCGATGTCAGTGTGGTATTTTTTGCAAATGTCGCGCATCCAATAGTCGGAGGGGCCCGGGCCGTTGTCCCAGTTGAGGAAGGGGGCGTCTCCTTTGTCCAACCAAACGGAGACTTCGAATTTTTTCGCCTGATGATCGGCTAGGTCCCA
>JAYOMW010000297.1:0-1573 GCA_038121045.1 Opitutia bacterium
TTTTCCCTTGGCCTCGCAAGCCACGCCAACGAAAAGTCCCCCAACGTCATTCTGATCCTCGTCGACGACATGGGTTGGGTGGACCTGGCCTGCCAAGGTTCTGACTTTTACAGAACCCCCAACATAGACCGCTTGGCCAAGGAAGGCATGCGCTTCACCAATGGTTACGCCGCTTGCGCCGTTTGCTCCCCCACCCGGGCCGCCGTTCAGACCGGACGCTATCCTCATCGTCTTGGGGTGACCGATTGGATACGCTCTCTTTTTCAACGGGGAGGACTGGGTACGCCGGAGAAAAACCCGACCGAATACGTCGGGGGCAAAAACCGCAAGCTCCTCTGCCCGCCCAATCCCTATTGGATGGACAATTCGGAAATCACCCTTGCGGAGAATTTGCGCAAAAGTGGCTACAAGACCGCATACATCGGGAAATGGCACCTGGGCGACGAAGCCTGGTATCCGGAAAAGCAGGGATATCATGAAAACTTCGGCGGCTGCGACTATGGTCAACCCCCCTCGTTTTTCGATCCCTACAACAACCCCAAGCACCGTCACCCTACGATTCGGGCGGGCATCCACAAATTGCCCGGAAGAAAGCCCGGAGAGTACCTGACCCATCGCGAGGCGGATGAGGCGGTCAAACTGATCCGCAATTGGAAAGACCGACCCTTTTTTATCCAAGTTTCTCATTATGCGGTTCACACACCGATTCAGGCCATTCAGGAAGTGGCTGACAAATACAAGTTCAAGGAAGGGATGTCGGAGACCAACCGGAAATACGCGGCAATGGTCGAGTCGATCGATGATTGTATGCGCGACATGTTGTCGGAATTAAAGAAGCATGGAATCGACGAGAACACCCTGATTATTTTCACCAGTGACAACGGAGGGCTTGACCGGAACGGAAGCCCGACCGACAACGCCCCCCTGCGCAGTGGAAAAGGATACTGCTACGAGGGCGGCATCCGAGTGCCTTTCCTTGTCCGTTGGCCGGCCAAAGTACCAGCTGGCAAGACTTCCGACTTTCCGGTTTCTTCGATCGATTTGTTTCCCACGATTATGGAAGCAACGGGCACGGACCTACCGAAGGATCGTCCGATCGACGGACTGTCCCTGGGCAAACACTTGGAAAGCGGAGGAAAGAAAAGCCCGAACCGGGAAACCTTGATCTGGCATTTCCCTCACTACCGTCATGCCCCGGGTCCCTATTCCATCATCCGCAAGGGTGATTTCAAACTGATCAAGTTTTGGGAAGGGATTTACGAATTGTACGACTTGAAAAAAGACTTGGGAGAAACCAAAAACTTGGCCGAGAGCATGCCGGGCAAAGTCCGCGAACTGGATGCCGCTCTGCTCAAACGCCTGAAAGCGGATGGGGCCAAACTCCCCAAACCCAACCCCGAATATTCCGGAAAGTAGGCGCCCTCCCCAAAAAAAAGAAGCGACATTCCCATTCCTTTGACCATGAAGATCATTGCCTTGCTGCTCCTCCTTCCGGCTCTCCCTCTCTTCTCAAAAATTGATTTCAACCGGGAAATCCGGCCGATCCTGTCGGACAAGTGCTTCAAGTGTCATG